>JASGME010000002.1 GCA_030156615.1 Candidatus Woesearchaeota archaeon | reverse complement strand
CGCCTTTTCTTATAGCTGCCCCCTCTGCTTCATATATTTTAAAGTTTGAAGGCAATGTCTCAGTAAAATCAAAGCTAGTTGCATTTGTGTATGAGATTATGTCGATAACGGCATTAAAAGGTCCATTGAACGGATCAATCGTATGTGGCATTGTTCTCAGGATGTCAAACTCATAGTATTCTGCAACCTCAAAATAAGAGTCCATCGTGTTATTCAAATTATCTCCAACAGCTTCAACATGCATCAGATAGTTTCCTTCAACATATGTATCCTTGAAAATTACAGTATAAATCCCCTTGTTCTCTTCAACAATCCTGCTTTCATTATTGTAATTGCTTGAATAATAATATGAATTATTATCTGGTGAGATAATTCTCAAATCTACATCTGCATCTCCAACCAAGAAACCATCCTTATCCAGAAGCACGATAGTAATCTCCGCCTCTTCTCCCGGGTGATATGTTGATTTATTCGTGTTTATAGATGCAAGTCCTGTTTCTGCGTATGCCGGATCTCCCGGATACAGAGATATGTTGTATTCTTTTCCTGGGATTAAGTCCATAACCTTTTCCCATTCTCCTAGACATTCCTGTTGAGAGAAGTTCCAATCTTTGCATTTATACAACTCTTTGCCTTCAGCCACCTTAACAAGGCTTCCTTTTGTGAAGTTAATGCTTTCAGGATTCACAGCAAATGAGGAGATGAAGTTCTTATTGTGTTTTCTTACCTTATCTAAAGGAACAGATTCAAGTCCAAACTCTATTTCTGTTTGAATATTTAAATCCTCTAATTCAACCATTTTGATGTTCTTTACATCTGGGAAGAATCTAATGTTCTTTCTTTCTGAATTTGAATCGGTTCTTAGTTTGTTTGAATCTTTCTTTTCAAATATCTCTGCCTGAAGAAAGCTATTCTTATCTTTGCTGTTCTTTATCTTAACTTCTATTGAATTGGAGTCTATAGAATTTGGTTTTTTATTAGGTGAAGTCTTGACAGGAGGTTTCTTTTCCTCAGAACTCATATTATTTACTACCTCAAAAGAAGCGGTGTAGTCCCTGCTTTCTTCATCTGTGATAAGCGTGATTTGATATTTACCTTCATCTTGAGGCTTAAAAATCATAATATTTTCATTTGAAAAAGAAAAATATCTTTTGTCTTTGTTGGATATAATAAGATCATATTCTAAAGAGCAATTGATAGTTATTTCAACCGCTTCTCCAAGCTGATATATTTCTTTGTCTGTTTTGACTGAGATGTTATGGCTTATCTCTTTTTTCGATGAATTTAATGTTATATTGTTCTCCTTTTCTGTTTGCTCAGGCGGCTTGCTTTCTTCTGTGCTATTAAGTATTAATTCATTTACTCCTGATAAATTCTCAGCTTCAATTCTTGTCTCATTCAATCCGGCCTCTTCATTCTTTAGAGTAATATTCGACAAGTTTAAATTTATACATCTTTCTGAATTATTATTGCTTTTAATAGTTATATTATCATTTGAGAACTTCTCAATAGTTATATTTACTTCGTCACCAATGTGATGTGTTTCATTATCAAGCTGAGGAGAGCTAGAACTTACCAGAGCTGCAAAGCTAATTATCAGCATTAAAGATATTAAACTAATCTTCATTTGTCCTATCCAATATGGCTTTTTCATGTTCATATTATTTCTTCTCTTTCTCCTTGTTGAAATCTCTCATCATAAGTTCTACTTTAGAGGAAACTTTCATAGCATTCTCATTGCATAGTTTCTTGAACTTAAGAAAAATTTCCTCATCTATAGTCATGGTGATTTTCTTCTTGCTCATCCTTGAGGCCGCCTCTTTTTTGTTAAAATCTGTTGAATTCTGTTGATTTTAGATGTGATACTCTTTTTGAATTCTTCAGAAACCCTAGAACTCCCCTCTTTAAAAGTCATTTTTTCAACCAAAAACCATATTTATACATATTAATATGTCTCTTTTAATATTTAATATATAAATTTTGGCTTTTTGTATGGCTTGATAGAGATTTTTTTGCTTAGAATTAAAAGAATGAGTTTTGTGTTTTGATGCTTGAATTAAGAAGAAATGTTAAAGAAGGTTAAATAATTTATCTCTTAAATTTCTTGAAGTCTGGTTTATTTTTCTTTTCTTCTGCTTGGATTCATCTATTGCTTACATTATTGGAATAGAAATCAATTCTAATGCTATTGAAGGTTTAAAATAATTATTCCAGAGCAGCAAATAAAAATCTGTATTTTTTCCTTTACTTTATCTCGGTATAGAAGGCAACCTTATCCATATCAGGGCCTGATAGCTTTCCTAATGTAGCAGGTATCCGAATCTCAAAATCTCTTGTCTCGTTATAACCCTGTTGGGATTTGTTTACAATAGATAAAAACACAACGTCTTGGCTTCCAGAATAAGTGGTTCCTCCATCTCCATAGTCCCACAAAATACCTGTCTTGAAGCTTGTAGAATTTGTGCTATTCACTACAGGAATGTTAATAATCTTCTTTCCATATATATCCTTATTAATCGTTTCTTTAGGCACGCCATTATCAAGATATGTTGAATTAACAGAGTCAAAATAATCAGAGGAATTTAGCCTTTCATCAAGTTCTCCAAAATCCTCATATCTTTGATTACCTGAAATATCCCTTCCAAAAGCCTGAAGGTTATCCCAGCTGATGCTTGCATCATAATCAACAACAAAGATATTGCTGCCTGTGGAATTCAAAACCCTCCATTGATATATCCATTCAAGCTCGCTATCCTCAAGTGTTATAGTGTCATTGGTTTTCCCACCCGCATAATGCCAGAACTCTACCGTTATCTCTTTAGAGGCATTGTTGTTGGTTTCATTCTCTTCTATAATTTCATCGCTTGGATCTACTATAACAAATATCTCTTTAGTGCCTAACTTCGCTGTATAATCAACGCTTACATTTTTAGATTCCCCGTTTGATAGATTTATAGTCAGATTATTGCCAATCTGATTTTGTCCTATCTCATTCTCCCAGAACTGAACAGTTATGTCTTCTGCATCCCCTCCTCCAACATTGAAAACAGTGGCAGTAATATTAACAATAGAACCCTGACTTGGAGAGTCATCGCTGAAGAATATATTTGATGAATTTACATTCAAATCAGGATAAGGAGTATAAAAAACATATGTATCGCTCAATCCTATATTTGTTGCATTATCAATGCAGCTTACATTCCAGTAATGAGCTCCACCTTTCAAATCATTTACACTTATATTCTTCTCGCTCCCGTTTATAACTTCTACATTATCTTGTATAATCTCTCCATCCAAACTAATATTACAAATAAGGCGATTGGCCATGTTATCCTCAACCGTGAAATTTAATTCAGTCGAATCAGTATCAAGGCTTGTTTCATTATCAGGATATAGGAGGTTTATCGAAGGAGCCAAGCTATCATAATAAATTATTATTGATGAGGAATTCTTGGCATTCAACGCATTATCCATTGCCTCAACCTTTACTTCATACTTGCCATTATTTAGCCCTAAAAGACTAATGATTTCTTCTGAATTATTTAACACGGTCCCTTTTGAATTAAACGAATCATTCACATATATCGTATAGTTGATAATATTTGCCATATCGTCATTCAAGATTATAGAGATGGAGGGATTGGAATTAAACCATGTATGATTAGAAGTAGTAATAGTGCTGCTTGGCTCAACCAAGTCAACATATAAAACCATTTCAGGGCTAATCGCATAAGCATGATATGAAGTGTTGTCATAACACTCAATCTGCCATATATTCGTTCTGTTCATCCCAGAAACAACAAAGGAATTTTCGCTGTTATTCATTACATTATAATTTGTATCATTGATTTCCCCATTAAGGATTATAGAGCAATTCTCTATTCCGGTTTCATCACTCACATTAAACCTAAATGTATTAGTGCTTTCATTACTCCAGCTAAGATTCTCAGGCGATATTATCTCAATTATTGGTGGAAAGAAAACATCAAAGCTTCTAGTCTCAGAGGTATTGATATTGTTTGCCTCATCAAAACATGTAACATTCCAAAAATGCTTCCCCTCTTTCAAGCCAGTAGCTATATAAGAATTCTCTTCTCCTATATTGACGCTATTAAGAGAAGTGTTTTCTCCATCCAATGTTATATAACACTCTGCTGCAGAGGCAAGGTTATCATATGCGGTATAGTTTAAGCTTACCTCTGAACTAGAGAAGTTCTCATCGTCAGGAGGATAATTCAGCTCAATCGTCGGCTTTTCAGTATCAATATAGATTGTAATTAATGAACTGTTTCTCTTATTGCCAGCGTCATCTTCTCCTTCTAATATTAAGTTGTATTTTCCATCCAATTTGGTGCTTAAAGTAATGTTCTCAATAGAGTTATTTCCTATTTCCCCCTGATTCTCGTAAATATCATTGATGTATAAGGTGTAGTTCAGCACATTATCTATGTTGTCAGTTATCCTGATGCTAATGTTTGGGGCAGAGAGATTGAACCAACTCCCATTCTGGGTCAATATCTCGCTTGTTGGAGCATTCGTATCTATTGTAATCTGAAGCTCGCTTGAATTTGTTCTTCTATTAAGATAATCCAATGCCTCTATGATTATTCTATTTATGCCCTCATCTAGGTTAAGATTTACGCTCTTTGATACATTATCAACCTCATCACCATAATCTCCTGTGAAAACATCATTATTGTATATAGAGTAGTTTATTGTACCGCCTGTATAATCATGTAAAGTAAAGTTAAAATCTACATTAGCATAGTTAAATATGCTTCCATTTTCAGGAGAATTCCATTCAACCCATAACACAGATATGTTCCTAGTAGCATTATTATTTATCTCTTTAAGTTCGTTTATGCTATTTGAAGGATCAGCCGATACAAAAATCTCATGCATCCCTTCAGTAATATTCCATTCTACTGAAAATAGGACAAAGTCATTATAAGCAACATTCTTCTGTTGGCTTCCTATTAAACTTCCTCCATCATCTGGCCTTCCATCCCAAAACTCTACTTCAGCATTTATAGCATCAATGCCTCCGATATTGGAGACATTTGCAGTTATGTTTATCGTTTCGTTAATTCTTGGATTAGTGTTATTGAAACTAATCAAAGAAGTATTAATATAAAGATCTGGTTGATTGACAACGAAACGCCATGTTTCAGAATAATTAGTATTATTCAAGTCATCAGTACAGCTAACATTCCAGTAATGATCTCCATCTGAGAGATTCTCAATATAAGTTGAGCTTACTTGACCCGAAAAGCTGGTTATGTTCTCTTTTATAATGTCTCCTTTAGGATCCGTTATGAATAAATCACAGCTAATTTCCACAGATGAATTAAAGTCAGTGGCAGTCCAATTGAACAAGAGATCCCCTTGGTTGAACAATTGGTTATCTGAAGGATGATGTAACTGCACATCAGGTCCTTCCAAATCCACATAGAAGGTCTTTGGTGTTCCATTAACATCAGAATTTGAGTTAGGATCAGAACAATTCACATCCCATGAATAACTTCCATTCGGCAGATTCTCTAATTCAAAACTCGCCTCAACTCCTGATTCAACATTATATATAGTTTCATTCTCTAATGAATTAAGTATTAAGACACATTGCGAGATCTCACCGGAGTTGTCTGTTGCCGTAAAATACAGAGTCATATTAACAGAATTGTTTCTATTATTTTCAACAGGATCTCCTAAGCTTATCTTTGGTGGCTCCTGCACTGAAAAGTCCTCAGTGCTGCTTTGATTTGAATTCTGAGCATTGTCCCTACATACAATGCTCCAGTTATAATCTCCGTCATCCATTCCTTCAATGGTAAAGTTAGTCGGCTCTCCATTGTTGCTCATTATATTCGTTTCTTTGGGACTATTATTAATCAAGAGGTCGCAACTAAGCTTTTTTGCAAGATTATCATTTACAGTCCAATTAAACGTTACAGAGCTTGAGTCCAGCTCTTCTGAATTAGTTGGATGATTTAGGAAAATCTTAGGAGTCTGATTATCCACATAGAAAGTCTTATTCACAGGCATAAAACTGTTTCCATCGCTGTCATAACATTTTACACTCCATAGATATTCCCCCTGTGAAATATCGTTTAGCTCAAAGGTATTGTTCTGGTTGTTCAATACAAAAGATGCCGACTTCTCATAGCTCCCATTTATGTATAGAGCACAGCCAGTTATTAGTATGTCATCTGAAGGAAAATAAGTAAGATTCACATCTGTTTCATTGAACCAGGTTTCATTATCAGGTGCAACTAAAGTAACATTTGGTGGCGCCAAAACATCAAAGTAAAAGGTATCAGATACATTAAAGTTTCCTGCCTTATCAGTGCAGTCCACGCTCCAATTATAACTTCCATCTTCTAAAACAGAATAATAGACATATTCACTTCCATTGGTTGCATTCAAATCAGACCCTATTTTATAAGTGAATTCCTCATCAGTTAGATAAATATCACAGCTTAACTCATCTGAAACCTTATCCTTTGGTATAAACTTGAAGGATACATTGTTTCTTTCAACAATAGAATCATTTTCAGGATATAACAATTCTATATCATAAGGCACTTCTGAATCCACATAATAAGTCCAGTTCTCTTTAGCCATTCCATCAAGATTGTTGCTGTCATAACATTTTACATTCCATTCATATTTTCCATCAGGCAGATTAACAGTAAAGTTATTCTCTGCATTAGCAGTTATATCATAACTTGTTTCGTTTTCCTCTCCATTTAACCAAAGGCTGCAATTGATAAAATTCTCGCTCCCCAAACTTGGTATATACTTAAATGTTACATCATGAAATAAATCACCGTCTCCGTCTTCTGGGCTTGTAAGGTCAACCCTAGGAATAAGAAGTACTGTAAAATTCCAAGTCTCAGAGGTATTAGTATTAGTTGCATTGTCTGCGCAGGTAACACTCCAATTAAAATCTCCGTTCCTTAGTCCAGTCACATTAAACAAGGTAGGAGCTCCATTATTGCTTTCAATATTGCTCCCATTAACGCTATCGTTTATAGTAATGTTACAGAGAAGCCCAGTAGCGAAATTATCCTCAACTGTCCAATTAAATGTGTAGAGCGGAGTGTTAATTGTATAGTCATTCTCAGGATGGTTTAATGAGACTTTTGGACCCGTCCTATCTACGATAAAATTCCAAACATAAGATTCATTAGAATTGCTATATGTCCCACTATCGTTGCATTCCACTGACCAGTTATATTCTCCTTCTGAAGGGAAAGAAAGTGTAAAGTTGTTTACCTGATCCTTTGATATCGCTGTAGAATTAGTCTGATTAAAACTTCCATTAATGAACAAGCTGCAACTCCCAATCTCATCATTATCGCTTACATTATATTCTATGATTACATTGTCCTGATTCGTATGTGTATTATTTAATGGAGATATGGGCTCAACAATAGGGGTTTGGTTTATAGTAAAATTCCTTGTCTCAGAATAATTGATATTTCCTCCAATATCCGTGCAGCTCACATTCCAATAATGAACTCCGTCTTTATATCCAGTCAAGGTAACATCGTACTGGCTTCCGCTGATTACTTCCGAATGATCATTCTCAATTCCGTCAACATACAAAGTGCAATTTAACTCTTGATAGTTGTCAGTTGGTGTATAAGAAAAACTAATCTTCGAATCAGTGAAATAGGCTTCAGGAGCAGGAGCCTGAAGGCCAATCTCTGGTTTAGTGAAATCAACATAAAGGGTTGCATTTCCTGTTGAAGCACTATTGTCTTTGTTATCGTAACAACTAACGCTCCAATTATATATTCCTTCCTCAAAACTAACACTAAAATTGTTCAATCCATTTATCAGCTCAGTTTGATTGCTTTGATTATATTCCCCATTGATATACAATTTACATTCCGCCAGAGCAAAATTATCATAAGCATTATATGTAAATTCAACAGTTGTCTCGTTTGTCCCGCTTTCATTCTCAGGGGAATATAAAGAGACATAAGGAGGTTCATCAGAGATATTAAAGCTTCTTGTTTCTGAGGTATTTGAATTATTTGCCCAATCCATGCATACAACATCCCAGACATAATGACCAATATCTAAATCATAAATTGTGGTATTTGCAGGGCTTCCATTATATGCAATAATGGATTTGTTGACAGATCCGTTAATTCTTAAATCACAGCTCATGTTAGAAGCAATATTATCATATGCGGTCCAGTTAAATTCAATATCTGGAGAGGTAGTGCTAAACTCATCAATAGGTTCGTTAAGCTCAATCATATAAGGCTTATTATAATCTACATTGAACTTCCATGTAGAAGAATTCCCTGTTCTTGAATAAGTATCAGTACAGGAGACGCTCCAATTGTATTCTTTTTGCTCAAGTGATGAGATGGTGAAAGTATTAGTTCCTCCATTGTTTATCTGGCTGGAATTGGTCTGATTAAAAATTCCATCAATATATAGACTGCAGTTGGCAATCTCGTTATATGATGATGGGATATATTTAAGGATAACGCTTGAACTGTTTATCCAGCTTTCATTCTCAGGAGAAATAAGATTTACCTCTGGTGCTTCAGTACTTATTACATTTATCTTAACAGGTTCTGTATAAGAAGTAGAATACTTACTTTGAGCAGCACACCTAACATAAGTAGAGCCCGGAGAAGAGCCATTCAAGCTGAAAGAGGTTGAATTGGAAGTGTTGAAGATATTGCCCATGACATGAGGATTGTTCTCGCTTCCATTAAGCGATACAATCCCTGAAGAAGATATGACGTTCCAGCTTCCCGATTCATTGGTCTCTGCTGTTACATTTGTATTAAGACAACTTCCAGCACTGCAATTCACATCACATGATAATATAAAAGATTCACCTTGATTAATGTATAATGTAGAAGATGGAGAGGTTTTTGTTGCTTCAAGATTTCCCAACTGGGTAAAACCAGTAATATTTACAAAGCTTGAGACATGATCAATAAGATGATTGAAATTCCTTGAAAATATGGGAAATGTGTTTGTAAGTTCTATTTCATAGTATAACCTGTCAGTGCTAAGAAGTCTCTTGTCGCTAGAAGGTGTACAACTCCCTGTTGTAGCTGCTCCAGAAGAACTTGCTGTTCCTAATGTATTTGAGCATATCAACTCTTTTCCATCAGAGCTGTTCAGGATATATAACCACCAGCTTACTTCTACTCTGCTATTAGATGTTTGAAAATAAGTGCTGAAAAGTACATTTGAAGTAGATATTTCTGCACCGTTCGCTCCCATAAAAGGAGATTCTGCTTTGATTATCAGCTCAGAAGCAGAAGCAGGTATTGTTCCAGAAATAGAATTCTGGGTTCCATCGTTCTGCTGCTGTAAAGAAATTTCACAAGGGAATATTGTGCAATCATTGGAAGAAGATTCATACCAGCTTCCATAATAAATTGGCTTGATCGCTGCTACAGTGAGATCTCGTGAGCTGCTTTGATTAAAATTCCCTGCTTCATCAATGCAGCCAATGGACCAAGTATAATCTCCATTGTTAAGGTTATAATATATAATCTGGTTTTGGCCCTTTGATATAGAACTGTCTGTTTTCTTAGCAATTCCATTTATGTATAAAGTGCAATTATCAATATCTGAATCATCGCTCACATTATAGGTAAAGGAAACAACATTTGAATCTGTATATGTTTCTTCGTTTGCTGGAGAAACAAGAGCAATCTCAGGACCAGTCCTATCGATAATAATAGTTCTGTTTGTTGCAGAAGTAGCGTTATTCCCATTAGAATCCCAGCACCTCACATTCCAGGCATAATGTCCTTCATTATTGAACTCTGCTGTTATTGTGTTCTGACTTCCGTTTGTGATAGAATAAGTAGTATTCTTCACGCTCCAGCTTGTTTCATTAGTATATATAGAACAGTTGCTGATAGAATAATCTTCATTGCTTGGGGTATATGTAAATTCTTGTATAGTTGCATTCGTCCTGTATAGGTGAAATGGCGAATCAAGGGATACTGAGAAGGAGCCTGCTTCTGTATAGTTGATAGTATAATTTATAGCATCAACAGAAATAGTCATACTAGGACTTCTCCTAAGTAACCCAAATGGCGAAGTAAAATCCATGCTTGAATTAATGTATACATAATAAGTGCAATAATTAGGCCAATTGCTGCAATCAAGGTTAGTGAAAGAATAAGAACCTGATTGTGCAATGCTTGAATTTGTCCATGTTGTTGATGTGGTTGAAGTATAAGAACTGCTCCCTATAATAGCTTCATCACCATCCCCTTGATTTTGATCATGGTCAAAATATCCTCTCTGCTGAGCATTTGTCATTGTACATCTATCGTTATTCACAGTAACAGTAATGTCATAATAAATCTCTTGAAGGAAAAAACTCATTGCATCTTCAGGGATGTCTATGTTAAAAGGGCAGAAAGTAGAACAGGAGAGTGTTCCGCTAGTCTGCCGATTTGCCGAATCAGAGCAGCTGCATCCGACAGAAGTGTTTATTTCGCTGTACAAAGGATCCTCAGGGGTAAGCACAATAGTATAATTCTCTCCAGGAACAATGTTCCTTTCTTTCTTCCAGCCACCAAAACATTCTTGTGTATCGAAATCATACTCCTCGCATTTATACAATGCAGTTCCTTTTGCCTCAAGTTCAATCTGAGCAAATGAGAAATTCAAAGCCCGTGGATCAATTGCAAAGGATTGTACGCTCTTCTCCCGGTTTACCCAAACCTCTTTATTATCAATATCCTCTATCTTCAGTTCATTAATGTTGTTCAGCTTCAGATCATAGACTCTGATTCTTTTTATATTGTTTGTTGCATTAACAACTTCAACAAATTCTCCTCGAAAAGAGCTCCCTAGGACTCCAATAAGCTCTTTCGTTTGCCCTTTGTGATTCTTTGCCCTAACTGGAATAGTTGCAAGCCTTTTTTCTTGATTCAAAGAAGAAAGGTTAAATTCTCCTCCAGTTTCTCTTTTAGGCAACATCTCTTTATTCTCGCTTTTTTCGTTATTGCTTTTTTCTTCAACATAAAAAATCATCTCATCAACAACCTTTTCATCATCCCTGAGCTGAACTCGATATTCTCCCTCTTTAGAAGGAGTAAATCTAACCTCTCTGGAAAGCTCTAACAACTTGAAATTCTTATTTTCATGGGTGATATATAGATCCAATGAGGAATCGGTAATATCGCCTTCCAAAAGCGAAATTATCAATTCTTCTCCCTTAGCAAGCATGTTTGAGCTTATCTTAAGCACAGGATACCTATCATTATCTGCCTCTTTTTTCGTCACATTGCTATCTTTATCATCAGAAACAACAAATTTCAGACGACTAATCTCTTCCCCTTGATTATTAATTAAAAACATTATATATTCTCCCGGCTCAGAAAAACTTAGCACAAGAGGAAAAAACAGCTCACCAAAATACTTGCTTCTCAGATCTTCTTTAACCATCACCAAATCATATTCGTTGGAAACATCAATTCCATTAATCTCTTTAGGAAGTAGCTCAATCTCTATACTTTCATTAATTCCATATGCCTCCTTTTCAAGAGGGGCAAAAGAAACAGCAGAATCCTGAATCTCAGAAAAAGAGCCCTGATTACCTAAAATCAGGAATATGATTAAAACTAACAAACCTCCAATAATTTTTCTTTTTTGCATCTGAAATCCTTATTTCTATTTGCTATTTTCCTTTATCTTCTTAAGGGAATCTTCAACCTCCTCTTTAATCTCTTTGGAGAGTTTTGAAAACTTATTCTTTAATTCTTCCATCGTTGATTTTGTCTTGTCGTCAAGCATGTTTATTAGATTAGTAGTGTGCTTCTCAAACTTGTTGAATTTCTTGATGAATGTAACCATCTCATTCTTGTCAGCTTTCTTGTCTATCTCAACCTTTAGCTTATCAAAATCACCCTGAAGCTTGTCAAAACTCCTTTGAAGATTCTTAGTAACATCATTGAACTTATCAAATTCAGAGAATCTCTTCTCAACCTCAACAAACATAGACTCAACCTTATTAGAATGCCTCTCTACTGTGGCTTCTCTTTTCTTTATCTCAATCAACTCATCCTTAATTTCATCATTAAGCTTAGTTACCTGTTCAACCCCCTTATAGAAATTTATCTTGTTCTGCATCTGTTTCAGTTGCTCCAATACATTCTTGGCAAGAGACTCATTGCTTTCAATATTTGCCTTTAGAGCCTCTGTCTTTGAATCAACCTTTCTGACTTCAACCATCAGGGTCTCGGGTTTGACTGATTCAACAAGATCAATTGCCTTAGTGGCAGCAGTTTCAAGATTTGCAATAGTTTTTGATGTATCTGTCAGAATGCCTCTCAGCTCTCCAATCTCTTCATTTATCTTGGAAAACCTTTCATTAATGGCTTTTCTTTCTTCACTCAATCCTTCAACCTTAGCACTGAGTTTTATCAGTTCTATACCCAACTTTGACTCATCAAAGTTGTTCTCTTCAGAGCTATTTCCAACCTCCACTCTTTTTTTTTCATTTTCCAGATTCTGCTGAATCAGTTCCTCATCGCTCGGTTTCCTTTTAAATGGCCACATAATCTCACCCCCTTTCTCATATCATCTTTTATTATAACCTTTTTTATCTATCTTTATTCATCTGTCTTTTCTTGTGATTCTTCTTTTGACTCTTTGCTTATATTATCCTTTGCCTTCATCATTATTTCGCTCCTCAAATCAAACACCTTCCTATCTTTATCCTCCTTGATTTGCTCCCCAATCTCATTTATAAGCTCAATCATTTTATCTATCTCTTCTTCATTATATTCAATCTCAAGTATTCCAATCTTTCCTTTAGCCAGTTTTAAAAAGGATGAAGAATGGAACATATTCTTTCCTGTTTTTCTGGCTGCTGAAATCTCTCCTTCAAACTCTCTAAGTTTTTCCTTTAGCTCTTCTACCTTTTCGATGTTCTCTCGTAAATCCTTTCCAGCAAGCATCTTCATTCTATTGACTTTCTCTAAGTATTTCTCCGAAATGTTCATTACTCTGTCAAGCTCCATTTTTCCTAGATCTCTTTTTTCTTTCTTGTCTCCATCATCTTCTTTATTCTCTTCCGAGTTTTGAACCTCCTCACTCTTCTTTTCTTCTACCATTTGACAACGCCTCTATGAGCTTGTCCTTGCTCATAATCTTTGATAGCTTATCAGCGAGCTCATCATTCTCTAAAGAATATCTTACCCAGTTTGAGAAATCGTGCTTATCTTTATTAACATAACTAATGAATTCCTCTTCGGGCATATCCTTCAGAGTTTCAACTAACTCCTCAAGATTAGATGCCTCTTTGCCGTTTGAGAACTTGAATTCCTTGCCTTTTGGAGCCCTCTTTTTAAGTATCTCATCAAGTTCTATGTCACCTTTTGAGTTGGAAGAGGCATCCTTTTCATTATCTTTTTTCTCATCATCTTTGCTTATATTTCTTTCATTATCTTCCTTTCTTTCTTTGTTTTCTTCATCGTCTTTTTTCTCTTTATCTCCTTCTTCATCTCTCTCTTTCTCCACTTTCTCTTTTGTCTTATCACCTGATTGCTCAATATCCGCTTCCTTCTCATCTTCTTTCTTCATTTCCACTTCAGACAGTTTCTCTCCTTTGCTTCTCCTGTCCAACAATTCCAAAATCTTCTTCTTGTCTCTGGTTGATTCAAGGAGTTCTGCGAGCTCATAATCTCCTACCGCATCTCTAAACCATTCGGCGAAGTCGTTCTTATTCTCATTCACATGAGATTTGAATACAGATTCTTTCATCGCTTCAATCTCTGCATACAAGTTTCTTGGGTTAACTACAAGCATTCCATTATTGAGCTTCAGCATTTTATCCGGTGGAACATCTTCGTTAAACCGTTCAATTGGAGATTCCTCCTTCTTCTCATCTTTGTCTCCTTTATTCTTTTCTTTGGCCATAGCTTCTTCTCTTTCTTTCTTAGCCTTCTCTAACTCTTCCTTCATCTCTTCTTCAGAAACCTTCTTCCTCTCCAACTTCTTTGGCTCCTTTCCAAGCTTCTTCCAGAGCTTCTCAATCCTCGGCTTCAAGCCATCGATGTAAATCTGTGCCATGTTGAATCCGCCTGCCTTTACTTTATCAAGAGCAAGCTTTAACTCCAATTTCAAGTCAAATACATCTTGGCCAAGTTTTTCAAGCTGTTCCAGTTCATACTGCATCTGATCTATAATGTCATTATACTCATTATATTTTTCAATCTCCTCATCGGATAGCCTCTCTACCGAATGTCTGATTGGCTTGAATGTAATGAAGTAAGGGCGGCCCCTGTTGTATGCAGCATTCTCAACCATTCCAGTTCCTACACTCGCTTTAACCAAACTCTTCAATACATCATCTCCATACTTTGTTTTAATCCTTTCAAGATCTCCTTCATCCCTAGTTCTCATTTGCACTTCTGTATTGATATTAGCTTTAATCTGTCCAACAAAGTCCGCCAAAACCTGACTGATAAGGATTACACCTATGCCCCACTTCCTAAACTCTCTGCAAGCCCTTTCAATCTGTATGAAGCCCTCACCGCTACCGCCAAACTTTGAAAGCAATCTATGGACCTCATCGTAAACAAGGCAAAGCCTTAGCTCCCGCGATTCATCAAAATTCTCGTGGAAAACCTCTCTAACCGTGTTTGCTACAAAAATATCCATATCTTTTGGATCAAGCTTATGGAGTGCGAAAACCTGAATTTCCCCCGGTTTCATGTACTCTTTGATGTTTATAATTTCCCTTGGATCAGTAATCTCTCTAATATTGCCCTTAAAAGACTTCGCTTCATTAGGTTTCATTCCAAACCCTGGATAAAGGTTGAGAAGTCCCTTGTCCTCAAGCTTCCTCAAGAAACCAGTCCATTGGGCAGTTGGATCAAAGACAATAACTGATACCCCCTTCTCCAGCAATTCTTCGACAAGCCCTTGAGCTGCAAAGCTCTTACCACTACCAGTACTACCAGCAACAATCGTGTGAGTCTTAAAATTATCAACCTCAAAATAGGCTTTGTTGTTAGTCTCAGCAATCTTTCCAACAAAAATCGTGCCAGTCCCGGGCTTTGGGAGTTGTGAATATTCAACTTTGAGATTGTACTTCTTCTTAGATTCTCTCTCCTTCTTAATCAATAATATACCAAATATCAAGAGAGCCAAGCCAATCCCACCAACTAACGCCTGCCAAACCCTTATCTTTCCAAACAGAAGATGTTGTAAGAATGGTTCTGTAACTGTGAACAGAGCAGTAGAACTGCTCGTTAAATCAAGATAACTTGCGCTAACCCGTATGATGTATTCTCCAGGGGATACATTCGGAGGCAATTCGTAGTTCTTTAGGATAGACATAGAGGTTCTAAGGAATACATTTGTCTGATGAGTCCATAATGTTTCATTTCCATCAATATTCTGTATAGTATATGTAAGTCCAACTGGATACTGCTGGTCAGTAAGCATATTCGTAAGTGCAGTCTCAAATCTAACAAGCGAACTCGGATAATAACTCTTATCAGGCACACGGACTTCCATCAGCAATGCTTGGACTTGAGTTTTATCTTTATCTAGAATCTCAATCTTTATTGGTATACTATGATTAATCTCGCCACTAATATCTAGGCTTCCATTATATATCCCGGGAGAACTATTGCCAAAGAAAGTAATGGTTAAATCGTCTAAATCTTTTGCACCGATAAACATATCCTTTTTATCCAGCATTGCAAGTTTTCTTACGTCACCGGTTATGTTGAATTGAAGTAGCATCCCAGTATTCTTAAAATTCTGTATGTGAATGACCTCCTGAGCAAACTCATCTTCTCTAATCTTCTTGATTATCTCTTTGACAGAAACCCAAAATTCCTTTCCCTCAATCTCTGAAGGTCTCTCTTCTACATAAGGGATCTCGCCAGGACCAACCCCAGGCCCAAAATCAGGTCCAACATTTTGTTCCATCGGCGGGGTTTCATACTCTTTCTGCTTTTCAGTCTCAAGTTCCATAATGATGTTATGCTCTGTAGAATTTAGTTCTGGGATGGTAATATTGCTCTCATAAACCTGATACCTCTCTTTTATCGCAATAATCAGAGTCTCCCCCGCCGCTGTTGTCAGATTATAAAATCCTTTTTCATCAGTGACCGTTGATTTTGGGCCTGAGGTAATTAGCACATCCTCTAATGGATTCCCACTTATGTCATTAACTGTTCCATATACTGTTCCTTCTATATAAGGCTCTTCTGTTCCTGACATACAAACATTCGTTGGATCAATGAAAATGTAATATTTGGTGGTTTCATTGTTATGTACTGGAAGTAGAAATTGGTAGTTATAGTAACGGTTGTTGAATCCTTTGACTAGTTTATCATTAAGGATGGTTACTATAACAGGATTCCCATTTGTGTCCTTCAAAAGACCTGTTTTAAATGTTCCTTCTTCTGTATCATCACCAACCTTAGTTGTAGCGGTCGGAATGTTGTTTATAACAGTAGAGCCAATCTCTATACTCATTGTTTCGGTAAATGTGTTTGAAGCAGAATCATAATTGTTTGGGTCTGTGTTTATAAATGCATCAATATCGTATGTTGACATTGGAGCAAGTTCCTGCACATTTATCTCTTCAGGCGGCACAGTAGATGCAAACAAGAGGTTATCCTTTCCTTGTTCTACACACTCAAAGAACATATTGGCTTCTTCTGTTTCTCCTGGTTCAAAGGTAAATTCCCAAGGCTGTGAAAATCCGACTCCGAATGCAGCTCCATAGAGAGCTACCCAATTAAAGGTTGGTCTTCTATATTCTAAATTCATATTATATATATATCCGCCTTTGCCCTCATGATATACAAATAATCCGGTAATCCCTTCATATTTCAGGATTGAGGCAGTTATTAGAATTATTGCGAATACTATAAGAAAGATAATAATTGTCCAGTTGTTTTTACTCTCAATTCTTCTTTTGTTTCTTTCATCTAAAAATTTCTCTAAGGCAGGTTCTCTTTCTATAATATGTTCAATGTCCTTGTTTAAAACATCCTTTCTCTTTCTTTTTTCCATCTTCCTTTTTATTTGTTGATTATCTTAAGCAGATTTTCAACTTCATCTTGCATTTCTTTTTTATCTTCTTCATTAAGTATATCGTACGCTTGGTCTAATCTTTCAATTATTTCTATTTTGTTCAACTTTTCACCTTTCCTAATTTTATCAATTGTCTGATCTATTAGTTTTGAGAGGTAAGCTTTGTTTATCTTATCATATACTCCTATTGCACTTTCATATGCTTCCTTTTTAATCCGTTGAGGCATCTTTTCATATAGGAGTTTTATCTCTTTGAAAACGAGATTGGCGTTGTTCAGATCGCCTTCTTCAATATAATTTAAGGAATCATTTATCAAAGAATTTATTTTATTCATCTTTCTCTTCTTGGAGATCCTTGCAAAACTGATAATCTTTTCTCCTGCTTCTGTTGAAAAGAGTATGTATATGACAATTACAATGGAAATAAATACTATTCCAAAAATAGGTGAGGTAAAATCAACTTCCTGCATGGTGAAGGCTCCAGTAATAAGATTTCTGTTTTTATCATTAGAGATAAGATTGTTTGAGAATAGGATTGTGTTGCTTTCTTTAATACTCTCAAAATCCTTGAATCCCTCAGCGTAATAGATTATTTTTTCTTCTAATTCAAATTTTACTAAAGGATCTTTTTTAATTGTTTCTTGTTCTTCAAGGAATGTAATTGCATTTGTAGATTCTGCAAAATCTTTTGATATCTCTTCTAAGATGAATATTCTACTGTCTTCTTCTCCCGAATAGGTTATAGTCTTTTCTACAAGCGTAATATTCTTTGTTTGATTGTCGAGAAAGCTTAGCATAACATGGCTTACTTTAGTTTCAACAGACAGCTTATTCTGTAGTTCTTTTAGTTTATCTTCGTCTATTTTGCCTAAAATGCTTTTCTCATTTTGATAGGTTGAGGCAATCTGGATAAGCTTCTCATTCTTTGGATAATTTACATAGTTTTCTGAGTCTATTACTTCAACGAAAGATATTGTTTTCTTCTCTAATTCCTTCAACTCTTCTTGGTATCCCTCTGCTTTTTCTTTCTTTTCATCGCTGCTTAAGTCATCTCTATATTGTAGATTGTTCAAGTCCCGCATCTTTCTTTCAAATGTTTGAAGTGCCTTCTCAAGCTCTTTTTTAACAGAAAGCACTTCTGCTACTTCTTTTGATTCCATGTTGAGGTTATCAAGATTTTCAAATCCTGCCTCTATCTTAGTTCTCAAGGAACCGATGTCAATATTCTCATCAATTTTTTCACTTTTTATGGTTGTTTCCTGATTTTTAGTTTCTTTGCTGGTTATAACTTCAAAACTCGCAATATCTGATGAAAAATATTGATTGTTGATACGGCATTCTATTTTCCATTGATACTTTCCTTTTGCTAATTCCTTATTAAGCTCTAAAGCATAGCTTTCTTCAACCTCAAACTTTTTTATCTCTTCAAACCAGTCTGATTCCGTTGATTTAATTAAAACGCTGCACTTGGCAGGTTCAGAACTGCTAACACCTGCTAAAAATGTAACTTCATTAGAGTCCAGAGTAACATTGTCTTTTGGATTAAATAGGATTATTCTGTTGATTTTATTTGCAATATGTTTTTCTAATTTGAGAACAACATCAATTGTATCTTCATTTTCAACTTTAATTACCCTTCTATACATTTCATAATTTCCCTTATCTACTCTTAGTGTTTGTTCTCCTAGTGGAGCTTTTATCTTTACTTCTCCATTTTCGTTTGTATAATCCCTTCTATTTCCAATTGAAACGTAAGCTGATTCAATAGCCCTCCCAGCAGGATCTTTTACCCTAACAGTTATCTCTTTCCCTTCATCTACATCAATCGTAATAGACTTACTTTTGCTGTTTTTTTCTGCGTCTTCTACAGTAAGGTTGATTTCATGTATTCCTTTCTCATTGTAAACCAGTTCAATTCTCCTTCCTGTCAGAGAGGTCCCGTTATCTAATCTCCATGTATAATTATAACCAGGAATTCCTCCAGAAACCAGAGCATCCAATTCTATTTCTTCTCCTATTAATACCTCTTCTCCCTCATCTATTTCAATTTCATCCCCCTCTACCTCAACATCTATCTCAATTTCAATACTATTTGATACAAAGTATTCTTTTGTAATTTCTTTTGTTATGTTTAGATATTCTATTTCTGCATCTATTGAATAATTACCAGTCTTATTCGTGCATCCCAAGGATATTATTTTCGGATATGTTTCATTCTCAATATTGATGTACATTTCGGTTTTTAACCATCCAATATTTTGTTCAAGATGTCTGTAAATAGTTATCTTTGAATTAGATCCATTCGGTGCTACTAAAATAAATTCGACTTCATCTCCCAAATTATAATAGTTTCCTTTTGTCAGATTGAGAGAGAATACAAGGGGTAGCACCTTAATCGTTTCAGTTTTAGTTTTTTCTAAATAGTTCTCGGAGCCATTATAAACTAATTTTATCTCGTATTCTACTGGCTCTTCAAATGTTTGGTTGATTGATATTTTATATGTTGAATTCTTAATTTCAGAACCGTTTCTGAAAAGGTAGAGTGTTCCTTCATCTTCAAAATTCTTAGCAAAGATCTCTATGGTTTCATTTTGATATATAGTTTCCTTCGAGACATTCAATGTTATGTTTGGCTCAGCTCTCTCAATCCCCAAGTTAAATAAAGGAGTAGAATATACTTCGCTTTCATAGTTTAATGATATACTCCAAGTATAGTTCCCTGCGGGTATTCCTGTAGCATTACAAGAAATGTTGTATTGGCTGTCAGTATTGATTTCATTCCTACAATTCCATGTTAACCCTTCTATATCTGAAATATTTCCATCAGGACTAATTGGAATGTCGATATCTCCTTCAGACGAAATGTTCCATATGCTCCATAAGACAATCTCTTCTTCAGGAGAATAGATTATATTTGTATTGTTCAAAGGGCCATACTCTCCAGTCCACTTTATCTCTGTATCCGTTGATTCTTGCTCAAGAGTGGTTTCACTTTGTTGATTTTGTTGGGGTTCTTCACAATAAACCAAATCAATCTCAGAAAAAATGTTAATTCCGATAATTAATGCAAGGAAAACAAAAAGGGCCCTTCTTTCAAAACGATTCCTCTTTCCAAAACCCTTTATTTTTCTCCTCATTTTAAATTCCTCAAAGATTCTTTTAATTCTCTCAGTAATTGTTCGTTCCTTTCAAGCATGTATGCTAGTTCTTTTTTATTTGAGCTCTTCTTAGTGGCATTAGATTTCTGATTTTCATGCTCCAGAAACTTCTTGTTTAGCACATCTCTTATCTGCTCAGAAAGGTCCATATAAAAGTTTTTTTCACATAAAGAATTAAGTCTTTTAACTAGAGGAGAGGGCATCCTAATCGTAACTAATACATCATTCATTTCTCTCATCCTCCAAAGAAACAGATTTTTCAGCTTTCTCTTCGCTTAAAACATATTCTCTTAGAATGGCTCGTATTGCTTCAGAACGAGATTTGTAGAGCCCTTCCCTGATTAAACTATCTAACCAATCCACCACCTTCCTTGGGATTCTTACATTTACAGTTTCTATCTTAGCCATTCTAATCAATTATTCTTATGTTTTTGTAATCTTTTTGTATGCTTTATGTATTCAAAAAGCGTTTTATTTGTTTGTTTTTGTATGTTCTTGTAGTCTTAAACTGCCTATTTGTAATTGTTATGTATGCGTTTTGTTCTTCCTTGTTTGTTTCACTATTTAAAACTTTTGTTTGTTTAAAAGAAATAACCTGTTTTATATATCAAAACAGACATCGTAAGTCTAACAACAAAATTTAAAAACTGAGTATTTACATTAATCAAATAATGGGGAATCCTTTATTAACGGTGGAAGGGATGAGCAAGACTTTTGGCAAGCTTCCTGTTTTAAAGGGGGTCTCTTTTTCTCTTGATGAAGGTGAAATTTTAGGTATTATGGGAGCAAGTGGAGCAGGAAAAACTACCCTTTTGAGTTGTATAATTGGTTTTCTCAAGCCTGATAAAGGCGATGTTAAGTATCTTGTGCAGAAGAAAACTCAAAATGGTTCTTATGCCTCTGAGTTTCGTTCTATATTAAAGCATGGCAGGGAATTTAAAGAGTTCTTTGGCTTTGCAGCTCAAACCCCGAGCTTTTATGACAATATGAATGTTTTGGAGAATCTTAGATACTTTGGAAAGTTATACGGACTTTCTAGCGATACGCTTAAATCAAATATCACCCTTTTATTGGATTTAATGTCTCTTTCAGATTCAAAGCAGATGCTTGCTCGTAATCTCTCCGGGGGAATGAAAAGAAGACTTGATATTGCGTGTGCTCTTATCCATAATCCAAAACTTCTTATTTTAGATGAACCAACATCTGATTTAGATCCTCTACTTATTGAGAAGATATGGGATCTTATTCGTCGGATAAATAAGACTGGCACAACCATACTTCTCTCAAGTCATTTGGTAAATGATTTAGAGAGAGTATGCTCTAGGGTAGCCCTCCTTGAAGATGGTATGATTAAGGAAATAGGTTCGCCGGTTGAGTTACGAGAACGATTCTCGCGTGGCCATAAAATAATTCTAAGAACACGAGAAGGGAATTACGATTCTTTGATAAATAAAGTGGAAAGGAAATTTAAGCAAAGCATTCTTGCGAGCAAAGTAGTAGAAGGGCATGATGACCTTGTTGAGGTCGTTTTTATATGTAATAATCCTTTAGAACTTATGAATTATATAGAAGAAATGGTTGAATCTCAGGGAGATGAGATAATTGAGTTAGGATTAAAGAATCCTTCTTTGGATCAGGCATTCCTTCATGATTAATGCAAAAATTAACAAAAATATAATATGAGAAGATGATTTGAATGATATTTTTTACAATATTTTTCAAGAACCTAAAAATTCTTTTTAGGTCATGGGGCTCGGCCTTGATAGTTTTGATTGCTCCTCTGCTCATTGTATTGATTATTGGAGCAAGTCTATCTTCTTCTGAAACTACAAAATTAAATATTGGTTTCTCTGGAAATTCCACAGGAGAACTTAGTCAAAGGATTCTTGATAGTTTAAACTCCTCTGATAATGATTTAATTTATTTCCCTGAAATCTTTTCTTGTAAAAGAGCCATAGAACTTGGCGTGGTTAGTGCTTGTGTTAATATCCCTCAGAATCTTTCTTTAGATCATAACGCAAGAAATGTATTGGACTTTTATGTAGATGAATCTCGTATGAATCTTGTATACGAGGTAATTAATTCAATTCAGACAGATGTTCAGTCAGAGAGTAAAGAAATAACTGAGGAGATTGGATCTAAGCTTATTTCTATATTACAAATGTCTCAGCAAATGGTTGATGAAAGCATCTCACAACTGAATGAGCTAGAAGAAAAACAGCAACAGAATAAGCAACTACAGCAGGAGCTTGAAAAAGAGTTAAGTTCATTTAATCTTCCAACTATTGACATTGATGTTTCAGACATGAAATATGATGTAGAAAAACTTAATGATTATCTCTACTCAGTTAGACATGCCAGCAAGGATGTTATAGATAGTGCAGAGGAAGTTCTTTCTGATATGAATGAGAGCGAATTTGACGAACTAAAATCAGACATATCTAAGTTAGAAGAAGAATGGAAAAATAGCATCTCTTACTTCGTTTATGTTTCATCTCTTAATGAGGGCATTAATTCAACCCAAATAAAGATTGATTCAATTGGAAATAGAATTGAGGGACTTGAAGAAGATAAAGCCAAACTTCAAATAATTGCTCGGGATATTAAGTCAGGTTTAGACGAGCAGGAACCTGTTTTATCAACTTTAGATGAGAATCTATATAAAATCTCTGGCGAGATTGCTTCTTTTGAATTAACTAATCCAGAGCTTATTGCTTCTCCTGTTGAAACCAATATTAAACCTGTTAATGCAGACAGAAGGAAGCTTGTTTATACCTTTCCATACCTTCTGATGCTAATCGTACTTTTTGTAGGAATGATGCTACCTAGCACGATGATGCTTATGGAAAAGAAATCAAAAGCCTTCTTTAGAAACTTCGTTACGCCAGTAAGATTATCTTTCTTTTCCTTTATGATTTATGTTACTTCTATAATACTTATATCTATACAGATGTTTATAGTGTTTCTTGTTGCCTATTTTTGCTTTGATATCCCTCTTATAGCTAACATAGGGTCAACTCTGTTGATACTATTTTTAAGTATAACAGTTTTCTCATTGCTAGGTTTGTTTTTGGGAAATCTCTTAAATACTTTTGAAGGCATAACGATGATATCAATTGCCTTGGGCTCTGTATTTCTTTTCCTTTCTAATCTTGTTCTTTCGTTAGAAAATCTGTCTCCTGTTGTGCAGAAGATTGCTCATTTCAACCCCTATGTTATTGGTTCAGAGTCGTTGAGACGCTCTCTCTTGTTCGGAGATTCTATTTCTTCTATATTTCCTTCTCTTTGTCCTTTGTTGTTTTATATTGCTGGATTGATGATTCTTGTAGTTCTCTCCTTAATGCTCTTGAAATCCCGATACTTCTATCTCGCTAAGAATTAATCCTTTTCAAAAGTTATTTTCTTAGTTTCTCTTGTATATCTTTTTAATTTTATGAGAAGATTTTGTATATGAGTCTCCAAAACAGAAAAATTTATATATTGGTGTGCTTTTATGTATATCTGTTGATTAAAGCAGTTTTGAGAAAAGTCGAGAGAGCCTATGTGCTCCTTGGAATTCCTCAAAAACTGACTTTTAAAATCAAAAACAAGATAAAAGAGGTGGATATTATGGAAATGGATAATAGAACGGTTTTTGTAATTTCTTTTGTTCTGATAGGGCTTTTTTCAGTTTATTTAGGAACAGCTCAGAATGTTCCATTAGGAGCAGAAAAAGCTGATGTTGTAAGAAGTGAGCATTCAAACAACAGCTTATATATCCCTGATTCAGTGGATGCTATTGCAGGTAACCTAACAGAACTTGATATAACTGGTGTTTCTCAGACGCAATCATGGCAAGGTTACTTCGGAAATGTTACAGGCGAGATAATCTTAGCAGATGCATCTGGATTTAGGTTTTATGATTGGTCTGTTGCCGAGCCTCAGGGAGAGGTCTTTACTTCAGTAAACAGTACTATTACATGGACAGATATCAACTGCGCTCCTATTAGCGATGATCCTAATTATAGGGCCAATTGGTATAACTTCTACGGAATGATAGAAAGCGATTATGATGATATAAACGATACCTATAATTATACTAATCATCCAGAGTTTTATGTTGGGTATACTACCTTAAACAACTGCCAAACAGCTTATACATTCATAAACAACGCAAGCCAAAGCACAGATTTTCCGGCAGTACTTCTAGCCAGCGATTCCAACTCAACATTAATCTTTACAGCTATTTTGGAAGATAAAACTGAAGGACAAAGACAAGGCATTACTGGTTATGATGGAAAAAACTATGATTTCCAGATATTAGTTGCAGAGAATGGTCACAACGCAGATAATCAAGTGACTCCATATTACTTTTGGTTGGAGATTGAATAAATCTCCTTTATTTTTTTATTTTTTTATTTAATTTTAATATTTTAAAGTGAAATAGGTCGGCGGGGTATAAAAATGAATAATGCTTTAAAAGAAACGGAGAGGAAAAAAGGAGCATCTCTTGTCAACGACGGAGTGTCATCTTCTTTATTTTTGATTATGCTCTCTGTAATTTCTGTAATGTCTTTAATCACTAGTTTTGTAACTGCAGAACCAGAGGGAATGTCTATTGTTTCAAACTTCACAGAATCCAAACAAACTGCTTCCCCAGACAATCGTTCTGATGAAGGAGGAACCATAACTACTTTAGGAGTGGATTTTACACAGCAGAATGATTATTGGAAAGCTTATGTAGGAAACATTACCGGAACATTAGTCTTACAAGATGCATCTGGTTACTCTATTTATCAATGGGAACTTGAATCCACCGATCTAACAGGAGAGGTATATGTTTCAAGACAGATGGAGCCAAGTTGGACATCAATCGAGTGTTCAAACGAAACGGTTCTTGCAAGTGAAGATACATATATGGGTTTTTCCTCAGCCTCAGCATACAGCATAAATAGAACATTCAACGAAACAAAGCATCCTGAATTAATTGTAGGATCAGTCACAATCCCGTCAGATAGCTGTAGAAGTACCAGTACCTATGTAAATGATAGTGTTCAGGCCCAAGCCTCAGCCGATTTCCCTGTTGTGCTGTTAGCATCTGAAACAGATGTAGTATATGCTTCCCCAATAAATCAAGGAAGCGATTCGTATCGTACAGGGGCAAAAGTAGATTTTCAGATAATGATTCCAGATAAAGTTGATGCCACGACAACATATTACTTTTTCGCGGAGATTGCTGATTAAAATAAACAATTCAACTAGAGGCATTTGAAATGGGAATAAATACAAAAAACAAATTTAGGATGCTTGGAGTGTTAGCTTTGTTATTTTGCCTGTTTTTCCTTTTCCCTTCATTTGTTGAAGCCTATAAATATGAGTATGTTAATGTAACTTCCAAAGTCAATGTAACAGATGCAATGCCGGAGATTCTTTCTGTTGAGGCTGAGCAGGACATTACATTGAATGCAGGAGGTAATACAACAATAACATGCAACGCGACAATCAGGGATTGGAACGGCTTCAATGACATCTCCAAAGTTAATGGTACTTTTTATTACTATCTAAATGAATCATCCGATCCTGATCATAGGAATGTGCATTATACTAATGGAAGCTGCGTTGAGATTAGTAATGATGGCGAATTCATAGCAAACTATGCCTGTTCTTTTACATTAGCGTATTTTGCAAATAATGGGAGTTGGAGTTGCAATGTAACTGCAGAGGATACATACGGATTCACAGATTCAGCCGATAATTCAACCATTATAAATGCCCTTTACGCTTTGAATGTAACTGATGTGATTGACTTCGGAGATCTGGCGGTCATGGAAACAAGTGACAATATAACAGCCAATATCACAAACTTTGGTAATATGGACATAAATGTAAGTGTTCTTGGCTATGGAATGATAGAAGGAGATGGTATTGGCTTGGTGTGTGAACATGGCGATAATATCAGTGTTGAGAACGAAAGATTCTCTGGTTATGATGTGCCTTGGGACAACAAAATTCCTCTTGCTTCAACGGCGCAGGATATGAATATTACAATACCGCAGGCAACAGAGGAAATAAATCCCGTGATATGGTCAAGCTATTGGCAGTTATATGTTCCACCTAATCCATTTGGAGAATGTAGCGGAACAATAAGGTTCACGGCCACTGCTCCATGAATGTATTAACTTAAAATTTCTTTTATGTCTATTATTGTACTTCAATCATTATTAAATCAGTTAAATCAAGAGAAACAAGGAAGAAACAAATGCAGGAGCGCTGAAAACTTCGACGCTTTGGATTGTTTGGATATGCAGAAGCAATGATGATTTTAGGCATGATGCCGTTGATTATATAATTTCTATAATTCAATCATTATTAAATCAGTTAAACTGTGCATTTATCATTATCAACCTTTCTATATAGATAACATTATAAAACTGTTCTATAAAATTTCCTTTATCTTTTCTAAGAATTCAACTCTGTCTTTTATTTTATTCATATTTGGGAAGTCATCTTCAAAGCCAAATACATCTCTTAACCATATTGCAAAGTCGTTTCTTGTTTCTCCATTAATTTCACGGATGTGGTGGGAGAATGTTTCGTCTTTCATCTTTTCAAGCTTTTCAACCAACTCATTTGTGCTCCTGATAAGCTCTCCGTTCGCTAGTCTAAACTCCTTGCCTTCAGGAGAGATCATAATCCTATCTTTTTTATTTTCTTTATTCTTTTCTTCAAAATTGTTATCTTTTTTAGTTCCATTTTTAGCATTTTCTTCTTTATTCTTTTTTTCAATCCCTTTTTTCACAAGGAGCTTTCTTTTCTCTAATCCTATCTTGTGCTTTGTTGCATTATTTTCTTCTTTAGGTTTATATTCTTTATTTTCCTCAATCTGTTTAAGTGCTTTTAGTATGTATCTTTTAGTGGTCTCTGCATGCTTTTCTGTATTTATAGCAATAATTTCCTTGCAGAGCAGTTGTATCTTCTTTGCATTCTCTTTTATAATCTCACTCTCGTTTAATCCTATTTCGTCCTTGTTCTCAAGATTCTCTTTAAAATTCTCTAAGTAAGAGTATATACTAATCATAGGATGTTCATCTTCTTTTTTCATTTTTATATCACCTCTTTGTAATATTATATCTTTTACATCTTTTGAAGTCTTTTCTTTCGTTGTTGCAATCTTTTCATCTTCTCTAATTTCCTCTTCTTTTGAATCATTTATCTTAAGTCTTTTGTCTGATTCCTCTCTTTCTTCTCTTTTTATTTTCCCAATAGAATTCTCTTTTTTGACAACGAATAAGTAATATAAAAGTAAGAATGCAGCAATAATAATCGCAGTAATTGTTGGTATGAAAAGTGGATGCAGCTCTTCATTTTTTTCAACATCTGTTGAGTGTGCTCCAGTTATCTGATTTTCATTAGCATTTGAAATGTTCTTTAGTAGTTCATTGTTGAATATTATTGCCTTTGAGTCTTTCAAATCAACTGGCCGAATATCTCCTTTAATAATGTATGCCAATGAAAAACTTGTGAGTCCTTTTTTATTCCAACGATATAGATTATTTTTTATAACCTCCTCTCCCTGAACCAATAGCTCTACCTCTTGAATCTTTCCTTTCAATTCAACTGGAATCCATTCCAATATTATCGCTTCTGATATCTTTTGTGAACTGCTTATGTCCTTCTTAACTAATAGATAATTTTTTGATTGATTCCCAAAGGTATTTAATATAACATCAAATATCTGAGTTTCAATTGTTATACTATCTTGTGCTATTGCAACCTCTTTTATTATCTTCTCATCTGCTTCAATATCCTCTTCAGCAAGGTATTCTTTAAAAACCAATGTAGTCTTTTCATCATCAATATCCTCTTCATATTTCTCAGAATCTTCAATACTTATGTACTTTATAGAGTTCTCCCATTCTTCTCTTGCTTCTTCAATTAAATTTTTGGTAATGCTATCAAATTCACTATCGCTTAGACTCTGGTTCTCGAGCTTCGCCATCTCGTTTCTCAATGTGGAAAGTCTTTGTTCTGTTCCTTTAAGTTCTTCCAGAATCATAAGGTTCTCAATAACAGTTATCTTATCTTTGTCTTTTGTTCTTTTAAACTCTTCAATTTTCCCTCTTATATCTAATAGAAAAGTATCAATCTCAGATAATATGTTCTCTAACTCTGTCATCAATGTTGGCTTAAGTTTTTCTTCTTCCTTCGCAATTTCTTCTTTTTCATCTTCATCGCTTTCCTCTAGTTCTTCAAGTTTTTCAGGTCTGAATGTAATAAAGATTTCCTTGGAAAGTTCTCCTTCATTTCCAGCTTCATCAACAGCACTTATCCTATAATAATATGCCTCGTTAAATTCAACATCTTTATCATAGTAATATGTGTCGTCTGTTGTATCATAGTAATCAATGACATCAGTGCCTCCACTTCCCTTCCTTCTGTATATCTTATATTCTTCAATGTCGTTATCAGTGTGGTAGCTCCATACCAATCTTATTCTGTCTTGCTGATTTTCGATCCTCAAGCTTTCAATTCTTTCTGGCGGTATTGTATCAACCAAGAAGATTTTTCCATCTTTTATTTCTGTTCCTTCAATCCCAGTTGTATCATAGCCTTTGAAACTGAAACTTCCTATTTTCTCAACATTCTCTTCTCTTATTACTAGGTAGCCTTTCCAGTATTTTCCTTCACCTTCAAGATATACTGGCTTTGGAGTTCTGTCATTATCAAAAGTATATGTAAGTTCAGGTGCAGAAGCAAGGGGCTCCGAAGCGCTCAATTCTACGTTAACTCTCCCCTCCTTTAAAGGCGGTTTAGGATATAGACTTATCATTGCACTTGGAGGAAGATTTACATCAAACTTAATCTCTTTTGGTTCTTTCATATAATTGCCACATTCGTCAATACACCTGATAAAAATTGAATAGGATTTCTGCTCTAGATTTTTAAATATTGCTTCGTATTCGTATTCTGTGTTTGATGTTGATTGGAATTCGAATTCATATTTCATCTCCTCAAAGCTCTTATTTGAATAATCATATCTGCATTCATAACTAGAGTTGGTTGAAAGCCTGATTGTTATTTCGTCAGAAATTACCTCTACATCATTCTCATAAGGATCATCGTTTATGTAAGTATTGTTTATAATTGGCTCTTCATTCACCCTTAAAACTGTTATGTTAATATCCTTATAAGCAGGTGAATTAGTGCTGTCTTTAGCTATAACTTTGATTGTATAGTTTTTCTCATCTGTGCCTATTTCGCAGAATTCTTCTAAGGTAAAGTTCAAATTTGCAGTTGTATTGGAATTACTAATATTTGCGTCTGTAGAGTTGACAGAGAAATTAACATTTCCATTAGAATTTGAAACATTTAACTCTATGTTCAAAATATCACTTTCATTTATGATGTAATATAAATCAGTAGGTTCTATATCAAATATATTACCTGAGCTGTTTAAAGATGAATTTATGATGTTTATTTCCAATCCTAAGCCTAATGAAGGAATAAAAACTAATGAAAAGAGAATTAAGAATGGCAAGAATGTTATTTCTTTGTATGCTATCCCTTTCTCTGATTCCTTCTTCTCTTTTATCCTAATTTTCATTTTCAATATTGTCTATCTTATCTTTATTATCATCTTTTTCTAGAGCATCAAGAATGGCTTTTTCTATGTAAGAATTAAGAGTCTCTCCTTTAAGAATTGCAGCTATCTTTGCTCTTTTGTGAATCTTTTCGTCAAGTCTGATATTTAATTGCTTTCTTCCCATCTTTGTAACACGAGAGGTCTTTCTTTTAACAGAACAATATTTTGTTGCTATTTAAATATTTCTATTTCTTTATATTAAAGTATTTTTCTATTTTGCTAGCACCTTTTATTAAAACGAAAATTTTAAATAATAAAGAAATGATTTCTGAGAGAAAATGGGGGAGATAAATCGTGAATAAAAGAGCATGGATTTTGATTTTTGTCTTTCTTTTAGGCCTTCAATTTTTACCTGGTGTGTATGCTGCTCCTCGACTGATAGCCAACTCCGCTGATTGGAAAGATGTCTACTCAGTAATGTTATTCGGTAGTCTTAAAAGTTATAATGCCAATTTTCTTACAAGCACAAGTCATGCTAAATTAATGGTTAATCAAATCCCGAGGGATGTTGAAGAAATAAGGATTTATAGCTCTATAAGAAATCCTTTTGTAAATAATTATCAAAGTATTCTTATGTCTGATGGTTTTGATAATGTTGTAGAGATTCGTTCTAACGAATTCAATCTTGACTTATTAGAAGAACTACCAGAAATTACCCGTTTTATAATTATTGATCCATCTTACGGATATAATGCAATCTCTGTAGCACCTTTTGCTGTTCTTGGTAATTATTATGTATTGTTCGTTGATGAAACCAATCTTCCAAGGGTTGATGCTGCCCTTTCAGATAGAACTGTTGAAGAGATGATTTTATATGGAATATTAGATAGGACTGTAAGAGAGAGATTTGCCAAATATGATCCGATTATTATAAATACTGGCGATCGCTTTGACGATAATATAGAGATTACAAAGATGTATCAGGAGCTTCATGAGGAATTGAAAGGTGGCCCGAGGAAACAGGTGTTGCTTACCAATGGCGAATTTATTGAAGCAAGTTTTTTTACAGGGGTAGACCCAGTTCTGTTTATTGGTTACTCAAATGTTCCTCAACAGGTGAGAGATTATATTGAAAAAAGTGCCTTTGAAGTAGGGACCTTGATTGGAAATGAACTCATAGGAACAGCGACATTTGTTAAGCGTCAGACTGGATTGAGTGTCTTTGTCAAATTCGGTCAGGGAGCAAGGGCTCCAACAGGTCCTGTAGCAAGTGTAGAAGATTTAGATAGGTTCCCCTTACCTGTTTATAACTTAAATATTGATGTTATCGCAGCTACGATTAATACTGCCACAGCTCAGTTGGAAATTACATATCATAATCTGGCTGAGATTGGTAGCTATTTTCAGAATATCCTTATCAGGCTTAATCTTGATGAAGAATCCTATGTTATCCCTGATGACTCAGATCCGACTTTTATTGATGGTAATTCATTTAAAACCACAGTCTTTGATTTGAAAGATGCTGAAGGAAATGACATACCTTTCCAGGGCTCTGATAATATTACCCTTGATATAAGCATTATCTATGGAGAATCTGCAAAATCTTTAGAGCAAACTCTGGAAAAGACACTTGTTGTTGAGAAAGTGAATGTTATGGATGAGGCATCTATTGAACTTCTTGAAGTAGTTTATTCTAAAAGAGATAAGGGCTTCTATATAAAAGTTAAGAATATAGGAGAAGTTGATGCGTATGCTGCAGCTGAGATATTTGATTTATATGTAAATACGCAGTATGGAGTATATGGCTCAGAGAAGACTATTTCCATTGAAAAAGGCAAATCTGGAGAAATATTTGTTCCTGTTGAACTTGCTGAAGAAGATATAGCAAACAATGAAAAAATAAATGTCAGGGTTCTCTATGGTCAAAGGGAAACTGCTTTAATCAAGAGTATTATCTCTGTGTTTGAATTTAAGTACTCTTCTCCTGACTTTGCAGTATATGTTCTGATAGCTCTTATTGTTATCCTGCTTTTATTGATCTTGCCAAAGAAAAAATGCAAGAATTGTGGATATAAAAATCCGATTTTAAGAAAAACATGCAAGAAATGCAAGCAACCTTTGAGATAACTTAGGCACAAATTCACAATTTTTGTTTTAAATCTAGCGCATTCTTACTTATACAAATTCCTGTTTCCTGAAATTCATACCAACGCTGATGTGATATTAGCCAGGATTTTTATGATTTTCTTGTTCAAGAACAAACGAAATGTTTAAATTATCCCTTCTCTGTTATTCAATAAGAAATGTAGGTGTGCTTAAAATGCGTCTTAAGATAACCTTGACTATGTTAATTTTGATTGTATTGACCCTCTCATTCTTTTATTTTGTCTTTAAAGAGCAAATTCATTCATCCATAACTGGCTTTATTACTGCCAGAGCATTCATATACGAAACCAAGCCATACAATTGTTCAATTAATCTTAAAGAAGGTATTAATCTTGTAAGTTTTTATTGTATCCCCGATGGATCTCAGTTAAACTCAACTCTTAGAGACATCAACAATGAATCCCTGAATTATTTAGCAATTTATTCTTATGTTTCTGATGAAGCAGATGATCCTTGGCATAGTTACAATCCAGTTCTACCTAACTGGACAATTCAGGCTCTTGGTGAGATTGATAGGAAACATGGTTACATTATTATTATGGAAGAAAATCAAACATTCTTTAATCAAGGTTATCATTTCAAGGTTACTCGAATGAGTCTCAATAAAGGTTGGAACCTTCTGAGTTATCCAATTGGCATTCAAAAAAACATATCTGAAGTTCTTTCTTCTATTGAAGGAAACTATACAATTATCGAAACCTATCGGAATGGAAACTGGATGTACTATAATCCATTAACAGAAGAAGGAAATCTTTCAACAATGGAGCCAGGAGAAGCCTATTGGATAAACCTTACAAAAGATGTTGAACTTGTTGTGGACTGGTAAATGAAAACAAAAATAGCCAAAAGGAAGGAGAATATGTTCTTTTTCCTAGTTGGGCTTTTGTTTTTAATCCCTTTGACTTCTTTTTCTTCTTATGCAATCCATCCTCCTTTGCCTATGGAGCTTTATGGTGATGCTTTTCTTTTTAACGAACCGGCTCAGGTTGGAACCAAAATAACTGCTTTAGATGCTGATGGAAATATCTGCGGAACATTTGAAATAGTTAATGAAGGTCATTATGGTGTTCTTACCTGTAAGGGTGCTATGCTACTAAATGACAATACTGGTCCCTCTTCAGGAGAGAAAATTCGTTTCAAGATAGGAACATATCCGGCGTCTGCCTCAATAAATAATCTGACAGTAGATGTAATTTGGTCTGAGGGAGCCTTTCAGCGAGTAGATTTAACTGCTCCGCCTGCTGTTTGCGGTGATGGATTTTGTGATATTAGGGTAGAGAATTGTAATAATTGTCCAGAGGATTGCGGTCCTTGTCAATTTGTTCCTGGAGAAGCAGAAGGGTTGGAGAAAGTACCCTCTGGAGGAGAAAGACCCGAAGGTTCTTTAGAAGGAAGTTCAACAAAAGGTGGTGAATTAGAAGGCCCGACTTTTGTCAAGGAGGAGGAAGAAGAATGCGTTGAGAACTGGATTTGTTCTGATTGGGGTCCCTGCCTGCCTGAAGGCATAAGGAAAAGAGAATGCATTGACTTGAATGAATGTGGTACAAACAAATCAAAACCTCCAGAGATTGAAGATTGTGTTTATCAGCCTCCTGTGAATGAGACTGAAGAAGGGAATAAAACTGTTGTTGAAGAGGAGCCTAGAAGAATCTTTTCTAGGAGTTCAATAGATTTCTGTGAGCTGCGAATGGATATTTTTAGTTTGCCTTCTATTCTATTCTTCGTAATACTCTTTACCTTTATTGCTTCTTTTGTGCTTTTTAATAAAAGAAAGATTAGAAAACTTTTCTTAGAAATAAGAAATCAAGAAGAAGGAGAAGAGCTTGAAAAGCTAAGGGAGATTGCTTCCCTTAAAAGAAAGAATAGACTCTTCTTGCTAAATGCATTCGGAATCGCATTTGTAACTTATCTCTACTTCTATTTCTTTATTTCTTGTCCAGATCGCTTCTTCGGGTACATCTGGTATTTGCTTTTATCAGTAATGCTTTTCCCTATCCTGATGACATTTTTCATTTGGCTCTTTGGGTATAATGAACAGAGAAAAAAACAGAATATTAGGGGGCTCTCATCAACGCATGAAAAAGCCATAGAAAACATGATCCGCATAGTTGATCATCATCTTATGAAAACTGAGAAGGAAATTATGGAGACTATAAAAGAGTTAGAGGAAAAGCCTGAGTTTGCAGAGCTTATGAGAACAACACCTGCTCTGATGGACATATATACAAAACTTCAGAAGTTATATGTTCTTTATAAATCTGAGATGACTCAAAAGTCTTTGGAGAAGGAACTTCTTGATGATATAAATCAACTTGAGTATAATAAAGATGTTCAGATTAGTGCAGAGAAATATCCAGAGCTTTCAAAGTTACTTTCAAACCTTAAGGTAATCTCTCAGGCATACAATTCCAAACTGGACTTATATGAAGAATTAGAAGAAGCAAAGAAAGAATCAGAAAATGAAATAAATATGTCCATTGATGATTCCAAAAGTCTTAAGAACAAAAAGAAACAAACTAAGACTTAAAATAGAGAATAGATTTCCAAAATAGTTATATATAAGGAATGGATTTTGTCAATTATAACAAATGGTGCTAAGATGGCTGAATCTAAGAAACATTATAATAAGAAAAGAAGATTATTAGATAAGAAGGTAAGACTTATGTACCTTTTTGCCTTTATTTTCCCTCCAATAGGCATTGTTTTAGCAATCTCTATGTTGCATCAGAGAGAATCACTCACTACCTCCTTAAAGAAACAGGTATGGGTTGCTCTTTTCATATCTATCTTTGTTTTATGTCTTTTTTCATATCTGATATACGAAAAGATACATTATTTTTTGACTCCTGTTGAAGAGTTGTATGCAAGACATGGAAGTTGCAGCGTAATTGGTTTCTATTGTTCTCTATCAAATATGTCCGAAAATTCTGTTGCTCTTGAACTTACAAATCGCTATGATTTTCCTTTGGATTATGTAAATGTCAAATTAGGTGAGGAATACTGTAAACCAACAAATATCTCACTTGATGTCATGAATTCTCAGGTATTTAATTGTCCTAGCCAAATGGAAAAGGGAGTAGAAAAGATACTTCTGTTTTCTGTCAGTTATGCAAGGAATGGAACAGAATATAGTGCTTCTAAGACCTCAATTGGCCAGCTTTTCATATTTCAAAAATAATCAAAGTACTCTTCTTTTTTCCTTGTTATTTTATGTTTATTTAAAAATTCAAAAGATTTATTTATCTGTTCTGATTTAAGATTAATGGGAGGTTGTAAGTTTAGGGGTTGAATCCGGATTCACTCTAAATTGATTTTTATATCTTTTGGTGGAGGCAAAGAGTGATAAGAGGAAAGGTTTTTTTGATAGGTTTGTTTAGTATATTAGCAATGTTTTTCTTATTATTTCCTTATTCTGTCCTCGCACAACCTGAAGGAATAGGTTTTTCTTCTAATGTGACTGAAGAAGCTCCAAAATCAGAAGCATCTTCTATCACAACTCCTGGTGGAAGCTTCACAACAATGGTGTTGAATGGTTCATTTCAAACCCCTAGATGGAAAGCTTATGTAGGAAATGTAACAGGTAAATTAACATTAGATGATGCATCAGGAAGCACAATTTATGATTGGAATCTTGTTTCAGTAGCAGGAGAGGTATATGTTTCCCGTTCCCCATCAATCAGTTGGAGTGAGATAAAATGTTTGAGCGATGCTACTATTCTTGCAGAGCAGGCAGCTCTTAATATTTCCTCTGATAACTCAGATAATATAAACAAGACATTTAATGAAACCGTTCATAAGAGTTTTTTTGTAGGCACTAAAAAAATAGAACCAAGTTCATGCAGGGCAATCGCTACATACATAAGTAGCCAAGCACAATCATCTTCAGAAGATGCAAACTTTCAGGAGATCCTTTTAGAAGATAACAATCAGAATGTAGTTTATGCAACAATTATAGAATCCTCTGTTTCTGGCTTTGATGACAAAGCCTACGATTTTCAATTGATTGTGCCAGATAACCCTGATACTAATATAGACAATACATATTATTTCTTTGCAGAGATCTCTTAATTCTATTTTTCTTCATTTTTTGATACGAGATGCTCTATCTCTTCAAATTCAATATTTATTGAATTACTGATTTTGTCTATTTACTGAAATTCTTTTTTAGTGTTATTATAATGATACTTTAAGCTCAATAGTCTAAAAATTCTCTTTTTATTGTGGTTCTGTAAAACAGAAATATTTAAATAAGAGTTGCACTCAGAAGGTAACGGGGATACTATAAACCATACTGGTAACCCAAAAGAACCTCAATGTGGTAATGATGGAACAAGGAGTGCTTTTTACTTCAGTTAAATGGGATGTACTCAAAGAGCTTTCACAATCCGATATGTCTCCAATCGAGCTTTCATCAAAAAGTTCTACTTCAATGTCCAACATAAGTCAGGCTCTTCGTTTGCTTGAGATTGCTGGGCTTGTTAAAAGCAAGAGAATACCTAATAGGGATAAGGGACAGCCCAGAGTAGTATATTCATTGCAGAAGGATTTTGCTTATCTTGTCGTTGTTACTAAAGAATTTGCTGAAAAGAAGTTGCTTGAATTAGATCCTAGAAAGAAATCTATTCTGAGAATATGGCTTTATGACGATGAAATAACCCAGTTTTTTATGGAAGAAGCTTTGAATGCACTTCTTCCTTTCTTGGATGATATTTCTGGCATATATTATGATAAGAATTCTTCATCTAACGAAATCTCAATTGTTGTTTTGCCTAAGAATGAAACATTGAAGGAACTGCCTTCGGATATCATAAAGACATTCCATGGGATAAAGAAGAAAATAGAGTTTTCCGAACTAAAAAAAAATGAAGCAAAGAAGAAAATTTCTTCGCTATATGCAATTTACGATCCTCTTAAGTTTAGAGGGGGTGAGAAAAGCTAATAGAATTGGAATTGGCTTTTTTAAATTAAAGTAGGGGGTGTATAAAGAATGGAATTTAGATTTATGATGAGAAAGACGACTTTGGGCATAATGTTATCCCTGTTTTTTGTATTTTCTTTTGGGAATGCATTTGCCGCGGATGAGCCATATGGTGTGGATAGCGCGACGGTAAAGAACTCTGAGAGATACGACACATCAGCAATCTCGCCGAAGCAGGTGGATGCAGTGGCAGGAAATGTTACAGAGCTTTCCTTGAATGCTACAGCTGTTACAAAATATTGGCAGGGTTTCTACGGAAATGTTACTGGAGAGATAATATTAGCGGATGCATCTGGCAACAACTTTTATAATTGGAATCTAACTGTTCCTTCGGGACAGGTGTTTGCTAGCAGAAGCAATGGAGTAACTTGGACAACAATAAACTGCTCAAACGATACTCATGTAAGTCAGGAAGAGACTTTTTTGGGTCAGACTTCAACAGATCCAGACAGTGTATCTAACACCTTCACATTGACTAGTCATCCAAGCTTTATTATTGGTTCAACCAATATCGCAGGATGCTATTCAACAAAGGCATATGATTCATCTGGTGGACAAGGAGCGGATGAATTCTGGCAGATACTTTTGAGTGATGGCGTTAACACAGTTTATTCAACAATCATTGAAGATTCTGCAATATCAGGCTTCAACAATCTGCCTTGGCATTTCGAGCTATTGGTTGGAGAAAAAGGAACAGATGAAGCAACGACTCCATATTACTTTTATGTCCAGATAGAGTAATTCGAGACATACATTTTTTTATTTTTTTATAAGAGTAGAATTTACAAGTGGAAAATAGTAGAGGGTGTTAAAATGGAGCTATTAATTGAAAAGGAAACGAGAAGAACATTGTTAGGTATATTCCTCTTAAGCTTTGTTTTAACTTTCTTAGAAATTCCGTCCTCTTTGGCTTACAACTATGAGCATGTAAATGTTACTTCTAAAGTAAATGTTACAAATGCCGGGCCAGAGGTTTTAGAGGTAAGGCCAGAGGATTCCGTAGTTCTCTCTGCTGGAGGGTACAAAACAGTTACATGCAATGCAACTATTAGGGATTGGAACGGCTTCAATGACATTGATAATGTGAATGCTACCTTATACTATTACCTAAATAAATCGTCTGATCCGGATGATGAAGATGAACATTACACCGACTCAACATGTGTGGAAATTAGTAATGATGGACAATACCTTGCTAATTATACCTGCACTTTTGATGTTCGATACTTTGCTAAAAATGGAACTTGGACTTGTAATGTGTCTGTAAACGATACTCTAAGTTATGAAGATTCATTAGCAGAGAACGGAAGTATAAACGCTCTCTATGCTTTAAATGTTACAGATGTAATTGATTATGGAGAACTAAGTGTTACCGATATTAGCGATAATATAACTGCAACATTAACAAACCTTGGCAATATGTATATAAACGTTAGTGTTCTTGGTTATGGAGAAGTTGAGGGAGATGGAATTGGTCTTGTCTGCGAGCAGGGCTCGAACATATCAGTTGAAAACCAGCGTTTCTCATCATCTCTTGTTGCATGGGACAGCAAAATTCCTTTAGCTTCTACATCTCAAGATATGGGATTCACCATCCAAAAGCCAACATCGGAAGATAATCCTATCACTCAAAACACATATTGGCAGTTATATGTCCCTCCAAATCCTTTTGGGGGATGTACTGGAATAATAAGGTTCACAGCAACTGCTCCTTGATTAAATAAAAAGTTTTAAGTATATTATAACTATTTTGAGGACTTATTCATTTTGGGAGGTAATGTTCATGAAAATATCTAACAAGTTTCTTTTTGCGTTAGTAACACTTTTTTTATTGATCCTTCCATTCAATAGCAATTTCTCAGAAGCAGCTCTTCTTGGGGTTAATAGAGCTGAAATATCTTTCAATAATGTGCTAAGAGGTGGTTATGCGGAAAATACCTTTAAGGTTTCTATTGGCACTGAAAAACCTGTTGCGGTTTCCTATGAAGCAAGAGGAGAAATTGCTGATTGGATTAGGTTTGAGCCATCAAATCAGACAGTCTTGGTTAATGAAGATTCTCCTAAAGAAATAAAGGTAATAGTAGAACCTCCTCTGGATGCTGCGGTAGGGAATTATAAAGGAAAAGTTTTAGTTTCAACAGGTAACCTTGGGAATATAACTGAAAGGATGGGAGCAAATGTTATGGCCGCCTTTGAAATTACAATAAATGTAAATATAAATGATACTCAGATTTTTAGTTGTGATGCCGGCGGATTCTCTATTCAGAGTTCAGAGGTGAATGAGCCCCTTGTATTCTATGCAAATGTTATTAATAAAGGCAATGTAAGGGTAAGACCAACATTCATTATAGAAATATTAAATCAACAACAAGACATTAAAGTAGAACACTTGGAGTACACTCCTCCTTTTGATATATTGCCGACTGCATCCGAGTCTATTTCTGCCAAATTTGATGTTGATCTAGAAACGGGACAATATTGGGCTAGGATTAGAACTGAAGAATGTAACTTAGGTGACATAATTACTTTTGATGTATTGTATCAAGGGGAGATAAAGGATGATGGTGAACTTATTAGGATTGAGAATGAACCATGGGCCTCTGTGAATGAGATAGTTCCTATTCAGGCGAAGTTTAAGAATAAAGGTAGCAGGACGGTTAATGCGTATTATAAAGGAATCATTTCACGAGGAGAGGAAATAGTAGAAATTCTACATTCAGAAGAAATAGAGGTTGGTCCAGGAGAAGTCATTCCTTTGGAGATGTATTTTACTCCAACTCAAGAGGGTCAATATAAAATAAAGGGCAGAGTTTACTATAATGATAAGATTACATTTGAGAAGGGCTCTATTTTAAATGTCGTGGATAATAAATCTTCTTATGATAGGAAAACCACAGATTTCGATATTATTACTATCATATTCACATTGCTAATCGTGGTGATAGGATTAATACTATTCTTCATAATTCAAAAGAAAACCAAGAGGAAGGGGCTTTGAGGTTGTTTTTGTCAAAAAAAGCCCTTTTTATTGCTCTTTATTTCAACAACATCATCTTTATTTCGGTTCTTAGTTCCTCCTTTTATATCTGAAAAAATAAATAAAAAAATAAAAAACCAAATAAAGCATCGACTTCTAATCAGCTTGTTTAACAAGCTTGATAGCCGTTAAAACACTCCATATCCAGGCGATTATAACTAAGGGAATACCTATTACAGCTCCTGCAACTGTTAAGCTGACGAGAGCTCCAATAATTAATAATATAAGTTGCCAAGTCCCTTCGTTCTTCTTCTCTGCAACTAAGCTTCCTATGCCTGGAATGGCCATGTTCAAAATCAACGAAGCCAATGCTACTGTTCCCTTTACCTTCTTTGTTGAGGCCATATTATACATTTTAGGATTAATCTATTAATAAACCTTTCGTTTTTCTCTTGATTTGTCTTTTCGGGTTGGTTCTGCTGGCTGTCCTTTAGAAAATTTTAAAAATCTCAATTATTCTTTATGGCAAAATGGAATGCGTATTTTGTAATATTGCAAAAGGTAAAATTCCTGCATATAAGGTTTGGGAAAACGAAGAATTCCTTGCCTTTTTGGACATAAAACCGATAATGAAAGGGCATCTTTTACTAATCCCGAAGAGACATTATTCTTATGTATTTGAAATACCTGAAGATGAATATATTAAGCTGATGAAAACAGCAAAGCAGCTATCTTATCCTCTAAGAAGATTTTTCAAAGCAAAACGAATCGGCTTGATCATTGAAGGACTTGAAGTTGAACATGTTCATATTCATCTCGTTCCTATAAATGTAGCAGGAGAACTAAATCCTGCAAATTCTAAAGAGGGCAATCCAGAAGAATTAAAGATTCTTGCAGAAGAGTTGAGAAAATCCTTCAAAGATTTCTAAATATTGCTTTTATTTAATCTTTCTGATGTTTTTTAGAAGAAAATCATTATTTTTAATCCCAATCCTTTTTAGTTGAATGTATTTCCAAAGGGCTATGAAAAAGAAATACATCTTTGTATTTGTCTGTGTAATTATCGCAACGATTGCTATCACAAAATCATTTGGAACTATGAATTCATTAGAATCTCCTCTTGAATTGGATTCTTCTAATGCTAAATTAAAAATATCATCTTTTTCAGATTCAAGATTGCAAAAAGAAGACATAAGGATTTATGAAGATAAAGTAATTGTTTCGGTTGATTCTCCTGTAATCGCGAGGTTTACAGATACAGACTCAATGAAACCAACCTTTGATTCGGAGGCAAATGCAATTGAGATTGTTCCCGAGTCTCCTGAAGAGGTACATGTTGGAGACATTGCATCTTATTACTCAAACATTGCAAATACAGTAATCATACACAGGGTTGTTGAGACTGGCTATGATGAGCAGGGGTGGTATGCTTATTTTGAAGGAGATGCTCTTGATGAGCGGGACCCTGAAAAAGTGCGTTTTAATAAGATACAAAGAGTGGTAGTTATGATGATTTTTTGAGCTCATCCAAATCAATCTTTATTCTTCTTTTGCCCGAACTCTTCTCTTTTTTCATTATCTCTAAAATCTCTGAGTAATTTTCATATATCTTGTTTCCTTTGTCAATAAGATTTTCCCTTTCTTCATCAAGTTCCTTTATTCTTTTCTCCTGTTCTTCAATTATTTTCTTAAGTTTCTCAACTTCTCTTTCTTCCTTGGATTTTTTTTCAAAAGAAGGAAAGCATAAATCGTCAAGGGCTTCGTTAAAGCTGTCGTATCTTTTTAATACATTCCCAAACTTTTTCATCGTGAAAGGGAATAATCCTTCTTCGTAGTAGTAGCCTGCACTATCTTCAGTCAGCATTTTTTTGAATTCTTCGAATATCTTAATTAGCGCAGATTCATTCAGCTCTGTTGGTTTTAATTCCTTATTTATCCCTGCTCTATACAAAATCTCTTCTGCATACTCCCCTCCAACCCTCAAACCTTTAGCAAGAGCGATAACAACCTCAGAATCATGCTTTTTCATATCATTCAAAAATTCATCCATTTTTATATTTCTGAAATCATCATCAGAAGGCAGTTCATATCTCTCACCCTTGCTTATCTTTCTGTCTTTCCACTCCTGATTTGAATGGGCAAACAAGATTTCTCCATCTTTATTAGTCAGAATGATGTTCCCCGGAGGAATGAATTCAATAAAAAGCACATACCTCTCTTTTGCATCTATCTCCATCTTAATTACTCTCTCAGAACCGCATTGTTCTATTTCCCTTATAAATCCTCCATCAATAAGCTTCCTTAGTCTCATAGTTGTTCTTAAGGGATTTGTTGGCATCTCTGGGCTCTTTTTGTTTAAGAAAAAACAATCAGGGATTAAAAAACAAAGATTTTTTCTATCGATTTGCGGTTTATGAACCTTTATATTCAAAATTATTCTTTTTTCATCCGTTCTTGCAGAAATCTTGTTAATTCTCGCATTTTCAACCCTGTCTTTTATCTCATTTATCAAAACCATAATCTCTATCCAGGACAACTTTTTTTCAATTGCCATTTTTCATCTTCTCAAGCTTATACAAAACCTTCTTTGTCATCTCATCAATAGTTTCTTTTGAACTATCTAAAATTAAAATCTCCTTATTCCTCATCATAGCTTCTTCTTCGCATATTCCGAAGATCTCAGCTTCTATGTTCTCCTTTATTTTATTCTCATTATATCCTCTTGATTTTAATCTCTTGTATAGTTCATCAACAGAACATCTTATTACTACTACAAAATCTCCCTTAAGGAAATGAACTAAATGCCCTTCTATAATTATATCTTTTTCGTTAATGCTTTTAAGCCAGTCTGAAACAAAATTTGCCAGTTTGTCTTCATCAACAATTAGGCATTCCCTGATTTCATCGTATCCTTCAGATAAGTCGTGCTCTTTAACAAAATCAGTTATATTAATGTTTAAAGCATTTATTGAATCAGCAACCTTCTTAGCCAGTTCACTTTTTCCAGTTCCCGGGGTTCCACTAATCAAAATAATCATTCTGATGAAGAAAGAATATACTTATTTAATACTTGCGTCTCATGTCCTTCGGTTCTATGCAAGATGGCAATACTGCTTCAATAAGATTTCCAATTTCTTTCAACATCCGTTGAAAATATGCCTTAACAAAATTATCATTCAGGATATCGCATTCCCCTTCCAGTCTCTTTCTCTCTTCATAAGTGTTCAATATCTTATCAAGTTGTGGCTTATAAACAATTATACTTAACTCTTCAATCAAACTAAATATTTTCTTGAGAATTCTTTCTTCTTCAGATGTTAATGCAATCCTATCCTTTCCAGTCTTCACAAAAAAATCTGCAAAAACATCTCCTAATTGTTCAAATTTTGTTAGGGCAGTGTAATAAAAAATTTTCTCGTTTGAGTCAAGCTCTGTTGACTTATTCACAATTCGCAAGCAAAAGAGAACAAATTTGTTTACAGTCCAGTCAACCTCTTGTGTTTTCTTTAATGTCTCAAAATCCCTCTGATGCAAAGCCTCAATTCTTACTCTTATAACATCCTTTTCAAGCAGGTATATCTTTCTAAAGATTCCTTCTAATTCCTTCTCATTACCTTTTGATAGTTCTCTTAATATAATCAAGTCATCTTTCTTACTGCTGATGGTCATCCCGATTAATTGATTTGAGATGTATTCTATCAAAGGGACCTGCTCATCTTTGACTTTTAAAACAATCTCTTCATAACCTTTTATATAAGAAGCGAATATAGCTTTCCAGCAGGCACTCTTGCTTCTGTTTCTTAAATCAATCTCTACTCTTCCAACTGTTCTCTCTTCAAACAAAGAGAAAGAAATCTCGCCTTCCCTTGCCCTAACATTCAGCTGATCTCCTTTATTGATGCCGTTTTCCTCAACCCATTGTTTAGGCAGAGAAATCACAAAGGTGTTCTCTCCAAGCCTGAGTACACTTCTAAATATCATTTTATCTATTTAAATCAAGATATATACTTCTTATATTTTTTGTGTTTTTTATGTTTTATGAATTTTTATAGTTTGTATTAATTTTATATCAATCAAAAATATATTCTCCACATGTCTTTTATTAGAAAGAGGTGATAAATATGAAATTACCAAAAAGGGATATGCTTTTGTTATGCCAGCTTAGAAATAACTCAAGAGAACCGCTAACAAAGATGAGCAAGCAAACAAGGATCCCTGTTTCAACGCTATATGACAGATTGAAGCATTTTGAGGAGAACAAGCTGATTGAAAGACATACAAGCATAATTAACTTCGCGGCATTTGGTTACAAAGTCAGAGTAAATATTATGTTAAAGGTTTCTTCGTCACAAAGAGATGCCTTAAAGAAATATCTACAAAATCACGAGAATGTTAACAATCTCTATAAAATCAACAACGGATTTGATTTCCTTTTTGAAGCAGTCTTCAAATCTATTGAAGAGGCAGAAGAATTCATAGACAACTTAGAAGAGCAGTTTGAATTTAAAAGAATGGATGTTCATTACATTACTTCAGATATAAAGAGAGAGGGCTTTTTATCAAGCAAGGAATTAATCTCGCTTCTTTGATTTTTTCTTTTTTTAATTCTTTTTCTTTAAGTTGGGCTTTGAATTTAAAAAGAAATAAATATATATGAGAAAGTTAACAAAAGAAATATGAAAATCAAGATTTTGGTTGCCTTAGTGTTCCTTTCTCTATTATTTCTCCCTTCTTGTCAACAAAATGGCAATGATGAACCAGAAATTAAAGAATACAAAGGGGGAATAGAAATAGAGATTGACAGGAATACCTTGCCATCAACAGCCATTCGAGGCAAAATCTTTCCTCTAACTTTTAAGATAAAAAATACAGGGAATTATCCTGCTTCTGGCGTTGTTGTTGTTAAAGGAACCTCATCATTTCTTGAATTTAAAGATCCAATAGGGACATCCGTCTCAAAATCATTCTCTTTTAATCTCGATGGAAGATCAGCGATATCTACTGCCCAGCCTGAAGAAGCATACAGCATAAATGTTGTTCCTTATTTAGATCCATTAACAGAATCTAAAATCGCAAATATTGAAATGCTGCTCTGCTACTCATATTCAACGGTGTTTAAAACATCAATCTGCATAGATACTCATCCAGAATTGCCTTCAAACCAAAAGGCCTGCACATTTAGGTCTATATCTTCAATCGGGCAGGGAGCCCCAATAAATGTTGTTTCAGTTGAGCAGAATACATATTTAGAAGAAAATGGCAAGAGAAAAGTTGAATTCGTCATTACACTAAGGAATATGATGCAAGGAACACCAATTCCAATAGGCTCCGCTGTTCCAAGTCCGTTCAATTATTGTGAAACAGGACAAATGCCAGAAGATGCAAAAATGAATAGAATTATTGTAGGGAATATAAAATTAGGCGATATACTCATGGGCACTTCTAGGCATGGAATTTCTTTTGATTGTGAAGGTCTTGGATTTGGTTATAAAACCATTCCTTTTGTTAATAATGAAGCCAAAATCCTGTGCACAGCAGTCTTTGAAGAAGATGTTGCCTCTTATACTACAATCTTAGAAATTCCCCTTGCTTATGGTTATTACGCTCAAACAAATATTCCGGTAAGGATAGTTAAACATTGATTTTCAATTCTTTCCCAAAGCTTTTTAAACTTCTTTATTTAATAATCTGCTATGGAAAAATTAAAACAAATGCTAATATCATTTTTATTATTAGCTTCACTTCTGATAAGTGGCTGTCAACAACAAACCTCACAAGCAACTCTAGGCACTAAAGGCATAGAGATTACAGGAAAGATGTTGAACCAAAATCCTTATACAACTTCTTCTAATATTAATTTTGAACTGATTCTTGATATTATAAATTATGGCAGTTCCGATGTGTCTGCAGAAGATCTTTATATAACATATTCTGGCTATGATCCAAGTTTATTTAATCTGAATGAACAAAATTCTTTGTATAGTCGAGATGATGTCTTATATGGAAGGGAAAGTTCAGACCAACTTCCAGATTCGTATTCTATTGCCGTTGATGGCAGCATAAATCTTCCTTTTTTGTCGCGAGATCAAGATTTTGAGTATTCTATGAATCTGTTCGTTAAATATTGCTATAAATATACAACTGAGCTATCAACTATTGTTTGCATAGACCCCTCGCAAGGTGAATCTAATGGGTGTAAGATGCAAAGATTAAGCTTCTCGGGAGGACAAGGGGCTCCAGTTGAATTTAGAGAAGTGCTTCCTGTTGTAACACCAAACGAACTAGGATTTCAGGTTTTTGTTAGAAATGCCGGCAAGGGCATTCCATTCCCAGAAAAGTTCTTTGGATTTTCTCATCTTCAACAATGTTCTTTTTTGAATTCGGAGAACAAAGATGCATATAGGCTAACAGTTAGAGCAACATTTGAAGGTAAAACCATTGAATGCTCACCAAGAAATGCAAAGGTTGATTCTCAGGGAACATATGTATTTTGCAGCTTTGGAGAACCTGTTCAAAATGATGGTCCCTATTCTGGATTGTTAACCCTGACTGTTGATTATATCTACGTTGATTCAACATCAATCCCAATTAAAGCAACATTCCTTAAAGAATCTTAATCTGAAATATAAAAGGAAAAATAGAAATCATGCTGTCTGATTTATCATTTGATGAATTTGATCTTGTTAAAAGGCATGAGATTATCTATGATTTTATAAGACATTAGACTTATATAATAAACTATTCTTTTAGTGAAGTATGAAAATTTATCTATTAAGGCATAGTCAAAGAGGACATTGTGAAAAGCAGGATAGTTTAACTGAGATTGGAAAAGAGCAGGCGAGAAGAACCGCAGATTTTTTTAAAACAATAAAGTTGGATAAAATAATTTGCGGATATAAGAACAGGACTAAAGAAACATTAAAGCCAATATTAAGATATCAAGAATGTTCTGTAGAATATACACAAGATGTTAACGAACAAGAGTTAGGGATATTTGAAGGGAAATCTGATAGAGAATTTAAGGAAGCTATTGAAAATTCAGGCTTATCTAAAGATGAATTTAGACCAGAAGGAGGGGAAAATAGAGAAGATGCTTATGAAAGAGCAAAAATATTTTGTGAGAAGTTAAAAAAAGAAAATGCAAAGAATTTGTTAATCGTTTCTCATGCAGGATTTATTTCTGATTTGATAATGCTTTTCTTAAGCTTGCCTGAAGAAGAAAATGTTCATTTTAAGACAGGTTTTTGTGCAATAAGCTATTTTGATTTAGATGAAAGCTTTAAACTAAAGGACTTTTCTATTGGGGAGTTAAAACATTTGGCACATTCTTCGAAGAAAAATGAAAAGATAAAGAAATAATGCACGATATAACTTATTTTACAGCCCAATAAACAGAAAAATATATAAACTCTTTTTAGATAAATTGAATATAGCAATCAGAAATAAAAAATAATACAAAAATTAACGGGTGGAAATAATGAAATCATACTATAGGCTAGGGATTCTTTTTGTTCTATTAGTGCTATTAACTGGATGCGGCACTCAACCAACTGGCGAGGAAGGAAGCAAGAGCGGTTTTATAGGTGGTACTTCTGGCTTAGTGATGAACTGGATTATCCCTGAAGAAGGCTATGTTTTATATGATCAAGGAAATAACGAGATTTTCGTTTCTTTGAGGGTAGAAAATCTTGGGGAATATGATATCCCTCCGAATTCAGCAGTTGTTTCTTTATCGGGCTTTTCTTATAGAGATTTTGGTATAATGGAGAGTGATCTGCGCAAGGTTATTGATACCGGACTCTCAGGAAAAGATAAGATAGATAATCAAGTCGTGTCAGGAGATATAGCGGATGTCTCTTTTGGCCCACTTAAATATGTTCCATCAATAAACACCAGATTGAATATGCCTATCTATGCTGACATTTGTTATCCTTATGAAACAAATGCAGAATCTGTTATTTGCATAGCAGAGAATCCTACCGATACAAGAGTTTGTAATCCAAACGGCGCAAGGCCAGTATATTCCTCAGGAGCTCCTGTTCAAATATCGTCTGTAACTCAGAAGGCTTTAGGAGATAACAGATATTCTCTTTCAATAGAAATTAAGCATGTAGGAAATGGAGGAATATATAAACTCGGAGAAGATTGTGACTCATCTTCGTTTTCTTCAAAAGGAGTGGTGAGAGTTACAGTAGGAGATCCTGTGAATTGGGGATGGGATTCAGTCAATATAGAATGTAATGGTGTTCCTGCAGGTCAATCATTTGCAACCAGAATAATCTCTGGCGGATTAGTATCAGTAAGATGTAATATTGAGGTAGCTGATTCAGCAGCAGGTGATTATGTGAAAGTTCTTCCAATAACGGTTGAATATGATTACTCTGATACTACATCAACTCAGCTGGAAGTCCGTTCAAGTTCAGGTTTTGACTGAAGAAATAATTTTTTAATGTTTTTTTTTCTATTTGTTTTGATTAATAGTCGCTATCTTGGCTAAGAGGGCTTCTAACTGAATTACAGGATCAGAGCCTTCTACAAGTCTGAATTCAACCTCTCCACAATATCTTATAACTTCAAGTCTTTCTTTATCTTCTATGCCATCCATATTTACAGCCTCACTCTGAATCTGTTTCACAATATCTATACCTGAGAGGCCGTATTGAAGCATAGTATCTATAAGGAGGTCTCTTGCTTCAATAAATCTGTTATTCATGGCCAATGAAATTATCTTCTTGATTTCTTCTGGCCTTGCAGTAGAACTTATTGAATAAACAAGATTCTCACCTATCTTATTTGATATTGCATTGCATGCCTGCATTATATTTTCAAGTTTTCTGCAATCTCCCTGAGAAACCTTATATAGTGCCTCTTTTGCATCATCTGTTACAACAATAGATTCTGCTTTAGCTATCTTTTCAATTATTTCAAAAATATTTTCTTTAGATAAAGGCCTGAATCTGAAAAGAGCGCACCTTGATTGTATAGGATCTATAATCATGCTGGAATAATTGCACGCAAGAATAAACCTGCATGTCCTTGTATAATTCTCCATTATTCGTCTTAAAGCCTGTTGAGCATCCCTTGTAAGAGCATCGCTTTCATCAAGGTATATTATCTTAAAAGGCAAATCGCCTATAGCTCTTGTTCTTGCAAAGTCCTTTACCTTATTTCTTATAACATCTATGCCCCTCTCATCAGAAGCGTTTAACTCCATAAAGTTGCTTCGCCAGTTCTCCTTAAACAATGTTTTTGCCGTAACAACAGCTAATGTAGTCTTACCAACACCAGCAGGTCCTGCAAAAAGAAGATGTGGCATGTTTTTTTTATCAACAAAGCCTCTCAATTTTTCAACTATGTGTTCTTGTCCCTTAACATCATCAAAGCTTTTAGGTCTATATTTCTCAATCCAAATCTCACTCTTAAACTCTTCTACCATTTTAGAAAAAGGAAAAATTGATTGGATTAAATAATGTCCTCTTCAGATACAACAACCATATCTCCTATAGCAAGCACAGCATTGAAAGGAATTAATAAATCTCCCTCCTTGCTCTTCTCTAAATCAAGCTTTTGTGCATAAGGTGTTGGATTCTGCACCTGAAGATGTATTAATTCTCCTGATTTTGTTTCAAATACTAAATCCCCAACCTCACCAAATTTCCTACCTGTCTTGCTAATGATTGTTAATCCAAGAATCTTTTTTGAAAATTTCCTATCCTCATCGACCATCTTGTTCACCTATCATTGATACTTGGTATTAATCAAGTCTAATTTATTTAGTATTTAAACCTTTTGGAAGCAATCCTTTATTTTAAAAATTGACAATTCTTTTATTTGAATTCTCTGATAAGCCATATTTTCCCTTTGTTATTATATGCCCCTAATCCAATCGTCTTCAAAGCAGGAATTATCTTGTTCTTTGGAAAAATCTGTTTTAGATTTTCTATGCCTGCATCACAGCAGAGAGCCACTTGAGCATTCCCATGCAATTGATTCTTCTGAAGCATATCAATATTGCATGGTGTTCCTATGAGGTCCATATCAACGACTTCAAATCCATCATTCTTTAGTTTCCCGGCAAGCTCTTCAAGGGCTTCTCTGCCTCCTGTTTTGCACATTCTTGCACAGGCATTGCACGATATTACCCCAATCTTATCTTTTTTAGATAACTCCTTCTTTATCCCATTATAAGGTCTCTTTTTAGTTATTATCATTCTTAAACCCCTCTCTTTTTGAGATTTCTTTTATTGTTTTATTGTCATTATTATAATGATTATTTATTAATCTTTCGTTTCTTATTTAAAAATTTAAAAATGCATACCCTGCTTTATATCTCTTCAAGCTTTTTTAAAATATTGCTTAGAATTTCATTGAATATAGGTTCAAGGGTTTTGTCGTATTCAATTGCTGGTTTTAGCTCAACAAGAGCTTCTACAATCTTCTTATTATACGGAATCCTTCCAAGAATATCTATGCCTTTGTTTTTTGCAAATCTCTCAATCTTTTTTGAAAAATCGATGTTCAAATCAAACTTGTTAATGACTATGCCGTAAGGAATCCTAAAATGATCAGCAGTCTTCAAAGCTCTCTCTTCAGCCTTCTCTTTTATTAAAGAGAAAATCTTCCCTGAGCCAGTAGCACCTACCTTTAATTGACCAGAAAACAAGGGAAAACCATATCTCGTGTCTGCTTCCCAAATCTTACCATTGTAAACCTTAACTAATTTAATTGCTTTTTTAGGACAGACTAACTGACAAGCACCACATCCTTCACATAACATTGAATTAAATATTGGCCTGTTCCTTTTTTCATCCCAAGAAATAGCCCCAAAATTACAAACCTAAAAGCATTTCTTACATCCATCACATTTTTCCTCATCAAGAACAGCTTTTTCATTTGTCTGAACTCTTTCCCATTTAGAAAAATCATTCTCCTTTATGCCTAATGCTAAACTAAGATTTGGAGCATCAGCATCGCAATCCGCTGCAACAATCTTCTTTTCATTTGAAAGGAGAACTGCTAAATTAGAAGACAGGGTTGTCTTTCCTGCTCCTCCTTTTCCCGAGAGTATTGTTAGTGTTTTCATTTTCTTAATCAACTTTTATAGTGTATTCAAAATATTTGTCATAAGGAATTTCTAATGAACATGTTTCTTCTATGGTTAAATTTTCCATAATCTTTCTGAAAACTCTTATTGAATTTCCATGAGCTGAAATAGCAACATTTACCTTATTTTCTTTCATATACTTTTTTAACCATGAAATAAATTTTTTCACTCTTTTTTCAACCATCTTAAGTGATTCTCCGTCTTTTGGAGGATAATCCCAAGCCCTGTGCCATTTGTCATATTTTTCTTTTCCATACTGCTCAATAATCTTCTTATGTGTTTTTCCTTCCAAAAAGCCATAACTTCTCTCAATAATCCTGTCATCCTGAATTATCTTTTTACATTCAGGATGATACTTAAGAACTTCTTTTAAAGTATCCTTAGAACGTGAAAGAGAAGTATGTATTGCAACCTGAAATTTTTTATCTTTTAATTTTTTAGCAATTTCTTTAGCATTTTCAATTCCCTTTGGAGTTAGTTTAGAATCTTTCCATCCAGTAAAAATTCCTTTTTCATTATAATATGTCCTTCCATGCCTGAACAAATAAATTTTCAATTCTTTCATCCCTTTCATCTCACCCTAACATTTTAGTTGCCACAATTATTGTTGCTAATCCAACACCTAACAAAAATGCTACAAAAGAATGTTCCTTTTCATATTTTCTGGCTCCTGGCAGGTATTGTTTTCATCAATTTCAACAATTAAAAAATAAGGGGCATCTCCTTAATCTTGAATCAACATCTGCATCCAAATCTTTTCCAGTTGAACTTATAGCAATTCTCAAATTTATCATCATATGAATTATAATTCCCTTCTTTTTATATTTTTTGTTTTGCTTATATTATATTCATTTTGATATTAAATTTTAAAGTCAAAAATCAGGTGTTCAAATCAACGATAGCATTATTTTCCAAAACTTTAAATATTCTTTAATCGCTTGTTCGCAAAATGAGCGATATAATCTTGCTTTCTCTGGATGAAGATTTTAATGAATTGCTTCCTGTAATCAATAGCAAGAGTGCAAAATCAATAATCTCTTTTCTATCAAAGAGAAAGGAAGCAACAGAATCGGAGATTGCGGATAAGCTTAAAGTTCCTTTATCAACAGTTCATTATAACATAACGAAACTGAAAGAAGCCGGACTTGTCAAATCAGACAGCTATCATTATTCAAAGAAAGGAAAGAAAATTGAACATTATAGTCTTAATAAAAAGGCATTCCTGATTGTGCCGACAAAAAACAATGGATTCTCTGATTTTGTTAAACATCTTGTTCCTATACTTATTGCTTTTGGTATTGTTTCTCTTGCCCTTGCAATATATGGCTTTTTAGCAAATGCCCCGGCAGCTTCATCTGTGGAACTAGAATCAGCAGATCTTATGATTAGGTCAGCAGAACTTATCCAAGAATCCGTTAGTCAGCCTCCTCTTTGGAAATACGCAATCCTTGGAGCATTAATAGAAGTTATTGTGATAACAGGAATCTTTGCAATCCTGTACATTATGAAGAAAAAGGATTTTTAACTACTCTTCTGGAATAACACACTTTTTTAAAACTCAATTATCCATTAATTCAGAATGGAAAGCAGGATAATCCTCAAGGCAAAGGACTTAAGCATAGAGATTGAAGGCTATCTCATTCTTGATAAAATCAATCTTGATGTTTATGAAGGAGAATTGCTAGGCATAATAGGAATGTCTGGTTCTGGAAAAACCACTTTACTTTCCTCATTGATAGGCATTTTTAAGCCTCTAAGCGGTGATGTATATTTTTCTCATAAAACAAACGATGGCAAGTTAGTCTTCAAATCAGTTACACTGCTAAAGGAATACTTTAGGCAAAAAGTAGGGTTTTCAAGTCAGGTTGCCTCTTTTTATGAAAAATTAACCGTGGAAGAAAATCTGAGGTTTTTCGCATCTTTTTACGGACTTCCAAAACACACATCAGAAGAAAGAATCAAAATTCTTCTAGATCTCTTTGAATTATACATCTTTAAGGATAAACTTGCCGAGACACTTTCTGGAGGTATGCAAAAAAGACTTGATATGGCGTGTGCCCTAATAAATAACCCAAAGATTCTTTTTCTTGATGAACCGACTGCAAATCTTGATCCTGTTCTAAAGGATCAGATGTGGGCAATTATAAACAAGATACATGAGCAGGGAACAACGATTCTGATTGCTTCACATGTAGTCTCTGATTTAGAGCAGAATTGTGAGAGGCTTGTAATTCTCTCTGAAGGAAAAATAATCCGCGAAGGAACTCCGAAAGAGATTAGGGATGATCTGGCATTGGGCAGCAGGATTCTCTTAGAGACATCACCCGGCAATTATCAAAAGATTGCAGGGCTTCTTAAAAAAAGGAAAACTTTAAATCAAATAAGAAACGAAGGTCAAAGCCTGATTCTTTTTACTCAAAACGGAGAGCAAACATTGAGGGAAATAGTTGAAATTGCAAACTCTCTCAATGAGAGAATAATAAGCATTGAAATGAACAAGCCATCGCTTGCTGATTATTTTGCAACTATAACCGAAAAAGAATAAGTGGAAAGGTGTTAAACTTGGGAAAGCTTAGAGAAGTAATAAAAAAGGAATTCCTCACATTGATTCGTTCAAGATTCTCTTCTCTAATAGTTATAATAGGCCCTCTTTTGATTGTGTTTATGGTAGGGCTTGCTTTTGACACATCTGGTTATCATAATATAAAACTTGCTGTTTATTCTGATGAATATTCTGAATTAACTGAATCTTACATAGATGCTCTATCAGATAATGCATATAGGGTTTTCAAGCTTTCTTCTCAAGAAGAATGTATTCAAGCAGTAAGATCAGGAACTCATCATGCCTGTATTATTTTTTCTCCGGATCTAAGAGTAGAGGCAGATTCTAATTCAAGCATAGACATTTACATAGATAATTCTCAACTTAATCTTGCAGGTCTTATTCAGGATGCGATATTCAAGAAGATATCAAACAGGACAACAGAGCTATCCCAATCCTTATCACAGAAACTTTTAGATGTCTTTGAAGATATAAATGATGAATTAACAATAAGAAAAAAATCTATTATTGCTTTGACAACCCAAAATGATGAATTAATAACGACAACAAACTCAATTATTTCTTCTTCTCAGGGAATGACAGTGGATTTCGACATCTCTGATTTTAAGGTTTTAGAGTTATCATCGGCAATCTCATCAGCTTCAAGATCTTTCTCTCAATATGGCGAGATCATAGATGATTCAGTATCAGATTTAATGTCATCTCTAGAAGAGATTGAATCAGAAGCATCCTCTTTGAATATTAACGAATCGTATAAAAGCGCTTTATACTCAGCAATAGATTCAGCGAAGGAACTTGCCTCAAACATATCAAATGAAGATTCTTTTGAATTAGTGCAATCAAATATTGCATCGTTATCTTCTTATGTTAGTAGTATTGAAAATCAATTGGAATCCCTAGCATCTGAGATATCATCAATGAATGAGGCAAGGAACAAGTTAATTTCACAAACCCAGGCAATGAAGCAGACACTTGTAAATCAATTAAGCAAGATAATGGAGATACAGGCAGGGATTAATGCAATAGAGGATATGATCGCTGATATTGAAATTAAAGATTCTGAATTAATATCGCAACCAATCAAAACCACTGTGTCTCCTGTTTTAGTTAATGAAACTCATCTATCATATTTATTCCCTAATCTCTTGGTTTTAATCGTTATGTTCGTAAGTCTTCTTCTTTCTTCAACCCTTGTACAGATGGAAAGAAATTCAAAGGCACATTTCCGCAATCTCATCATACCATCTAATAAGACTGTATTCTCATTAGGAACATTCCTAGTTACATTGCTGTTGGTTTTAATTCAAATAATGATAATTCTTTCAATCACTGCATTGGTGTTCAAAACAGCAATATTCTCAAATTTACATTTCATCTTGCTAATCTCTGCTCTTTCATCATCATTCTTTATCCTTCTTGGAATTATCATTGCTAATCTATTCAGGAGCGAAGAGACAAGTCTTATGGCTGCCCTTGTAGTTGGATTGATTCTCTTGCTTCTCTCAGGCACATTAATCCCTTTGGAGTCTATGCCTCAAAATATAAGAAAGGTAACGGAATTCAGTCCTTTTGTATTAACATACAATACGTATCGGGATATGATTTTGTTTAAATCAACATTTTCTACAATCTCATCTGAATTAGGATATATGACTTTGTTTTTGTTGATACTGGCTTCTCTTGTATTCTTTATGCAGGGCTTATTTGAGAGATTAAGCCTAAACCTCCACATAAGAAGGCATGTTCCTTTTAAGGTAGCTGGCAAGGAAATACAAGGAAGGAAAAAGCTCAAGAGTGTTTTTGTAAAGGAATCAAAGCAGATGGTATATCTAAGAAGTCTTGTTGATGATTGCAATAATCTTTTATCTAAACCACATCTTACCGCTTCAGATATTGCAAAGGCAAAGAAGATGTATATCAATATGCTTAATATATATGACTCATTACCATTGTCAGAGAGAAAGAAGATTTTCCCTGAGTTAAATGAAATCTACAAAAAGATAAATCAATGATTCTATCACTTTTTGTTAAATAAAGTTGAACATTGGAAAACTTTTATAAACTTCTATCTTGCTCTAAAAATTATGGAAATTTCAGCAATGCAGAAGAGGAAGCTCAGGAAATTCATTGAAGAGTTAGAAGGTTATAAGGGAAGGCATACTGAGCTAGTCAGCGTTTATATCCCAAAAGACTATGACATGAATAAGATAATCAATCATCTTCTTGATGAGCAGGGAACTGCTACAAACATAAAATCAAAACAAACGCAGAAGAATGTCATTGCTTCACTTGAAAGGATGATACAGCATTTGAAGCTTTTCAAAGCTACGCCTCCAAATGGACTGGCGGTCTTTGCAGGGAATGTTGCTGAAAGGGAAGGTCAGATTGATGTTAAGGTTTGGAGCATCGAGCCGCCAATCCCCCTAAACGTAAGAATCTATAGATGCGACAAGGATTTTGTGTTAGATCCTTTAAAAGAGATGCTTGAAACAGATGATGTTTTTGGACTCGTTGTTTTAGATAAAAGAGAAGCTGATATTGCCCAGCTCAAAGGGAAAAGAATAATTCCTTTAACAAAGACAACATCAAATGTCCCTGGAAAGACAAGAGCTGGCGGGCAGTCTGCGTTAAGATTTCAAAGGCTTAGGGAGGGGGCAACCAAAGAGTTCTTCAAAAGGGTTGCCGAGCATATGAAAGAATATTTCAGCGATCCAGCTCTCAAAGGAATCATAATCGGAGGACCTGGGCATACAAAGAATGAATTCGTTGAAGGTAATATATTGCCTGAGTATATAAAAAACAAAATCATTGCAGTCAAGGATGTAGGATATACAGGAGATTATGGCTTGGAAGAACTTTTGGAGAAAAGTGAAGATGTTCTTTCAGAGGAACAAGTTGCGAAAGAAAAGAAATTGCTTAGAACATTCTTTGAGGCACTTGCAAAACATCCGGAGGCCGTTTCTTATGGGATAAACGAGGTTTATTCTTTATTGGAACGAGGGGCCGTAGAAACGTTGCTCCTTTCAGAGGAACTTGATGATGAAACAATTGATAAATTTGAAAAAAAAGCACAGGAATTCTCAACAAACATAGAGATGATTTCTGATGAAACTAGCGAAGGTGTTCAATTAGTTAATTTAGGGAAGGTTGCTGCTTTTCTGAGGTATAATATTGATGCTGATCAAGTCTGATTATTACATCTAAAATCAATAAAATACAAGATACTAAAGTCAAATGGAAGATTCGGATGATTTCAAAAGATTGAAAGAAGCAGCAGAAGAGCTAGGGCTCAATCTAGAAGAATATATTCTTGTTTTAAAATACTCTAAAAAGATTAGGGGATACAGGTCAAAAGCACTCTTTAATCGAGAAAAAAAGAGGATAGAATTCAGACTCGGCGATCCATGGAAGAATTGTAGCTGGGAGATTCAAAAAGGAGCCGTACAAGTTTTAATGTGCAAATTGTTTAATAAAAAGAAGAAAACTCTCTCAATAACACTAATGGATTCTTTCCTGAAGAAGGTTCATTCTCCATTGCTTATTCATGAAGAAATAGAGAACAAAATCTTAGAGGATAGCTTTCACAGAGTAAACAAAAACTTTTTTGATTCTTCAATGGCAGTTACAAGAATAAGATTTGGAAAGCCATCAAAAACAATCCTTGGAAAATATAACTTTGATTCAGATGAAATCATTATCTCATCTATCCTTAAAGAGGCTCCAGCCTATCTTTTAGATTATGTTATGTATCATGAACTTCTTCATAAAAAGCATGGTTATGGATCTTCGCTGAATAGGCAATATCACACAAAGCGATTTAAAGAAGATGAAAAAAATTATCCTATGTATGAAAAGATAGATGAAGAGCTAGAAAGATTTATTATGAAACATTAATCAACGACTTCTTTATACTTTATTATAACCTTCAAGTTCATATAAGATTAAGATCACTTAAGATATCCAAAGCCTGCATATCATCTAAAATCTCTTTTTCCTTAAGCATATTAACCAGCTCAACAGCATCTCCTTTCTTTATCTGATTGTTTTCAAAGAGCTTGTTTATGGCCCATTTAATTATCTTCGTATCATGGCTATCTTCATAAATGCTCTTCAGACTCTCAAAGATTACATTTAACTCTGTTTTCCCCTTAATCTCTTCAAGATAAATCTCTTTTTGCAGCGCCCCTATTGGATCTTCTTGATTTTTCATTTTTGGTTTCCCCTTTTTCTTTGGTCTAATCAATTCGTATATATTAATCCATCTGTTGCTATTTCCTTTGTTTTTTTCTTTATCAATTTCATCTTTTTCTTTTATGTCCTTTTTCATTTTATCATCAGTATTAGCTTCATTATAATCAAATTCGGCAAAAGCTCTCATATCAATACCTTCATGCTTTAGCTTCTTGATAGAATTTTTATTTTTTTGTATGCTATTCTCATCATTGCCTTTATTGTTCTCTTTATCTGATTTCTCAGGAAAGAAAACTTTCTCAAGATCTTCTTTAGGGATTTTCATCCTTTTCTTTTCGTTATTTTTTTGAGAAAACTTCCTTGAAATCGCCAAACTAATAATTACAACAACGAATACAATTGCAATAAAAACTATAATTAAATTATCCTTTGCAACTTGAAGTGCAATCGGTAGAAATTCAATCAATAAATTAAAAAGCCAGTTAAAAAAATCCATAATGCCTTCTCCCTCAAATCCTTTAAATGTCATCTCTCTGTTATCATTGCTTCCTGAAGTAATGCTTGTGCTAGTTTTTCCATTGCTGTCAAAAACATAATTTATGCTCTCAGTTTTTAATCCATACTTTGTATTGCATTCAAATACAAGTTTGATATTGCCATTTCTTAATTCTTTTGCAAATGAAGAAACATTTATTCTAAATTGCCTGTTATCAAGGCTTTCCATTCCATACTTATTATTGCCAATTTTTATGCTACAACTAGCATCAGTACTTGTCTTTATTGTTATGCTGCTGTTTTCATAAAGACTACTATACTCTGAAGGTTCAACAAAAAGAATTTCAAAAGATTCTTTTGGGGCTTCATTCTTTGTTTCATCAATATCATCTGAAACAGTTTTTTCAGTTATTCCTACAGTAATGTCTATCTTGAATCTTTCCTTTTCATTTGGATTTTCCAGAGACTCGCAAATTCCTGTTATTGTTTGATTAACAGGAGAAAGAGGATATCTGAAAGTCTTATTATCCGAATCGCTGGCTCTTAGATTAAGATTTCCGCTCTCCAGTTCAAGGATGCAGGAAGCTGGAGAATCCGTTTGAATTATTAGAACATCCTGATCTCCTTCTTTTATGTGTTCAGGATTTACATTAAAAGATAAGGCAAGCTCACTTAGCATGAAGGAAAGAGCAATTACAAAAGTTACAAAAACCAGAGCATTCCTCTTAAATACAATCATTTCCACCTCTTAAAAAACCAGTTTGCATTTAATTATGATTAAATCAGATTCATCAGGTTATATATTTTTTGATTTAAATATGATAAAAGTTTTTTACGAATATTTTCAGAATAATAAACTATAAAAACTGCACTATCTTAAAAATAAATATGGAAATAAAGATTATTGGAGATAGAATCTATTTAAAAGAGATTAATGAAACTGATGCAATAAAGCTTCATGAATATTCAAAAGAACCAGAATTGAATGAATTCTCTGGGCCATATAAAGCTTCAGAATCTATAGAGAGAGCCTTAGAATACATAAAGAATTCCAAAAAAAATATCTTAGAAAGAAAATCTTACATTTTTGGAATTTATGAAAAAAGAACAGATGAACTTGTCGGAACAATTGGTTTTTTTGATTTGGATGATGAAAATAAAAGCGGGGAAATAGGATTTTGGGTTGCCAAGAATTATTGGAATAAAGGTTATATGACTGAAGCAATAAAAATAATGACAAATTATATTTTCAAAGAATTGCGGTATCATAGAATATTTGCACATTTTCATGAACTTAATAAGGCAGTTGAAAGAGTATTAAGCAAAGCAGGATATGAAAAAGAAGGAGAATTAAAGGAAGCCATTAAATCAAAAGATGGTAAATATTATAATGATATTATTTATGGAATTGTAAATCAATTTTAGATTCTTTTTAGAAAAAGAAGAAAAAAATCTGACGCCCCTCTCTCATCCTTCAGACAGATACACTTCCTGTAGTCGAATTTATCAATAATCCAAAAATTCCAAAATAGCCCTTCTAGGGGCATAACAATGATTATGAGGTTACTAAGTCTTGCAGATTTCTCCATCAAAACTCAATTTCAGCTCTGTTTAACAATGAGAATTTTTTCGAGGAAATTGAACTTCTCTTAAGCCAGATTTATTTCCAATTGAGTTTTAGTTTTCTAAAATCTTGAAGAGGACTACAATCTAAAAAACAAAATAAATATATACTACTTTTGAAATTTACATAGCAGATGTTAGAAAAAAACGAACTAAAAAACATCGGTGGATGGTTATTATTCTTTATAATAACATTAGTCTTTATTAATCCAATTTTCAATTTATTCATAATTTTATCTGAATGCCAATTCTATACCATTCTTGAAATTATTGAAAGTTTCGCTTTTTTGAGCTTATCTATTTTGGCAGGGATTTTCCTATGGACTAAAAAGCCCTTTGGTGTCAAATTCACAAAGATTTTTTTAATAACTACTTTAATTTTGAATATTGCTAATGCAGTAATTTTTTTAGATTATTATCTTTTTTTTAATGGGACAGTGTACTTCATTATTTGGATTTTGTATTTGAATAAATCTGAAAGAGTAAAACAGACTTATGGTAATTTAAAGGAAACTCAAAGAGGTATGCAAATATGGCCTATTCTATCAATAATTTACGCTTTTTTATCCCCAATATTTGGAATAATCTTCGCAATAATAAGTTTAAATAGAATATCGAAAAATCACAAACTCAAAGGAATGGGAATTTCTATCATTGCTCTGATTATAGGAATCGTTATTTTACTATTAAGTTTCGGATATGGCATATTAATTAGCGCAAATTTTGATTATGTCCCAGAAGATATTGAAATGAAATGTAGCAATTATTGTTATTATGTTGATTCTGCTACACAATATTTTATGGAATACAGCACCACCGAAAATGGCTTTATGTGTTATTGCTTAGATGATTCTTCAGAAATTGTAGAACAAAAAGTATACCCTTATACTTTTGAGTAATTCTAAAATGAAAGATGAAGAAGAAATTGCGATTCTTGCAGTTTTCATAATTTTCGTTCTTCCTCTTTTGATAAAGATGGCATTCTGGTCATTTACAATGAATAGCAATTCTCCTGAAAAAAATATTGAAAAAGCAACTGAATTAATTACTGATGCCGCAATTCCTTGGTGGTTAGGAATATTCGAATGGTTGGCTGGTTTGCCAAGAATCATAGGTGCAGGATTAATAATTGTACTAATATATTTCTTAAAGTGGATAGGGGAAATTAAATAGTTAGAATGTTACACTTGTATTCTCATTTTAGATGTCGTTTCGTGCTTGAAGATAAAAACTCAAACCTGCTGACACAAGTTCAACACACTTTGTATGGAAAACAAACTTAACATGGCTTGAATTGTTTTATTCGGTTACACCTCACTACACCTAAATTCATTCTCAACTATGTTCTGCTTCGCTTCACGATGAAAACAGAACTTCTCTTAATAGCGATGTTAGGCAAAATTACGAGCCAGATTTTAAGATGAAAAGTTATTTATATTAACTTAATTTAATAAAATAATATGACGGATAAAATAAAAAAATCATACGATCCTTTCAAAATGTGGGGGAGTTGGATGGGATTATTAATTGGGATATCTTCATTATTTTGGTTACCTAATACACACATAAATTTTTCTAAATTCAATACGGATTTCTTACCAATAATATTTTTATTCTTGTTTTTCGGAATTATTGGTTTTCTCTTAGGTTGGGGGATACATTCTTTAGTAAGGAAACAAAAAGCTGACTCGTAACTCGTGGAGACGCTATGCTTCTCCCTTCGTTCAACCATATCCTTGCAATGGATAAAAGAAAAATCACGTGGCTCGCAATTTTCTCAAATCGCCTTCGGCGACTTCGTTAAATCCTGGGTTGGCGACATATTAGTCGATGAGCTCGAAAACAATTAAAAATATTTTTATCAGAATCAAAATAAGAAAAACTTATTAATTAAACAATAAAGCAAGTCTGTATGATAACTTATGATCCTCAGCCAGTTCTATTCTCTTTCTTTGGTTTTGAAATAAGATATTATGGTCTTTTCTATGTTCTTGGTTTTTTAATAGTTTATTTCATATTCAGCCATTTCTATCAAAAGAGAGGTCTAGGAAAAAAAGAAGATGCTTTAGAGCTCCTATTTTGGGGTTTAGTAGGTGGCCTGATATTTGCCCGCATCTTTTACATCCTGTTCTATAACCTGCCTTATTATATTTCAAATCCAATGCAAATTTTTGCCATCTGGAATGGAGGGCTATCGTTTCATGGAGGACTTGTTGGTGCAGTTCTTTTTGTATATCTATATTGCAGACATAAATCTATTCCTTTTTTAGAGGTTGCTGATTTAATTGTAATACCAGCATCTTTGGCACTTGCACTTGGTCGTGTTGGCAACTTCTTAAATGGAGAATTATACGGCAGAGTTACAATGGTGCCTTGGGCAATAAGATTTACAACAGATCCTTTAATGCTCCCAAGACATCCTTCACAGTTTTATGAAGCAGGAAAAAATCTACTGATATTTTTCATACTCTTTGCATATTACAAAAAGAAATATATACATGATGTTGAAAGAAGGAAAGGTTCTCTTTTCATCCTCTTCGTGTTGCTATATGGAATTCTCCGCTTTTTTGTTGAATTCCTCAGAGCTCCGGATGAGCAATTAGGCCTGCTCTGGCTCAATCTGTCTATGGGACAATGGCTTTCTATTTCAATGATAATCTTTGCTCTAATCTTTAATTTCTTTTTACATAAAAGCAAACAATCAAACAAGCTAAAAGGCTAAGTATCATTTTTTGTTACTTATTTTTACCATTGTTCAATCATAAAAAAGCGTAATTTTTTAATAGTAGTAATCATCTGTAACTCAAGAACGAAACAATCCCTTTATTATTTGAGGCATAAAAAATAGATTAAAGGGAAAAAAAGAAGGTGGTATAATATGATAATGGATGAGGAATTTTTGGACAAACTTCGTCATTATTTTTCTTTAAACCTGTACGAAGTTAAGATTTGGACAGCTCTCCTATCAAGGGGAACGGCAACTGCAGGAGAACTTTCAGATATTGCAGATGTGCCAAGATCAAGAAGCTATGATGTTCTTGAGAGTCTGGAAAAAAAGGGATTTGTTATAATGAAGTTTGGAAAGCCAATCAAGTATTATGCAATTCCACCTGCAGAGGTAATAGAAAGAGTAAAGAAGAATCTTAAACTTGAAACAGATAAACAGTTAGAAAAACTTGATGAAGTTGTTTCAGGCGAACTTTTAGATGAACTAAACTTGATACATTCGCAAGGGATTGAACTTGTAGAGCCTGCTGAGAGAAGCGGGAGTTTGAAAGGCAGACATAATATATATAGTCATTTTGAGTTCCTTCTAAAATCAGCCAAGAAGCAGGTTATAATAGTTTCAACAGCTCAGGAATTAGTGAGGATTTCTGAGAGCATAAGAGATGTTTTGCAGGCAGTTGCAAGGCGTGGAGTCAAGATAAGGATTGCTGCTCCAGAAACAAAGGCAACAAAAGAGGCTGCAAAGAAGCTGAAAGGCATTGCAGAGGTAAGAGCTTTGGAAGGAATCGATGCAAGATTCATTATAATTGATTCTACGGAGCTTACATTTATGCTCCAGAGTGATGAGAAAGTTCATCCATCATTTGATGTTGGAATCTGGGTAAATACTGAGTTTTTTTCCACAGCTCTTGAAAGGTTTTTTGAACTTGCTTGGAAAGGCATGAAGCCAATAGAAGCTTCAGAAGATTAATCTTTTCTATTTTTCTTTATTTTTCCTTTCTTCTTCTATTAAAAAAGGCAGGGCCGTACAAAACTAAACTTTTAAATATTCAATCAAAATCTTCTTTGAATCAGAATTGCTTTCAAGGTGCTCTAAATGGATGAAGAGAAGAAATCCCAACAAGGAGACGAGATAAAAAAACTATCAAAGAAAAGCGATACAAAAAATGATACAAAAGTAATTTTAAATATAATTCTTTTTATCTTGCCCGTAGTTATATCACTTCTTCTTAGAGCAACTCCTTATTTTATCCCGGCAGCAGATGATTGGGCTTATCAAACAATATACAATTCTCTGATGCTTCAGGTTTATTCTCAGCTTCAGGCAGCATATCCTGGCTTGGGCATGGCAGAATTAGAAGATTTAATTAATCAAGAGACTCAGAAAATCTTAAATGAGCAAGCTGATGAAATTGCTCAGGTTCAAAAGCAAACAGCAGATATGTTCCGTGAAAGATTAAAGAATGAAAATGGAACAACGTATCTTCTTGCAATAGATCCTTATTATTACTACAGAAATGCAGAGAATATAATTGAGCATGGTTTTGAGCAGGATATCAAAACTGAAGAGGGATACATAGATACTCATGTCTTTGGAGGTTTGCCATTATCTGAAAGGAATCCTTCAAAATCAAGGATTAGCAATATCCTGCCCTGGATTGAAGCATATCTATACAGATTCCTTACCTTCTTAGGATTTAATGTTGATTTAATGGCCGTTGCATTTTTTACACCAGTAATCTTAGGAGTTCTTGCAGTCATTCTAGGTTTCTTTATAGGCAAAGACATCTCAAAGAGCACAATAGGTGGATTTTTCACTGCATTATTCATTGCAATACATCCTTTTCTTTTAACAAGGACCGTAGGCGGATTCGCCGATACAGATATCTTTAATGTTATCTTTCCGTTAATACTCCTTTTCTTCTTCTTCAAGCTTCTTGAATCTAATGATTTAAAGAAGAAAATTATTCATTCTGCCTTATTTGGGCTCTTCCTTGGCATATATACCAAGGCATGGGGTGGCTGGTGGTATTCTTTTGATTTAATCGTTGGCTCTTATGCCATTTATTTGGTATATCTTTTGATTGTTCTTCTTGCTTCAAAGGGAAAACGCTCTTCTTTTAAAGATGTATTCAAGAAATTTACTTCCCAGTTGTATTCTTTTGCTCTCTTGCTTTTATTCTCAGGCATTTTTGTATCTCTTTTCTCAGGATTTAACGCATTTATAAATTCACCATTTGCTGCTTTCCAGGGATTGGAGCTTAAAGAGGTTTCAAAAGGTACAATATGGCCAAATGTATTTACAACTGTTGCCGAGTTAAATCCCGGCAATTTTGCAAGTGTAGTAGCAAACAATGGAGGCTGGCTAACATTATTGATTATATTCTTAGGCATTGCTTTAATTTTATTTAGAAAGGGCAGTTTAACAGGCCCAAAGATGGCTCAGTTCTTTCTATTGGTTATCTGGACTATTGCAACAATTTATACAGTTTATTCTGGAGTAAGGTTCAACCTTCTCATAGTTCCTGCTTTTTCCATTGCTTTTGGGATTGCAGCAGCAATCTTGATTGAAAAAGGTTCTAAACTCTTAAACAAAACACTTGAAGTGCCTCGGTTGCCAGCAGGCATAATAATATTTGCTCTTTTATTATTGATATTAATGCTTCCTCAATCCTCTTCTGGAGTTCAGACAGGAATGCTTCAGAATGCAATTGGAATAGCAAAAGGCTCTGTGCCCCAGATGTCTGATGCATGGTATCAAAGCCTAACTAAAATAAGAGAAGAATCAGAAGAAGATGCAATTATAAATTCATGGTGGGATTTTGGTCATTGGTTTAAGGCAATAGCAGATAGGCCAGTTACTTTAGATGGAGGTGTCCAGAATAATCCTCAGGCTCATTGGCTGGGCAAGCTTATGCTTACAAATGATGAAAATCTTTCAATTGCAATATTGAGAATGCTGGATTGTGGAGCAAATACAGCGTATAATCGTATTTTAAACATAACTGGCGATGATCTTGAAGCAATCACAATTTTATACGACATTTTAGAAATGAACGAGGAAGAGGCATATTCTTATCTTTCATCAATGTTTAATGAGCAGAATGCAAGCGAGGTTATAAAATATACGCATTGTGATCCTCCAGAAAATTATTTCATCGCTTCTGAGGATATGGTAAGCAAAGCAGGGGTATGGGCACATTTCGGTTCATGGAACTTTACAAAATCAAAACAATTCTATGAAGTTAGGAGAAGAAACAAATCAGGTGCAATGGAATATCTTCAAGAGAACTTTGGACTTGATGAGTTAGGAGCCATGAATCTTGTTACAGAAATAAATGCAGTTTCAAATGCGGATTATTGGGTAGCACCATGGCCAACTTATATAACATCGTCATTTTCAAGATGTGAGCAACTCAACGAATCAACACTCAGATGTATAAAAGATTTAGGAAGAAATCAGGGCGTAATATTGATGATTGATTTAGAAAATATGCGGGCTTATGCTCAAACTTCCTCAGCAAGTTACATTGAAGTAGAGAAGTTTGTCTTCAGCAATCTTGAAGATGTTTATGTGAGAAATAATCCGGAATCTTCGTTCAATATCGGAGTTGTTCTAAAGAAGGAAGGAGATGAATATAACTTTTTATTGTCAGATCCTGCCCTTGCAGATAGTATCTTCACAAGATTATTCTTCTTGGAAGGAGCCGGCACAAATCATTTTGAGTTATTTTCACACGAAACAGATTTGTTTGGCAATGACATCTATGTCTGGAAGGTTAATTGGAATCCTGAAGAAATCAAGGAAAATTTTCAGATCATCAATGATAATATTAGTATAACTGAAATTGAAAATGAAGAATGAACAGGATTTTTTCGTTGTTTTGCCAGTTTATAACGAAGAGGAGATGCTTTCATCTGTACTGAAAGATGTTCTTAAATATTCTAAAAGAGAATGCGTAGTTGTTGTTGACGATGGTTCAACAGATAATAGCTCTATGATTGCAAAATCTTTCTCTGTGCAATGCATAAGGCATGAAATAAATCTTGGGAAAGGGGCTGCCCTAAAAACAGGATGCGATTTTGCTTCTAAAAGAGCAAAGAAAATCATTGTTATGGATAGTGATGGCCAACATCCCCCACATCATATCCCAAAGTTTGCATCAATGCTTGATAAATACGATGTCGTTTTAGGCTATAGAAAGAGAACATCTGAAATGCCCTTTGTATCAAGAGCAGGCAATCTTATTTTGGATGCTTTTTCAAAACTCATTCTTCATGCGGAGATAAAAGATAGTCAGTGTGGTCTTAGAGGATTCAACTCAAAGGCATATCCTTTGCTGCGCTGGAATTCAACAGATTATACAGTTGAAACTGAATTTTTAGTTAGAATGATAAAGAACAAACTTTCATATATACAATTACCTATTGAAACAATTTACCACAATGCTTATAAAGGCACAACCCCCTTAGATGGAATTAAGATAGTTTTCAACACATTGAAATTTAGACTCTTTGACTAAAGGAGGTTATGAAAATGATGGGCGTTCAGGTTTTGACAATCTTGTTTTCATTGTTTATGGCATATTTGGTTCATCTGAATTATAAAAGGAAACTTCTTTCAAAGACTTCATTTGCATTATGGGAACTTCTTTGGGCAATGCTTATCATCATTGTTCTATTTCCATCTATTCTTGATCCTGTCATAGAAACATTCAATTTTTCAAGGCTTTTTGATCTGATGAGCGTTGCAGCCTTTGCCTTCCTAGCACTTTTTTCATTTCATAACTTCGTAATAGCTTCAAAGAACAAACAGAATATAGAAAAGCTTGTTAGAAAGCTGGCCTTAGATAAAGAAAATCAGCCTCAAGAAAATAAAGAAGAGCAGGAAGAGAAGGAGCAGAAAGAGAAAGATAAAGAAAAGGATTAAATCAAATTCAATCAAAATACTTTATTCTCCAGAGGTCACACTTCTTGCACACAGGATGCTTATTATGATTAGCGATGAATCTTTTTAATTCGTCTCCTTGCCAAATCTCTTCTAAGCTCTTTTCCATAATGTTTCCAACGCTGAGTGAAGGAAGAAGACAACATGGAGTAATATTGCCATCAACATTTATATAAGCATAGTTGAAAAGTCTCAAACAATTCTTGTCAAAAAGACCCATTGCATGCTTCCCTATAGGATAAAAAAATCTAGTTAATCCTTTTCCGATGCCATACTGAATCATATCTGCTTGCAATCCATTTTTTTTTGCATAAGAAAATATCTCCTTAATCATCATCTTCTCTTCTTCATGAGATGGTCGGGGCATTCCTTCGGAGAAAAAAGTAAAAACACGGGATATATTTAATCTCTCAGCACCAATCTCTTTGGCAAAGTCGCAAATCCTAAGAATATTTGATGTTGGCTTTTCAAGAATACTTTGAATGACTATTGAAGGCCTGTCTTCAAGTTTTGCAAGTCGTCTTATATTCTCTAAAGACTTTTTGTTTATATGTCCAAATTCATTTTCCTCTTTTGCATCTACATAATCTACTGAGAAGGTTATGCTGTCTATGCCGGCATCAATTAACTTTCTCGCAAGTTTTTCATTTATGAGCAGGCCGTTTGTAGTTAATCTCGCTTTCTTTCCACTTTTCTTAACAATGCTAACCATTTCAGCCAAATCCTTATGCACAGTTGGTTCTCCCCACCCTGTAAGGATTATCTCCTTTACTCCATCAAGCCTTTTAATTATCTCTTTGAAGAAATTCAGTTCCATCTGTTTATACTTAATAGGCAGTTTCTTCCTAGGACACATCTTGCAATCAAGATTACATAAATTGGTAACCTCAATCTGTATTTCCTCAGGTATCTTTGGTTGAATGCAAAAAACCCTTCTTATATATTCATTAACAAGATTCATCTCAAATTACCTTCCTGATCAGCTTCCAGTATGCATTGAGCAAAGGACTTAAGAACCAGTCTATTCCTTTGCTTTTAATCATCTCAAACCTCAGATGTCCTACAAAGTTCTTCATGAATTTCTTATCTTTAATTCTCCTCTCCTTTTGTATCTTTTCTCTCTCTTTTTTTATCGCTTCTTTATATCTCTTAAATTCAGAATAACTCTTTATTTTCTTTTTGAACCAGCCAGAGCTAAGAGCAAAATACAATGTAGCAACTTCTATAAGAAGAGAAGCAGGGGCAATCAATATCAAGTTCTTCCTTGAATAATACTTCTTTATTATAAAGCGTCTGTGAAACTCTAAGTCGTAGAATTTATCAGGGTTCCTCTTGAAATCATACTTGTGATATGCAACTGCTTTAGGATTGAATAAAAGTTTGTAGCCATAGATTCTTATTCTGAAGCACAAATCAACATCAGAATGATACATCGGAATATTCTCATCAAAAAGTCCGACTTCGTCAAGAACATTTTTTCTTATCATACATATCCCACCATAATCAGTCTCTTCAACTGGAAGTTCTCTGTCTTTCTCGTTCATTCTATTTGGCCATGCAAAGCCCATATAATTAAAAACCCCGCCAGCATAGTTTATCGTATCAGGTTTATCATAATAAAGCAACTTTGCAGAACAAGCAGCCACATTATCTTTCTCTCTTTCTTCAAGAAGTTCAACCATGTTCTTTATACAATCCTTTTCAACCTTCATGTCATCGTTAAAGAAAGCAATATACCTTGCATTAGAATTCCTTATTCCTGCATTAACTCCGGGCCCAAATCCTATATTCTTTTCTAATTCAATAACTCTTAAATTTTTAAATCTTTCACCCGGAAATCTCTCCTTGACAAAATCCTGAGAACCATCAGTTGAGCCATTAATAACAAGAATGATCTCCATATCTTTATATGATTGATTAAGAAGTGAAGAAATCATCTCTTCCAGGTGTTGTTTGCCATTCCATGAAACAACTATTGCAGATACTTTTGGCATTCTTAAGCGTTCTTTTAATTTGTTCTTAAAACTTTCGATGTTTAACTTTTCAATATTTAAATCTAAACTATTCCTGCCGCAGAAAGAGGGACACAGCAATAAACAGGGCAACCCATTGCTTCGTATGCTATTTCTTCTTCATAATTACATTCATCTTTATTCTCAACGCATCTTCCATCAAGGTTAAGGCAACTATTTGTCTTAGAATCATTATTTTCAAAGAAATTAAAGAATAAATAAACTACTATGATAATCATTATGATTATTACAATCCATTCAGCAACGCCAAAGATTGAACTTTGTCCTGTCTTGTTTTTTCCCATTTCCTTTTTATTCTCTTTTATTTATTTAATTTTTATCTAAATTATTCTATGAAAATGTCGTTAGATATGCAACAATAATTTTCGCATCCCATCCCTGCTAAGGCAATCATATCGCTACCGATACATTCATTCTCGTTTTCAACGCATCTTCCTTCATAACTCTCACATTTTATTTCAGATAGCTCTGCAGCAGGTTTAAGAAGATTATATATCATCATAATAACTACAATAACAGCAATAATAAGCAACACCCATCCAACAATAGATTCAAATATTTGAGCTTTCTTATCCATTTTATGATTTTTTATTGAATTCAACCTCTCTTTTATCTTATATATTTAATTACATTTTTCATTTAAATCAATTCTGAGCACTTTTTTATTTTCTATCTCTGTAAAATTCAACCACATCTGGTTCATGATATATAGCTTAATTTCTTCATTCGTCTCATCAATAAATGAGATGTGATCTTCATTAAATTCAAACATATTTGGATTTCCTGAATATAACTTGCAATTATTTGAAGCTTGAACTACATTAATCTCATCAACATCTATCCTTACTTTTGCATCTTTGAAAACAAAACTGTTCTTAGGCATTATTGAAATCCCTTCATCATCTGTAACAATGTTAAAGTTTTCAACAAACCTTTCAAACTCAATCAGGACTTCATTCTCCGAGATCTTTTTTAACTCACGAATCTCTTCAATTGCATAAAGAACATTATTGCAATATTCATAATTTGACAATTCTCTCTTTTGGACTTCTTCCGAACTGCTGTAAAGCAAGATAGGTTGCTTTTCATCATTGATTTCAAAGCATTTTGCTTCAGAGCCAATCATAGCTTTAATTTCTTCATTAAATCCATCTAACTCATCAATCTTGATAGGAATTAAATTTAAAGAATTGTCAATGCCAAGCCATTTTCCAGATTCAATTACAATAAAACTAGGCTCAGGCTCATTAATGGTTACACCTTTAAGTATTAAGTTTTTGTTTGGCGGATATCTTTCAGGATCCAACGTTCTGAGCCTGAAATCTAAATCATCTAAGAAAACTTCAACCCAACCTCCTTTATCTAAGATATATATGTCATTTTCAAATGCATTTTGCCATCCAGAAATGTATAAACCATTATTTACCTCTTCAATGACTTTTTTTATTTTATCAATAAGATTCTTCTCTTCTCCAGATACTTCATCTCTTTCAAAATCAAAAATAAGCGTCTTCTCTGATTTTTCATTTGTTGCTACAGATATTAAGACATTTTTACTTAATTCTTCTATGCCAAAGAGTTCATCTCCTCTTCCACCTCTAAACGATATTCTTATTGCATTCTCGTTGAAATTCATTGATTCTAAAATAGAAGCCTCAAATTCTTCTCTTACATTATTCTCAAATGAATCAGAATAGATAATTGTTATATTTCTGATATCTGCTTCAATCTTTTTTGTGTTCATCTCTCCTTTAAAATCAATCAATAAAGATTCATCTAATATATTATACTCAATAAGTTCAATCGTTGAAAAAAGTTCTTCTTTCCCTAGAATTATTTCTCCTCCTTCTTTAAGTATTCTGATTATGCCGTCTATTGAATAATCTTTATAACAGGAATCTACAATAAAACCAGATTCTTTCCCATATTCTGGAATTGCACCAATCCCTTTTGAAATCTCTGTGATGTAGAGAGTGTTGTTTTTTCCTCTTATTATACTTCCCGGATTTCTCTCCTGATAATACTTGGAAAATCTTATCCTTGTACTTCCTCCTACTTCATATTCTTCAATCTCAATTAGATTTCCGTCTTCACCTAAAATTTTGAACTCGATTTCAAATGGCAGCTTCTTGCTGTATTGGGGAAATATCAGGCCATCTGATTCAAGTTTTAATCTATCTGAAGAAGATTCAAAATAAAGGCTCTCCTTATCAGCTATTTTAAAGTTAATCAATGCATAATCCTTGTCAGAAGGTATTTGGCTCAAATAATCAATTGCATTATTTATATTTTGAAGATTCTTTGAGCATTCTTCTTCGTAAAATGGGTAAGAACTGTCGCTCGTTGAAAATTTGTCATCTCGTATTGCAATGTTTGTGAAATTAATAATCATTGCACTATCTTCTGAACAATTCTTTAACAAAAGAAGATCCTTTGTTTCAGGTGTCATCTTAGAGTTTTCAATCATTATTTCATTATTTATTGAAAAAAATTTTGAGAATTTTTCACTGCTTCCAAGAGGAGCGTAAACAAGTTCAATCTCTTTTTCAGTTTCATTAATTTTAATTTCCATTTCTGAGAATTCATCTAAATCTAATCTAAAAACAAGAGCCTTTCTTTCATCGTTCATAAATTCCTGCACCTCTTCAATCATCCAATCCAGTCTTTTTTTTCTTTCCAATGCTTCACGAGTCTCTTCTTGAGAAATCGCATCACAAATCTTCAAATATTCTATAACAGTTACTATTATCGCTCCATTTCCAAATTCGATGTTTGTCTCTGAAGATACTGTTGTTGGAGCTGCTTCTTGCGTAAGATCTGTATGTTCGATTTCTACAAGTTCAGCATTCCCTATTGTTCCTTCAGATGAAACTGATTCTTCTAGCTCAAAAGATTCTTTTATTATGTAATTTTCATTGCTCAAATCAATGCACTCATGGTTCTCTATGTAATTCTTAATTGTTGCATTTCTATCAAGATAAAATTCATTAAATGAAACATATATGCCTTTAATCTTTACTTTTGATTCTCCTATTTCTTCTCCTTTGTAAAGAAAAAGTATATTTAAGTCATCAAATTTAATTGAATATTCGCCAAGTTTTTTGCTGAAGTAATACTCATTTATTTTATCATAGTTCAAATCAATTCTCATGGGCTCTTCAATATTATAATTCATTGCTCTTTGTAAATCAGAAACAAACTTATTAAAGGAATTAATCATGTCAGATGGCGTAGGTTCTTTGTTTTCACTATCTTTAGCCTCATCTTCGTCGAAAAAACCAAGCAAAGAACGCACACTTTCTCTTAGAGGAGCTGAAATTATGACTGATAATGCCGCCACAGCAATTAGAACAATAATTAGTTCAGCAAGTATTGTTTTCATTTTTCTCAATCCTTTTATCAGCTTGAAAATCTGAAGAAGTTGTGAAAGTCAATTAATCCTGTTCTGCCTTGTTGCATTAAAGCAACAATTATCACAATAAGAATAGCTAATAAAATCAAAGCAAGAATCCATTTTCCTAGTTCATCAATGGCAAATTGCCCCTTTTTATACTTCTCCATTTTTTCCTTTATCTTTTATTTGTTTCTTTATTTTTCTGTTTTTTGTTTTTAAATGCTTCTTCTCTTCTTTCCTTAACTATTCTTCTTTAAACAATATTATTTTGCTTTCTTAGCCTGAACGACCTTTAGTAAGTCATAATGTCTGGTTCTTCTTTAAACAATATTATCTCTCTTTTATCAAAGTAATTTATTAATTCTTCAATAGGAAGTTCATTTCCTAAAAGAACCTCTAAAATCTTTTCATCGTTAATTAATTCATTCAAATTTTCTTCTATTACAGGCTCAGTTGTTGCAATAACAAACAAATAATTCCTATTGATTTCGCCAGCATTGGCCTCAAAACTTTTTAGATAAATCTGTTCAAATTCCATCATTTCTGTCGGGTAAGAAACACTTCCACTAAATTGAATTAGGTTACAAGGTAGATATCCTTTTTCAAATCCCATTCCTCTTCCCTCATCTAAAACATTGATGATTATATTATCCTTGCAATGTTCTAAATTTATAATGGACTTAAGGCATAGTCTTTTATTATTGGTAATACAATCATTATCCTTTTTCAAATTATTCCATATTCCTTTTTTATAAGCCGGTCCTATGCCTATGAAATAAACATCTTCATAATCTTGCAAATCAAGATTTTCTTGATAGGCAGTTGTAGCAGTTTCTAATTGAATATAAAAATTTCCTTCATTTGTTATAAGAAGTCTTGGTTTAGCAATATTAAATAAATCTTGGAGTTTAATCTCTTTAATGCCGCCTTCTTCAGTGAATTTTTTCAATTCCTCGTTAAGTTCTTCCACACCTGCTTCAAGATCATCCATTATTTCGGTTTCTCTGGAATTTACATTAAGTTCTACTTTATTGTCTTTCTTCTTAATCTCTATTAACTGCATTTCCATATTTTCATATGAAAGGAAGATGTAGTCATCTTCAAATTCGTTGTTTATGCCTTCGCAAACAACAACCGAATATGCATTATCAATTTCTTTTGTATAGTCTTTTTTCAAAAGACAAATGCATCCTTTATCATTGCATTTTGGCGGATTGCCTGAAAAAACATAATATTCTCTTTTTGATGTTTGAAGTTCACGAAGTTTATCATGTGTTCCGCTCAACATCATAATTGCATAATCTTCTTCTAAAGGAATAAGTTCTTTGGTTTCGTCATTTTTTGGGAGCCAAACAATAGCATTCTTTAGCCTGTAGAAGAGCTGCTCTACTGCAATCTCTTCGCTGTTGTTTGTTAAATCAAGTATGTTTAATATTAGCATAACAATAGCAACACCAATCATTATAACTAATATGATCTCTACAATCTCATCTAATGCAAGAACTCCTTTTTTCTCTTTCCATATTTTAAAATTTTTTATCATCTTTTATTTATATCTTGTATGGCTTCTTTTCCTTTCTTAACCATGAAAATTTCCTCTTCAAATTCCTCTTCAAAGAATTCAATTAACAAAATTCCATTATCCATTACTTTAATTCTATCATCATTCTCATTAAAATTTCTAATCTCTATTACTCTTGTTTTAACATTTTTTTCATTAATTTTTTCAAAAGAATGCATTAACTCATCAGGAATCGTCCATTTTATTACCTCATTGTTTTCGTATTTAAGATAAATGTTTTTTTCGTCTAATTCAATAGTGTATTCTTCACCATAACTCTCTTTAATTCTTCCCAAGTTTATTCTGATTAAAAAAAGTTCATTGAATTCCGGATAGTTTTTATTTATCATCTCTTCAAGGGCATAAGTAATCTCATTAAAGAGCTCTTCTATATCCTTTTCTCCTTCTTTTTGTTTTTTAAGCCCAAAATCAAATCCAAAGATTGTTTTAGTCAACTCTCTCAAATTTCCTGTATATATCATTACTATGACTACAACGACAATAATTACAACTATCAATGAGCCGATTATTCTGTTCATGTTTAATCACATTCTTTTGTTCTTTATCTCTTTTTATATGATTTTTTTGATTTATTCTAAATTTATGAAACCCCGAAGGGGAATTCACAACCAAGATTATTCAACACTTCAACAGCGTTATTTATTCCTTCTTCGCTTTCATCGTACTTCAAAACAAATATCCCTGGAATTCTCTCTGTCTCAGCAATATTGAAAGGCTCCCATCCAGTTGCAGCTCCAAACATGGCTCCGGTAAACCAGCCTGCAAGACCACCGACCTTTGCAGCTGTTGTTGCTGAAAGAATGAATCCTGCAGGTCCTGTGAATGTTACAAAAGCTGCGGTTGCGGCTGCACTAATTCCTCCTATGAAAGCCATCTCAACTGAAGCAGCGATTCTTTCCTCGGTATAACCAAACTTGCTCTCACTAAACATTATAATGTAATTGGATTCGTTGATGCTAAAGTTAAATCCTTTTTTTAGTTCGTCAGGCAATTCATCAAACTTTTCTGAATCCTTTTGATTTGTTAAATATTCTAAATAGGATGTTCCTGTTCCAGGAACTTTATTTTCTTTTAAGTATTCAAGGAATTCTTCTCCGCCTATCTCCCAGTCAACATTGGAAATAGTAATATGATAACAAGGTATGCAGAATGTTGAACTTGCTTCACTAAAAAAATCAAGCTCTCCTTTGTAAAAGTTAGTCCAGCATCTGCTCGTGGCATCAGCAATCTCTTTCATTGCCTTCTCTTTACTAGGCGAGTCTAATGTAATGCTGATGTATGGACAATTTATTGAATTTTTAAAGTCTAATCCACTAAGTCCTGCATAATGAGCCATAAACACACTGTTCCTACAATCCATTTCTTTAACTTCCTCATCTTTTATTGATGATTGAACAATGATGTAAATGAGAATTGAAAGAGTGATTAATGTGATAATGATGCCTACAACCCCCTCTGCTTGTCCTTTTCTTTCCATTTTTCATTTGTTTTTCCTTAAGTTAAATCTAATTGACGATTTTGCCACAAACAAAAGGTGCTTCTTCAACAGGTAATACAACTACAGATGATTGACTTAAGCCACCCCCTTGCCATCCCCATATATATTGAATGTTCATTACATAGTAATCTTTTTTTGTTTCAATAACCGGATCATTCTTAATATTTTTTTCTCTAAATTCATTTTCTATTATTGTTATTCCCTTTGAAGCAGAACTAGCTCCTTTTGTCTCTTCACTGATGTTGCTGATAATAGAATGCCAACCGATGTATGCATGTTCAGCGTCTTTTGAATCTCCTGAATTCTTTAAAATAAAGTCTGCATAACTTGTATCACTTGAAGGAACATTATGATTCTGCATATATTCGTATATCCCAGAGATGGATTCAAAATCTTCTTCAAAATGTATTTTTGAACAAATCAAACATGTAAACATATTATCTTCAAGCGTTTTTTCATCGTATGGATTTGCTTTTCCTTGATCCGCGATTGTCCAGCATCTTGCCATCTCCATTGAGATAATCTCTTTGATAACATCATCAACATTTTCTTCTCCGTATCTTCTTTTTCCATCAAACTCTTCATAATACCCGTTCCTAGTAGCATAATTAGTTCCAATTGAAATAAAATCAGGAGCGCATTGTATA
>JASGME010000029.1 GCA_030156615.1 Candidatus Woesearchaeota archaeon | reverse complement strand
TTATCGGACGATCTCCTTCAGGCACATCATCAGCAACCCTCATCTTGAAACTTGCAATAGCCTCTGATTTTGCAGGCAATGAGAAGCTCTGTTCTCTATCTTCTCCGGGCTCAAGATAAAATGGGTAAGAATCATCAATGCGAACAGTTGCATTCTGAATTTGATCATCTCTTGTATTCTCTAGAGAAATCCATATCTCAAAACTTTGACCCGGTTCAACAGGGACCGGTTCATATTTTAGCAACTGAACGATTAAACCGCCTTCGGCATAAACTTTTAATGGCGTTAACAACAAAAACATCAATGCAACGCTTATCAAAACCATTTCATTCAATTTCTTCTTCATTTGCATCACCTTTATTCTTCATTTAATATATCTCCTTTTTTGTATAATTTTCCATCCTTTATATATACTACTCTCTTCGCATGGCCTGCACTTCTAGGGTCATGCGTGACCATTACTATTGTTATTCCGGCTGCATTTAACTTATTTAATTGTTCCATTACATGCTCCCCTGTCTTGCTATCAAGGTTTCCTGTTGGTTCATCAGCCAAGATCATTGAAGGGTTATTCGCTAATGCTCTTGCAATTGCAACTCTCTGTTGCTGGCCTCCTGAAAGCTCAGATGGTTTGTGATTCATTCTTTCTTCAAGCTCTACCATCTTTAATAGTTCCTTTGCTCTCTTCATTCTCTTTGCTAGAGGAACACCCTGAAAAACCATTGGCAACATTACATTCTCCAAAGCAGATAAGGTTGGAATAAGATTAAACTGCTGGAAGATAAACCCAATCTTTTTCCCGCGAATAGTTGCAAGGTCTGATTCTTTCAATGAAGAAACCTTTTCTCCATCAAGATATATCTCGCCTTTTGTAGGCACATCTAAACAACCAATTAGATTAAGCAAGGTAGATTTTCCAGAGCCGGATGGGCCTTCTATACCAACAAATTCTCCTTTATATATTGCCAGGGAAATTCCTCTAACTGCTTCTACCTTCACCTTGCCCAAATCATAAATCTTCTGGACATTCTCAAGTCTAATTACTTCTTTTTGAGTCATTTTCAAGAACCTTTTTTGCTTCTTTTATTGCTTTCTCGGCTTTCAGTGAAAAGGTTAAAAATCTTTCGGCAATCTTAAGTCTCTCGGCATCTTCATTGTTTAGCTTTTTATTGCCATATTTTCTTTTTATTTGCTCCATACTTTCCTTGGCAAGCTCTATTTTTTTCTCAATATGCTCCAGCTGGCTTTTAAAGGCATCTTCGTTAAATCGTTCAATATGGAAATAAAACCTCTTACTTCCGACCTTCTTTGTTCTCTTAACTATACCAAGGTTTTCAAGTAATTTTAGCTTGTTGAATATTGATGATATGCTCAGGCCTGTTTTTTGGCTCAATTCTTCAATGCTTAAAGGGACTGGAGAGATAACAATATTACTAATAATCTTGGATGTGGTTGAATCAAGATTAGATAAACTACATATTGTTTCTATTGCTTCCAAAAAGTCCTCTTCAATGCTTTCTTTTTTCATAGTCTTTTATCTTTTTTTACTTTATCTTTCTTTTTATTCTTTTTTAATGTTCATTTTTATTATTTTTACTATTTTTAATATTTTGTAAAAGAAGAAACAGTTCCTATTTAAAACTTTTGATTATTAAAGATGATGGAAAGAATTGGGAACAAGAGAAAAAATTTAAATAAAGCGTTGATGCCTGTCAATTAATGATCCTCGGGAAGATTGTAGGAAAGGTTAGCACAACTGAATTCAACTTTCTTGTTAAGAACGAACAGGCATCAAAAAAGTATGAATTTGTGCAACTTGTTGGGGCAGACAATAATTATTATCTTTGTCAGATAGTGGAGCTTGAAAGAGATTCTGAGAAAACTATTGCCAAGTGTAGAATTATAGGGCATAAAGATGAGAAGACTGGAAGGATAATTCAGCCAAGGATTCCATTCAAACCTGGCACAGAGGTTCTTTTAGCAAGCGAGGATTTCATAAAAGAAATCATCTTAATAAACAAGCCGGAGAGAGGAGCATTCGTAGGCTTCCTTGAAGATAAGAGAATTCCTGTAATCCTTGATTTAAACAAGATTCTTACAAAGCATCTTGCGATATTAGCAAAATCTGGAGCGGGCAAATCATATACTGCAGGCGTCATTGCTGAAGAAATTCTAGAGAAGGGAATCCCTTTGCTTATATTTGATCCTCACGGCGAATATTCATCGTTAAAGGAACCAAATCCTTCAACGGAAGATGAAAAAGAACTGTCTTCTTATGGTTTGACTCCAAAAGGTTATGCTGATCGTTTGATTGAATACGGAAATCCGGAATTGATTGAGGGAGCATTGCCAATACAAATAAAAGGAGAGTTCAATGCTAATGAACTCATAAGAATTCTGCCATCAAAAATTACCACAGGGCAACAGGCTTTGCTTTACTCAGCAATAAAAGATATGGATGCTGTTAATTTAGATGAATTGATGTTTTCTATTGAAAATGAGGAGAATCCTTTGAAGTATCAACTTGTAGGAATTCTAAACGCTTTGAGGAGTTCTTCAATATTCTCTAATGAAGGAATGGAATATTCTGAGTTGATTAAAAAGGGGCAAGCCAGCCTGTTAAATCTTAAAGGTTATTCTCCAAACATCCAGCAGATTATTGTTTATATTATAGCAAAAAAGCTTTTTGAGTTAAGAAAGAGAGGCAAGATTTCTCCATTCTTTATGCTGATTGAAGAAGCACACAACTTCTGTCCCGAAAGATCCTTTGGAGAGGCAATAAGCTCACCAATTATCAGAACTATTGCATCGGAAGGAAGAAAATTTGGGATAGGTCTATGCATTATAACACAAAGACCTGCAAGGGTAGATAAGAATGTGCTTTCACAATGCTCAACACAAATTCTAATGAAAATAACAAATCCAAACGATTTGAAAGCAATCTCAAACTCGGTTGAAGGAATAACATACGAAACAGAGTCTTCGTTGATGAATCTGCCAATAGGTTCTGCTTTAATCTCGGGATTTGTTGATGTTCCTTTAATAGTTGAGATAAGAAAAAGGAGAACCAGGCATGGGGGAGAAGCAGAGAAGATTCTTGAAGAAATTGATAATGATGAAAGCGAAGGATTTATTGAAAAAGAGGAATCGTATGTTGAAGAAAGAGGATGGCTTGTTCTTCCAAAAGTGCCTAAAAAAGAGATTCAGCTGATGAGCAAGAAAAAGATTGAAAGGATTGAAACTATCCTCTTTCCTGCTTTGTTTTTGCTGGTTGAAAAGCACGATGGGAATAAGATTGGACTGATTTTTGATCTTGTAAGCGGAGCTCAGATAATTGACTTAGATAAGAAGGAGAGCACGAGAAGATTTACAACTGAAAGTCAGAAATTTAAGCCTGTTTATGAAAAGATTGAGTCAGATAGTATTTTGGAAGCAGAGATTTCTGTTGATGAGATTATTGATAGATTTAATAATGCTAATATAGCAAATAGAATTCTTGAAAAGAGGAAGTGTTACTGCGTTGCATATAAGCCAATCTATAAAGATAAATCAACAGGTTAGATTCTCGCTGAAAATGAAAATTGGAAACATAGAAATAGATTCAGAAGATAAATGGAAAGAATACATAAAAGGGATAGTTAATGAAGCAAAAGATAAGATAAGAAGTGAAAGGGAAGCTTTTTCTTTATTGAAAAAGAGCATTACAAAAGGTTTTGATGAGATTTTGCCAAAACGATTTATACTTTTGTTTTCTGGGGGCATTGATTCTAGCATTATTGCGTATGTTGGAAAATTACTCAAAAGAGATATTCTTTGCATTTGTGGAGGATTTAAGGAATCAAAAGATATAGAGTTAGCAAAAAGAGCAGCAAAAGAACTAAACCTGAATCTGGAAATCATCTTCTTTGATGCATCACAAATAATAGATGCATTGAGAGAAGTAAAAAAGATAACTGGAAAAAAGGATGCTGTAAATCTTGAGATTGGTTCCGTCTTTTATATGACAATTAAAGCGATTGCAGACAAAGAAATGTTTAAGGAGCAGGATTGGATATGCACAGGCCTCGGCTCTGAAGAACTTTTTATTGGCTATAAGAAATATATTGAGGCTGAAAATACAGAAAAGGCTGCAATAGAAGGACTTATGCAGGGATATTCTAATGATATTTCAAGAGATGAGAGCATAATAAGGCATTTCTCTAAAGAGCCTTTATTTCCTTTCTTTCATCAGGAAATAATAAAAACAGCTCTAAGAATTCCAGTTGAATATAAAATAAAAGAAGGAATAAAAAAATATTGTTTAAGGCAGGTTGGTTTAAATCTTGGGATTTCAAAAGAAATAGTAGAAACGCCTAAGAGGGCTGCTCAGTATGGCTCCAGTCTTAGCAAAGAGCTGGGGAAGATTGCGAGAAGTCATGGATTCAGTAATAAGGCTGAATTTATTAATTCTTTATGAAAACATTTAGAATAAAATTAATTCATACACAGTTGGATTCATTTCAATTTTATTATTAATGCTTCCGGGATTGCATTATAAAAAGCCATCAAGAAACTATCAAAATCAACAAAATAATCTTCTCCTGCAGGGTCAAGGATATGAAATCCTTTTTCATTATATCCATCAATTATAACCTTATGCAAATGACTCAAAGAAGTGTTTTTTATAAAAGCAGGCCTTATTCCAACTAAGATGAATTTATACTCATCTATTAGTGACTTTAATTTTTGAACATTTAATTTGTCTATAACAATTTCACCGCCCAAATCCAGAAATTCTAATGCTTTATCTACACAAAACTTCCCTAAATCAAAATAGCTCTTGGATTTTTCTTTTAGTGACTCTTCTAAACTTGGGTTATTGTTATTTGCTATGATTGGATTATAACCAAAATATTTAACCTTAAATCCAAATTTAAGAGCAGTTACTCCAAGATTTATAATTGGATCAGCAACCCCTTCATTTAGTTTATAGAACTCAGTTTTATCAAAAATCTCTTTTTCAGTTAATTCTTTTCCATAATAACTAAAAATGCTCCTCAGACATGCTATACCGCAGGAGATATTAGTTTCTTGTTTAAATATCTTCATTTTTAATTTTATTAACTCAACTTTATGAACCAATAGAAAAAAGATAACTTTTTAAAGCTTGTTTTTTTCACATCTTTTCATCAATCGAATAGAATGATTCATCAGATCTTTTATGAGGAATAATGGGGGCAGGAAAAAATCGGAAATAGCAGGAGAAAAACTATTCAGAGAAAACCGGAAGGATTCTTTGGAAGACTTTGGTTTTTCATGTGGAAAGATGATTCATTATGGAGCCTCTTATTTGATCTTTTTTTAGTTTTTATTATAGTAAAATTTATAATATATCCGGCATTGGAATATGGCCTTAATACTTCGTTTCCTGTAGTTGCAGTATTAACAACGAGTATGGAACACAAGCCAAAAGACGATATGCTTTGCGGAAACTATGTTGAAGATTACAACAAAAGCTTTGAAAGTTATTGGAATCTTTGTGGTAGATGGTATGAAGAGCAGGGTATCACTAAAGAAGAATTCCAAAAATTTCCTTTCCCGAATGGCTTTAATGTTGGTGATATCTTGTTTATGCGCGGCGTCCCTTTTGAAGAATATGAAGTGGGAGACATCGCTGTATTTTGGACAACATACTTAGAATATCCTGTTATTCACAGAGTTATTGCAATTGATGAGGAGAACAGAACGATAACCACAAAAGGAGATCAAAATGGAGATCACATTCATGAAGAAATAGAGATTAGCGAGGAAGATATCGTTGGAAAGGCCTTTTTCAGAATTCCTTATCTTGGTTATCTTAAGGTTTGGGTATCGAGACTTGGAGAATTAATTGGAAATTCTCCATCAGCTCAGCAATCAATTACAATAGCATTTGGATAATTTATTATGGAGGATGATAAAATGGAAGAAACACTATTTTGCCCAAAATGTGGAAGCATAATGGTTCCTAAAAAAGACAACAAAAACAGTTATATGGTTTGCCCTTCTTGTGGCTATGTTGAAAAGAAGGCAAAAGTAATACTTGAAGAAGGGAAACAGAAGAAAGAAAAAAAGATAGAAGTTATAGACGAGAAGGAATCAAGCGAGAATGCTCTTCCAAAAGTAGAGATGGAATGTCCGAAATGTCATAACAAAGAAGCATATTTCTGGACTGTTCAGACTAGAGCGTCTGATGAGCCTGAAACAAGATTTTATAAATGCACTAAATGTGGTCACACATGGCGGGATTATTCTTAATCGTTCTTAGCCAATACTTCAAGGCACGGCAGTGTTCCGTATGCAATATAATCAAGGGAAGCCCCGCCGCCAATTGAAATAAAATCAAAATCAGTTATAGCATTAAATTCTTTTATTGCCTGAATAGTTTCTCCTCCACCTGCAATCTTTCTTGCATTTGAATGCTTAATAGCTCTTATAATTCCCTTAGTTCCTGAGGCAAATTGCTCTTTTTCAAAAACGCCCATAGCACCATTCCAAAAAATTAATTTAGCTTTTTTCAGATATCTTTCAAAAATAGTTATTGTCTTATTTCCTATATCAAGACCAATTTCATCCGCTTTAATCTCTTCTTTTTCTCTTAATATGGCTTCATCTGATTCAAATGAGTGAGCGCAGATAAAATCCTCAGGCAAAACGATTTTTCCTTTTGAGATAAGCCTTTTTGCATCATCCAAGAATTCATCTTCTACAAGTGATTTTCCTGTTTCATAGCCTTCTGCTTTTAAAAATGTAAAGGCCATTGCTCCACCTATAAGAATATTATCAGCTTTCTCAACAAGAGAATCTACGAGGGCTAATTTTGTTTCTAGTTTCTTTCCTCCTAAAACTACAATAAATGGTCTCTCAGGCCTTGAAAAATCAAGATTCCTAATCTCATTTAAAGCATTTTTCCCTATATAAGAAGGGAGATATGAAGCAATTCCATAGCTTGATGCATGTTTTCTATGCATAACTGAAAATGCATCATTAACATATATTTGACCAAGTTGTGAAAGCCTTTTAGAAAAATCAGGTGAATTTGATTCCTCTCCATCATAGAATCGTATGTTTTCAATGCAAATAACCTTTGAAGAAGACATTTTAGAAAAGGCATCATCTAGTGAAACGAGTTCTACTGAGCAATTAAGATGTTCTCTCAGA
>JASGME010000028.1 GCA_030156615.1 Candidatus Woesearchaeota archaeon | reverse complement strand
TTAATGCATCGTATATGATATTTGCATAAGGCTTTAAGCCATCAGGCATCTGCATGCAAACCCTCTTTGCCTTTATCTTTTTAATCTCTTTTATTGCTTTATCCAGTTCAAAATCAAAATTTTCTATCATTTTTCTTTGCTCATATTAACAAAACTCCAAAAAAGAGAGGAACGCAATAATTTATGCATTCAAAAAATGTCTCTTTTATGTAGTTTATATCTTTTCTCTCAGATTCTTCAATCTTTTTGTTTTTTATTTTCCTTAATTCTTTATCATCTTTTTTTCTTTCTTTCAAACTAAATGATGTAAAAGAATCAAATGCAAATAATAAAATCCCTGCTAAAGAAATCCATTCTATATTTGAGAATAAAAGGATTATTGAAGCTGAAAATCCCTGTTCAAAGATTTTGTTTTTCCTTACCCTTAAAAGAAGAAAAAGCCATAAAAAAGAGATTGCAATAGCAGAAATCAATCTTATGCTGAATTCTTTAATTAAAAGCAGGAGCAAGAATCCAACAATAGCAATAACAAATATCTTCTTCAATATCTTTATCCATCTTTTATCTTCTTTTATCTCGTATCTTGTTATCTTTCTTAGAGAAGCAGAAAGAAAAACAACAAGCAATGCATAAAAGAACAAAACGATTTCAGGATTCATTTTCAAAGAATTCCTCAACAATTGCATTTATTATATTTTCCTGTTCTATAGGCAAAAACCTTATTGTTCCTGCCTTATCATGTCCTCCTCCGGAAATCATTGCAAATGGAAATTTCGTTTGCAGAATTTCAATCAATGCTCCAAGCCTGACATTGCTCTTCTCAGATATTCTAAATATAACTGAATCTTTTGTTTTGCCTAAGATGCAAAGATAACCATCTTTCTCCATTTTTGATAAAACTCTTCCTACAATGAGCCCTGCCCCTGGATAACCTCTCTCAGATACTTCCAGTATGTCTACTATCCCTATCTTATTTCCATTTCTCTCAATTCTCTTAAGGTAATTGATAACAGAATCTGTAATCGCTTCTATCTTCTTCTCAAGCTCATCATATATCATTTCAACTATTTTATCCTGCTTCTCTCTGTCTTCTCCGAGCAAGTCGGCTGTCATCTCCCTTGATTCAATATATCTCATATGATATGTTTCAAAGTCAATAACTGCAGCAAGTCTTCTTAGGTATTCTTCAGAATATCCATCTGCTTTTGCAAGTTCAAGATAGCTTATCATTTCATCACAATCGCTTCTATCTCCGATGCCTGCAAGAGCTGGCAACATCTCAACCTTCTCAACCTTGTTGTTTATTAGCTTTGCAATCTCTGTTGCAAGCATCCCGGCACATAATTCTGAGCCGAATCCGTATTCATGAGGATTTATATAAACATCAGCGATTCCTTTGATAGCTTCGCTCTCCTCCTTTGTTGAAGCATGATGATCTATTACGACTATCTTGCAATCATAAAGCTTAGCCTTTTTTAATGATAAGATGTTTTCCTCAGAGCTTCCCATATCAACTATAATCAATAATGTTCCGACGCCCCCAACAAAATCCTTATCCCTGTTGATTGTAGTAATGTCCCTTGTTGCGTCAGAATAGTCATAGTAAGGAGTTCTTGATGGAGCTCTTCTGTAGTATTTAATAACAGCCCCCTTGCTCTTATGTCTTTTTTCAATTAAAGGCAGGGTTGCTCTTTCAATTGCCATTGCAGCAGAATATCCGTCGCAGTCCCCATGATGCCTTATCAACACTGGATAGCCATCGTATATTGCTCCTTTAATCTCTGATGCACATCTCTCTAAATCAGTCCTCATCGCTTCAAGCTTTTCTGAATGAATTAAGAATTCAATTGATTTTATCTTTCTTTCCTTTCTTTTTATGTCTGCAATTCTCTTTTCAATCTTTCTTTTTCTTTCATCGGAAAGCCCTTCAATACTTATGGCATTGATTTCAACTTTATCATCTTTCTTCTTTACAATTCCCTCAACTTTGATATAATCATCAATCCTGGCTTTATCAAGTGCTCCTTTGAAAGAAATCACATCGATTGTGCCTGATGAGTCAGAGAGACTGATTATCCTTGGCTTTTCAATAGGTGCTTCTCTCACTACCTTTCCTTCTATACTTATTCTTTTTCCGATATCTTCGTCTTTAATTGAATTTATATCCTTCTTTATTGCTTCTTTCTCTTCCATATTCATCACTTCTTATTTAAAGAATCAAATTAATAATTAACATGTTTCTTTAGCAAAACCGCATCTTTATTTCTGATTTGCAGCATATCCTGCTTATTCACCTGTTTCTTCTATATTTATTGCCATAACAGGGCAAGAATCAGCGGCTTCTTTTACGCAATCATCATCAGTTTCATTTACAAGGCATTTTGCAGTTCCATCCTCATTTATGTCAAACACATCAGGGCAGACAACCTGACAAGCCCCGCAGGCAATGCATTTTTCCCTATCAACGCTCACTTTATATTTCATAATTAATGAAAACTTTGTTTGGAATAAAAAACTTTTCCTTTTTCCTAATTTAATTCAAATCTAGCATTGAAAAGTTCATAGATCTGAGTTGCTTTTTTCTTTCCTATTCCTTCTACATCCTGTAATTCAGCAACAGAGGCCTCAGCTATATTTTTTATCGTTGAAAAGTGTTTGAGCAATGGCTCTGCTAATCCCGAATTTATCCCCGGAATAGCACTAACAAGATATCTTTGCGCCTCTGAAAGAAGGCTTTTCTTCCTGCTTCCGTGTGGATTAAAGCCTCCTTTTCTTTCAATCTGTTCTCGTTTGGCTAAGCTTGCAATGAACAAAGCAGATTCTTCATAGTTGGAAGTGAAAGCAATTTGAACCCCAAATCCTATCATGAGAGCACTCATCGCTCCAAAGACAGCTCTCTTGTCTATCCTGTTCCCATTAAATATGTTCTCTCCTTGTATGAGTATAATTGGTTTCATATAGTTCTCTTTAAGCTCTTTTGCTTGTTCCAAAACCCTCCCGTCTATGATTGAGTTTATAAAATCCTCTTTCGTCTTAAATTCAATTGCAACTCTGTCAGATACTACAAAATCCCCGAGTTTTAATGATTCTAGTCTTAAATCAATATCAGGATTATTGTAAAGCTGCTTTAAAACAAAAGAGCCCTTTTCTCTGAAATCTGCAATAATGCTTGCTTTTTCATTTGCATCCTTCTTTTCAATGTAATTCGCTTCTTTGTAATTATGGTTTGTGTTATTACCTGAATCATGCTGTTTTTTTAAGAAGTTCCATTCTTTCTTTAACTCTTCTATTATTCTTTGCATCCTCTTCTCTTTGTGGAATGCACTCCATCTGTAGCCCTCATCTCGAGTATTCTTTGTTGTAAGAACATATACCTTGCCAGCATCGCTTCTCCCTGTTCTTCCTCTCCTTTGAATCTGCCTTATTGCACTTGGTACAGGTTCATAGAATACAACAAAGTCCACCTTTGGGATATCAAGCCCTTCTTCACCAACAGAAGTGCTAATCAAAATATTATATTCATTCCTTGAAAATTTTTCTATTATCTCCTTTTGTTCCTTCTGGCTTATTCCTGTGTTTGCTTTCTTTGTCTGTCCGACGAAAATGACAGGTCTCAAGCCATTTATCTTACTTAAAACCTCTTTTATCTTAACAGCAGAATCTCTGTATTGCGTGAATATTATTGCTTTTTTTTCTCCCTGCCCTTCTTTTTCATCGTTTTTGTTTATATAAGAATCAAGCTTCTTGTTTTCATCAAAGAATTCCTTTTTTAAAATCTCCCTTAGCTTATCCATCTTTGGATGACTTCGCTTCTTCTCGCTTTCAAGGACAATAAGATAATTGGCTGACTTGAAATCAGGGTCGCTCAGCAATGATTTTACAGCCTTGCTTTGTCCCTTTTGGGCTTGTTCCTGAAGCCTGCCGAAGTATTCCTCTAAAGAATAGATGTCCTGTGTTTCTACCAGCTCTATTGCATGCTGAATCTTCATTATTTCTGCAAGCAGAGAGATTGCTCTGTATGCCTCAGGTTCAGCTCTACCGTCAGAAATCTCTTTCCTTATCTCGCTTTGCATCTCAAGAAGTCTTGTTTTGCTCAAAGCAGAGGGATTTATATCATTGGCATAGCCAATTGCCTTTAAGGAGATTATCCTTTTTTTCATGCATTTATAAAGATAATCTCTTGCTGCAATGAACTCCTCAGGAAGTTTTACCTCAACAAATATCGTTTTTGTCTCTTTTATGTAAGACTTAACATCCTCATCATCATAGCTTCTTGATTCTATTGCTTCAATAAAAAGATTCTGGACAATCTCTTTTATCTTCTCTAATGTTGAACCGGGACTTGCAGTTAAGGCAACAATCCTTGGAAAATCAGCTTCTTCCTGATATTGCTTAGCAATCCAAACATAAGAATAATTTCCAGCTGCCCTGTGAGCTTCATCAAATCCCATCAGGCAAACATCCTTCAACGAGATTCTTCTTCCAAGAATATCATTTTCAAAGCTCTGTGGTGTTGAAAGAACAACCTTGCTCTTTTTCCATTCTTCTTCTCTTTTTTCAGGAGCAATTTCCCCTGTGAATATCGCAATTGCATCCTCTTCAATATTCGTATTATCAAGAAAGGCTTTTTTGTATTGCTCTATTAATGGTTTTGTCGGTCCTAAAAAGACTATCTTTTTTCCCGGATATAGGTTTAAACGATATACGCTGAGCATCAAAAAAATATTTGTTTTTCCAAGCCCTGTTGGTAAAACTATCAGGGTGTTTTTATTACGAGAATTATAGAAGATTCTTTCCTGATATAATCTAGGTCTAAACTTGATTACATATTTGCCTTCTTCATTTCCCTCTTTCGTATTCCCATCTCTATCTAATTCTTCATCCATTTTATCATTTCTATGAATTTTTTCTAAAATATAACTTTATTCAATTATACTACTATGTTTTTATAGATTGCGATTATTCTTCTGCTAAATTTTCTATTTCTAATAGTTCTAGCGTAATAACTGAGAAAGAAATAAATATCTTTGTCTTTTTTTCCTTAAAATGATTTTAAAGATATACGGGTCCCTTGATCTGATGTCAGCATTCGTTATCTTTTTATGTTCTTTAGATTTGATTGGGATAAAATTACCAATTCTTATTATGCTTTATCTTGGCTTTAAGGTGATTCTATACTTTGGAGATCTCGCAAGTTTTCTTGATTTAGCAGTCATCATCTACATGATATTTCTTTTGTTAGGATTCTCAAATCTTGTCATAACAGTATTATCAATAGTTTATCTTGCTCAAAAAGGGATTGCTTCTTTGTTCTGAATTGATAAACTGATATAATGGTTTTTATCAAACAAAATAAAGCCATAGAAAGAAGGGCGGACACGGCATCTGATGGGCGTTCCCACCTAACCAAATGTCATTGACCCTTCTCAAATCCGCTACCCCTTAAACATCAACAAGGTTGATTATGGCTGCTTCCTTCCGGACCTGACCAGTTTCTCAACCAAGTCGATTCTAAGGGACAGATTATCATAGTCGGAATCGATGCATTTGAGAAAGACAGGATTACGCCTCTCAGATGCCTTCGATCCCACCATAAGCCCGTTTGTGGTAACAGCAGGGGGCTAGCCTGCCGATCTAGTCCGCATTAATGTAGTATCGTTTGGCTTTTATAACTTTTACTCTTGTTTTAGCGTATTTTAATCAGCTTTCCAAGCATCTCTTTTGCTCCTGTGGCTTATTCTGTTTAAGAAGTAGATTAAAAACATTCCAATAAAAGCGAATAAAAATGAAACCAATGGGCTGCTCCCGGTTTTTAAAGCATTTCTTATTTCATTGAATGGTAGTCTTAAAGATCCAATCATCAATCCTACAAGGAAAGTCATAGTGCCTTGTTTATTCTTATTTAAGAAATAGTCAATAACGGATGGAAAAATTCTTATTCCAAGCAGAATGCCGAGGCCTAAAGCTATTAAATACCAGAATCTTTGCAATATCATGCTTAAAGATTCAAAAACAAACTCATATTGTCCGAGTATTAAAAGTACAAAAGATCCTGAGATCCCCGGAAGAAGCATAGCACAAATAGCAACAATGCCGCTGAAGAATAACATAAAATAAGAATGGTTTGTCTGAATTTCTTCAATGCCGGTTATCCAAAAGGCCAGCAGGAGCCCAATCATTAAAAAAAATAAAGTTTCAAGAATTTTTTTCTTTTCTTTTCTTTTTGAAGATTTTATTTGAGGCGTTAGAGTGAAAGCTGCCATAATAATCAATCCAAAGAAGAATGAAAATGTAGCATTCGTGTATTCGTTCATTGCAATGGGAATTACCCTTGACATCGTAAGCAGGGCTATTAATATGCCAATAACCAATGGAAGAAGAAAATCTATGTTCCAGTGCTTTGGCTTAAAAATGTTTGATGTTAGTTCTTTCAAAGAATGAATTAACTTATCATAAATTTTAAGAATTAAAGCTGTAGTGCTCCCCGAAACTCCCGGAATCGCATCCGTAGCTCCTATAAGGAACCCTTTAATAGAATTCAACACAAAATTCCTGCATTTCATAAATTTTCACTTCTCTTTTTCTTCTTTTTTTAAATATTTATCTCATTGTCCTTTCATTTTCTATATATTCTTTTCCATTTCGTTACCAATGGCCTAAAACATAAAATAAATAAATAGGGAATTCTTTTAAATAGGTATGACTGAGCAGATAATGTTTTTGGGCACGGCAGGAGACCCTATTGCAGTTTCAAAGCAACTTAGAAGGTCTAATGGAATACTTCTGAAGTTTAATGATGTTGTCTTTTTCTTAGATCCCGGGCCGGGAAGTATGGCTAATGCTCTTTCTCACGGACTTAATCTAAGAGAGCTTAGTGCTTTAGTTCTTTCGCACGGCCATCTTAACCATTCAGGAGATGCAAATGCTATAATCTCGGCAATGACTTTAGGGGGACTTGATAAACGAGGAATTCTTATTGCACCAAAGGCTGTTGTATTTGGAGATGAGAAAAGGCAAGCTGCCATAGACCCTTTCTTTAGGGATTCGGTTGAAAAAATCCTTCTTATAGAAGATAAGAAAAGAGTTGCTGTAGCCGATATAGATATAGTTGTGGAAAAACTTATTCACGATGAAGATTGCTATGGATTCAGATTTCTGTCATCTTCATTATCAATCGGTTATATCCCGGATACAGAATATTTTTCCGGGTTGATTGAGAAATTTAAAGATACTGATGTTTTGATTCTGTGCGTCCAAAATCCCTTTGGTTTTTCAAGCCATTATAGGTTGAATGCAGAAGACGCAGTTAAAATTATAAGAGGAATAAAACCATCTTTAGCAATTCTAACTCATTTTGGTTCAAAGATGCTTGATGCTGATCCAATTTTTGTTGCAAGAGAATTAAGAAGGCAGGTTGATTCAGAGATTATAGTAGCAAAAGATGGCCTTGTCGTAGATCCAAGCACATATTCTATAGGCTCTGTTCAATCAAGATTGAAATTTTAGTTCCTTTTTATGCACAAAAATTCACAATTTTTGTATGGGGTTTAACACCCCGCCCTTTAGGGCGAATTTTTGGCATCCTAAAAATCCACTTGTCAAAGCGAGTGTC
>JASGME010000027.1 GCA_030156615.1 Candidatus Woesearchaeota archaeon | reverse complement strand
GTTATAAAAAGGAATTGTATTGCGGAACTATTGGTGAATGATTATGGCATTTGATCCTAAACTGGATAAGGAATTGGAAAGAAGAGAAAAGGAATTTGAGTCTACGAAGATAATAGTATCTGTGCAAAGCTATAATGAAGGCGCTCCAAAGGTGCAGATATCAAGACAGAACAGAAACGATAATGGTTGGATTTTCTCTAAGTTGGGCAGGTTGTCAAAAGAAGAGGCTGAAGCAGTATATGAAATGCTTGGAGAAATCCTTGAAAATCTTGAAGACTAAGAGAAAGTTATTTAAAAGACAAGGCTAATACTAACACATTTAAGTGACGAATGAAGTCTCGTCTTTTTAATCCCAAAGATTCCTCTAGCGAAAACCAGCACCTTTTGGTGTTTGATACGGAGAAATTTTTGTTATAAAAATTATTAAAGATAGCTTTGAACCATCATTTAGTTTTAACGGGGGCGTAGTATAACTTGGCTAGAACGAACGGCTCCAGTCTTTTGGAGCGATGAGCACCTCTGTGCGATGATTTTTGCTTAGTTCTCTAACGGGAGTTACCGTTAGATCGGGGTTCAAATCCCCGCGTCCCCATTTTTATTTTCCTTGATTACCTTTAATCTTCATTAGTTCGTTTTGTTAAGAAAGTTTTAAAAACATATTTGATTTTTAGACCTAAATGATGTTGGCAATATTTGTTTCAATAGTTCTTACAATATATCTGTTTATTGCAGCATATCAGGATATAAAGAGGTTGGAGGTTGCAGATTGGCTCTCCTTTTCTATGATTTTTTTGGGAATTTCTTTTGGTTTTGGTATTTCAATTGTTTATGATAACTGGTTTTTCTTCTTTGAGAGTCTTGCAGGTTTTAGTTTTTCCTTCTTATTGTCTCTTTTGCTTTATTATTCAGGGCTTTGGGGGGGCGGAGATGCGAAGATAATGATGGGGATTGGAGCTTTCCTTGGATTGGCAATTGAACAGGATTTTCCTTTTATAAATCTCATTGAATCATCATTGTTGGGTTTTAATCTGTTCTCTTTTGTTTTTTTCACTTTTATAGGTGGAACTGCATTTGGCATAGGTTTAATGATTTATAAAGCAATCAAGAACTGGAATCCTTTTATTAAGGAATACGAATCCAGAAGAAAGAATACTAAAGGATTTTTTTACTTGACTCTTTTTTTAGGGTTGTTTTTGATTGCCTTTTCATTCGTATTTGTTGATTTTGTTTTAAGGATTACATTTCTTATCCTAGGGATATTTATTTCGTTGAGTTATTTTCTTTATGTTTTTGTTCGCTCTGTTGAATCTGTTGCAATGATTAGAGAAGTTTCTATAGAAAAGCTGACTCCGGGAGATTGGCTTGCTGATGATTTGATAGTTGGGAATGAGATTGTGTGCAAAAAAAGCAAGACTGGACTATCTGAGAATGATATTAAGGCGCTTAAAAAAATGGCCCAAGAAGGAAAAATTAACAGCGTTAAAGTTAAGTATGGCTTTCCATTTGTGCCGAGCTTTTTAATTGCATTAATTTTGCATCTTTTGTTTGGTAATATCTTTGTAATTTTACTGAATTTGATTTAACTTCTTCTTTTAATTCTCCCAATTCTTTTTAAATTTCTGCTCTTATTAATAATTCTGCAATAGAAAGATATAAATAGGAATCTTATTGATTTGATTTGTGGTAACAATGGCAGAGGAAGAACCAGAAGAAGGAATGAAGCTCGGGGGAAACATAGAGTTGATTGGTTTTGGTGATTTTGATAGATCTGAACTGGCTGTTGTAAAGAAAATTGTTGGTAATTATGTTAGGAAATTTAGTGATATGAAGAAGGGATTATCTAATGTGAAGATTAGGGTTAAAACTATCCATGAACGAGAGAAATCTGAAGTTTATGAGGTTAATCTTCAGCTTGTTTTTGATGAGGGCAAGCCTATTGTTACAAATAGCTCTGGAAGAAATCTGTTCTTTGTGGTGAGTGATGCTCTTAAAAGTGCAGAAGAATTGCTTTCTTCTTAAATAGTTTGATTTTTTATAAAATTTTTATCTTTTTCTTTGAAATATCACTTCTTTAGGATAACAAAGGTTAAAAATTAAAAAAATGTCTTATTTCTATGGAAACTGATGATTCTTTAAGAATGAGTAGATTAGAGGAACTGGTTAATCAGTCTAATGATTCAATTATAAAAGCTTATGACATTATCAAAACTTTTCCTCTTGATGAAAATGATGACCATGAAAAAGGCTTTCCTGGTGATGATGAGCACAGGGAAGCTCTGGAAAAGTATTCTGATTTTATTTTGTCTTTGCTTGGGGAAGAGGACAGCAACAATAAAGGTTTAGCAGATTTCTTTTTGAGACTTGGCGAATATATTTATCGAGAAAACCATCTGAAGAGGGCTGATGGAAGTTTTAGCCTCTCACATCATCTTTTTATTTTGAATTATTTAAGAGGAAAAGGTGCAGTTGAAGATATTGAGGATAAAATAGTGATATTGGCTCATGATTTCTTTGAAGATTTGATTGATATCTACGATAGGGACAGAATATACAAAATGAGAGATCAGCAAAGAATAAGTGTTAGGAATATAGGTATGAATCTTCTTAATGATTCCTTAAAGAATATTGAATTGTCTAAATCAGAGAAGAAAAGGGTAAGTGGCAGAGTGCAGGCTTTGAGCAGAGTGCGAAATCAGCATTATTTTGATTATCTTGATTCTATGTTGATGTTTTCTTTTGTTGAGCCAAAGTATATAGATTCTTCTAAAGAGACTGTTGATTCTTTTATTGAAGGTGAGATGAGAAGCGATGATTATGTTAATGAAGGCATTGACGGTATAATGAGGAAATATTTTAATCCAAATCATTTTAATGATGAAGCATATAGATTATTTGAAATAAAGATGGTAGATAGGTTGCACAATATTCTTACACTTCCTCCTGAGCGATTCTCAAACAGAAAGAGACTTTCAGAGATTACAAAAGCTCTTTATGTCTTACATTTGGGTAAGAAAATGGTTCAATATGGTTTTTATTCGTTATCCAAAGAATATGAAAAGAAAAAATTCAGGAGTTTCAACGGTTTATGTTCTTATATAGAGAACCTTAGCAATAATGTGCAAGATAAAAGGCTAAAGACATTAAGCAGGGTTGGAAATGAATTAAAGGATTTAGCTCATGCATCTCTTTTTCAATCCAAAAGGATTAAAGGGGAGTTAAATAAGAAACTTGATATTAGTGAGATTGCTGAGATTGAAGATGAGATTAAAAGGATTAATTTCTATAAGTTTGATATTAATAAGGATAAATTTCCTATAGCGAAGAAATCTATTTATACTTTATTCAGTTGGTTCGATCCTTCAATGCCTGATAGTAAAAAAGAGTTATTGTCAGATGATTTTTCTTATAGCATATGTCTCTTTTTGGAAAAGCAGATTGAAAAATATATGAAAAATGCTAATTATTTCTTTGATTATATGGACATTGTTGAAGGAAGGGAAAGATTCATATACAATCAAGGAAAGCGATTACCTTTTATAAGGAATTTTGGATAAGATAAGGCGAGATTATGGATAGCTTAGATGACTTGATTTATAAGGAATTGGATTACGAAGGAAAGGCTTACGATAAATTTAAGAACGAGATGAAAGATAAATCAATTAGCGAGATAGTTGTTTCTCTTTTTGAAAAACACAGCGATAATAGGAGATTGATAAAGAGCAAGGAATATCTAAGAGATTTGGAATTCGGAAAGCGTTTGATAAGATACGAAAGGTTACCACTCATTAGAAAATCAGTTGATTCTTTTGTGCATTGGTTAAAAAATAGTGTTTATCAGACTCTTGAGCTAGAGCGAACAAAATTTGCATATAATAATCTTGATAAGTTGAACTTTACATGGGAAGAGTTTGGGAATTATGTAAAAAAGAATGCTGACAAATATGAATCTTTTATGAAGCTTTATGAAATGATGAATGATGAAAGGATAGGGAATTATACTGCTCAGATAGATTTTATGAAAAAAACTGAGATTGCTCTTACCTGTAATGGATATGTAAAAAAAGCTAACATGCCTAGATGTATTTTTATTAAAGAAATGAAGAATCCTGAACGATTTGGAGATAAAATAGCTAGGAAGTATATAAAGCATATTAAGGCACAAAAAGGAGAGATTTTAGATGATTCTCGTGATTTTGATGAGCTTCTAGACGATTCATATCTTAAAATTAATGATTTGATAGCTGTTCAGGTGGTTTATCCAAACGAAAATGTTGAACTTTGCGAAAGATTGATTGGAAAGGTTATGAGCTCTGATTATTTTAAGAAAAAGAATCTAAGAAATTTCTTTGATGAGCCTAAGAATGGATTTGATGGATCTATAAAATGCACATTGCAGACTTCTCCTGAAAATGATTATACCAATTTAAATAAAGGACAGAAAGATTTTTATGAATTACAAATTACGGATGCTAAACATCTTATTGAGGCAGAAATAGGTCATAGGAGTCATGCGCCTATCTATGAAATTAGACAGAAAAATTTCTATTCTGAACTTAATAAAAAAGACAAATTAATTTATGATAATATTAATGAGATTGCAAAAGAAATAACGGAACCATATTGGAGTCTGGCTCATAGCGGTCGAGCTTAGCTCTTTAATAGATTTCAATTGAACTTATAAGTATTGAATTCAGTTAAGTTTTATTCTTTGAATTCAGGAAATAATGGCATCTGTGTATAATTTTGTTGTTTTATGTTTTTTGTATAAAATCCAGAATTCGTCTGCTTATATGAATTAATGTTTTTCTTCCCGTATAAAAGCTCTAGGATTCTCTCCTGATTTTCTGATGTTTCTTTTAATTTTTCTGAAATTTCTTCTCTTAAGTTTTCTTTTTCATATTTTGCTGATTTCCTTTCTGCTTCTATTAAATTTATAATTTCTTCGATAGGTTTAGTTATTATTTTGTATTTCTTATCTGAATCTAATCTGAACAACTGAGATCCTGGTAATTTCTTAGCGCCTTTCTGATGATATTCGCCTGTATTGTTTTTTATTGCATTCTTTCTGTGTATTAAATTATAGCCTTCTTTAATTATAGTATACGGGTTATAAATCCATTTATCTTCTTTTAATTCTTTATTTGATTCTTTTGTCTCTTCTTTTTGTCCCGATATTCTACCCCAAAGGCCCGCAAAGAAGGTTAATTTGAACCAATCGGTGTTTATTTTAGGATCATGATTTGTTTCTTTATATTCTTCAAGCGTTCTATTTAAAAGTTCTTCAAGATTTCCAATAAAATCATTGAACTCTCTATCATTGTAAACGCATAGTATTGCATAGTATGGCTTTTTCAATTCAGATTTATTCACAGAAGTGTATAAGTTTTTAGCAAAGGAAGGATTTGTATTGAGGGATCTTGATAAATTATTAACTAAATCGTCTTTTAAGTATCTGTTCCCTGTTAAAACATCTCTAGGAGTCCTTGGATCTGCATTTATTATATATTCCTCAATTTTATCAACTAATCCATCCATAGTTTGATGGTTTTTCCATTGATTTATAAATTTTTTTGTTTTGATTTATGTTTAATAGACGTAAAAATAGCAAAGAATTCTTCTATATTTCTCTTTTATATTTGTATTTTTTTCTTTTTGTTCTCTTTCATATCATACATCTTTTTTTCAGATTTCTCTATTGCTTCCCTAATCTTTTCTTCGAGATCCCTAATGTTTCTACAATTGATTTCTTCTATGCCATAAGATATTCCAATATTCAAAGATGATAATGCTTTTTTTCTTCCTGTTTTCATATCAATGTATTTTGTTTTCTTAACATGATTTTCATATGACTCTTCTATTCTTTTGATGATTCTGATAGCGTTATTTTCTTCTCCATTGTTAAACAAGATTAAAAATTCATCTCCTCCAGTCCTTATGACATGATCATCTGCTCTTATATTCTCTTTTAATATCCTGCTGAATTCAATAATTTCTTTATCTCCTACTGAATGACCAAATGTATCGTTTATTTTCTTAAAATTATTTAAGTCTATGAATATTAATCCTATCTCTTTTTGCTTCCTTTGAGCAATTCTTCTAACTACGTGTCCTAAACTGCCTTTATTGTATAAATTAGTATGGAAATCTTTATGTTGTTCATCTTTCAAATTATATAAAGTAGCGATTAAATCTGCAACTTTTTCAATATTCTTCTTATCTTCTTGAGAAAGAGGTTTTTTATTCTTGATAAAAATTAAAAATTCTTGTCCTTCATTAATTTGCTTAATTATTATTGATGAGCTTGCGTTTCTTTGTTTTTTTATTATGTTGAATATTGAATTCTTATCGTCCTGAATTGATTTAATTTGTTCTTCTGAGATTTTTATTGATTTTTTCGCAAGATTTTCTTTGTCTCTTTTATAAGCAAAAACACGAAATAGTTCTTTTTCTCTTAAACTCCAGATTTCAAATTCTTCTAAATCGAGATAAGCCTGAGCAATTTTCGTAATTCTTAAAAAGATTTTTCTTTGATTCTGATCTTTTTTAAGGCTTGAGATAAGATTGATAATATCCTCTAAACTAATTTTATTAGATTTTGCCATCTTTTTTGCTCAGTCCAGAAAACATTAATAAATGTTTCTTTTTGTTTTTTATGCTAAAAATAAGAAAATTATTAATATTAGCTCGGATTAATTTGTTTTGATTGCTATGTTAGACTTAAAATTTATTATAGAAAATCCAGATGTTATAAAGGAAAATCTAAGGAAGAAGTTTCAAGAGAATAAGATATCTTTAGTTGATGAGATTTGCCAGCTCTACGATGAATGGAAAGAAGTTAAGGCGAAGTTGGATGATTTGAGACATGAAAGAAATCTAATTTCTCAGGAGATTAATGATGCTAAAAAGTCAGGAAAGGATATCTCAGCTTTAAAAGAGAAGGCAAAGAATCTTCCTGCCATGATAAAAGAAAACGAGGAAAAAGTCGATTCTCTCTTTGGGAGGATTAAAAAGATTCAGCTCAGCATACCAAACATAATCCATGAATCTGTACCAATTGGAAAAGATGATTCTGAGAATGTAGAAAGGGTTAGGTATGGAGAACCGAGAGTGCCTGATTTTGAGGTAAAGAGCCATGTTGAGATTGTTGAAAAGCTTGGAATTGCTGATTTTGATGCTTCTTCAAGATCATCAGGAAATGGTTTCTTCTATATGAAAGGGCCTCTTGCTCTGCTGGATCAAGCATTGCAAAGATTTGCCATAGATTCTTTAATAAAGAAAGGCTATGTTTTCACATTTCCTCCGCATATGATTAGAAAGAGGGTTTGTGATGGCGTGCTTGATTTTGAATTCTTCAGAGATATGATTTATAAAATAGAAGGCGAGGATCTTTATCTTATAGGAACGAGTGAGCATCCTCTTGTGGGGCAGTTTCTTGATCAAATCTTAAAGAAGGAAGAATTGCCTATAAAGCTAGTTGGATTGAGCGTGTGCTTTAGAAAAGAGATTGGAAGTCATGGAATTGATGAAAAGGGATTGTTTAGAACTCATCAATTTAATAAGGTTGAACAGGTCATTATATGCGAACCAGAGGATTCTTATCGTTTTTATGATGAATTATTGAATAATTCAATAGAACTTTTCAAGGCTTTGAAAATTCCTATAAGGGTTTTGGAATCTTGTTCAGGAGATCTTGGAGATATGAAGGCTAAAGGGGCAGATCTTGAAGCATGGTCTCCTAGGCAGAAGCAGTATTTTGAGATTTGCTCAGTAAGTAATCTCACAGAAGCTCAGGCAAGGAGAACGAACATTAGGGTTTTTGACGGGAAGCACTATTATTATCCCCATACTTTGAATAATACGGCAATTGCTACATCAAGAGCGATGGTAGCCATTATAGAGAATTATCAAACTAAAGAGGGAACTATTGTTATACCTGAGGTTTTAAGACCTTATATGTATGGAATGAAAGAGATAAAAGGACCTAAAATTGAGATTGGACAATAGATTGAATTGATGAATTTAGAAAGTTTTTTATACAACTTTTCTTTATTTTAATCTATGAAGCTGGTTTGCAGGAATTGCGGTTATAGATTTGAGACGAGAAAAGGGGAT
>JASGME010000026.1 GCA_030156615.1 Candidatus Woesearchaeota archaeon | reverse complement strand
AGAAGAGGGGAGCTTATTCAAAAAAGAAAAAAAGAAAAAAAATCTTAGATAAAAGGTTTCCATTTTTCTGTCTTTTTCCAGGTCTTTCCGTTTTCATCCTTCGGGATGTCCTGAAAAAAGCGCGTATCTGTCTTTGATCTCCTCATTTAGAAAACACCTGCTCTAGACAGTTTTAAAGATGTCTTATTTAAAAGGGGTAAGTGTTTTTTATATATAAGTGTTACTATTTATTCGTATTAATTAGAAAGATTTTAAGACAAATTGTTTGATTCTTATTCATTCTTCTTACTCTTTTTTGCTTTCATTCTTTGCTCTTTTTCTTGCCGGAATTCCTTTTTGAATAAGGAAAACGATTTATATTGCCACAATTTAGGCATTTGAAAATCAACCTTTTCTTATTTAGTCTAATGCTTACATTGCCTCCGGGAATAAGTGGCTCTCCGCATTTCTTGCATATGAAATAATAATCAAGCTCCTTTGCTCTTACATTAAACTTGAGACTTAGCCTTTTCGCAAGGGCTAATGCTCTTTTTCTATATTGCAACGGATATTCTTTGTTCAATGAAAAATCAATTAACTCTTTTATGTTCTTTGAAGCAATCCTGCGCTTTTCGTTTTTACTAAGTTGCCTCTTCATACTGCTGTTGATAAACAAAGGTTTAAATAATTTGTTTAAAATCAAAAATGCGTGGAAAAGACTAAGGAAAAGAATCAGGTAATGCAAAGAATAATTAAAAGCGTAAAAGGAAAAGGCATAAGAATCGTTTTTCCTGAATCCAATGACAAGAGGATTGTTGAAGCTGCTAAAAAGATTGTAAAAGACGGGATTGCAAAGCCTATTTTAATTGGCAATAGAAGAATAAACAATCTTGAATTCTTTGAATTGAAAAGCAATGACTCTAACTTCATATCTTTTCTTAAAGAAAGGTTTAAAGAAGACGATGTTAAAATATTACGAAAAGATCCTGTTTATTATGGAGCATATCTGGTTTCAACCGGGAAGGCCGATGGCTTAATTTCTGGAGCAAATCATACTACAGCGCATACAATAAGAGCTGCTCTAAAAATGATTCAGATGAAAAAAGATGTGAAAAGAATTTCAAGTTTTTTTCTAATTAGCAAGGGAATGAAAAGTTATTTGTTTGCTGACTGCGCTGTAAATATACTTCCAGATGAAGAAGAATTAGCGGAGATTGCATATCTGACATCAAAATCTGCTGAAATGATTGGCATAAAAGAAAAGAGGGTTGCTTTTCTTTCTTTCTCAACAAAAGGTTCTGCTGAGCATCCAAGCTTAGAGAGAATAAGGAATGCAACAAAGATTGCGATGAAAAAGATAAAAGACGGGTTTGTGGATGGCGAGTTGCAGTTTGATGCAGCAATCGTTCCCGAGGTTGGAAAGAAGAAGGCTCCTCAAAGCAAGGTTGCCGGGAATGCAAACATATTGATTTTTCCTGATTTGCAGTCAGGCAACATAGGATATAAGATTGCTGAACGCTTAGGAGGATTTGAGGCAATAGGCCCAATCATTCAGGGATTAAGACTTCCTGTTAATGATCTTTCAAGAGGATGTAATTCTAAAGACATATATAATCTTGCTGCAATCACAGCACTTCAGGCAATTATGGCGATGAAAGATGAAAGAAGATAAGAAAAAGATTGTTGTTATAAACTCAGGTTCAAGCAGTGTTAAATTCCAGCTAATAGAATTTCCTGAAGGCAAGACATTAATAAAGGGGCTCTGCGATGCAATCGGACATGAGCATTCGAAAATCGTTTTTGAGTGCTGTGGCATGAAAAAGAAAGATGATGCAAAGCCGAAGAACCATGAAGAGGCCATAAGAGAAGTTTTGAAAATACTTCTTAATGAAGGAATAATAAATTCACTAAACGAATTATATGGGATAGGCCACAGAGTTGTTCATGGCGGCGAGGTCTTTAAAGAGCCGAGTATAATCAATAAAAGACTTATTCAAAAGGTTGAAGAATTGAATAGATTGGCTCCGCTACACAATCCCCCAAATGTTCTAGGAATGAAAATATTGAAAGAGATAGCACCTGAAGTTAAACAGGTTGCTGTTTTTGATACCGGATTTCATTCGAGCATGCCAAAGCAATCATATCTCTATGGATTGCCTATGAAACTTTATGAAGAGCATGGAATAAGAAGATTTGGATTTCACGGAACAAACCATCAGTATGTTAGCCAAAAAACTGCTGAGTTGATGCATCAGGACATAAAGGAGCTTAAAATCATTTCATGCCATCTCGGCAATGGAGCCAGTATCTGTGCAATAAAGAATGGGAAGAGCATAGATACATCTATGGGCTTCACCCCCCTTGAAGGTTTAGTTATGGGCACAAGATGTGGCGATATTGATCCTGCAATCCCCCTATTTCTTCTAGATGAAGGATACTCAAAAGAAGATGCAAATAGGATACTCAATAAGGAATCCGGCCTGCTCGGTCTTAGCGGTATAAGCAGCGATATGCGAATAGTAAAGGAGAATGCTTTGAAAGGAAATGAAAATGCATTGACTGCAAGAGCAGTTTATGCCTACAGGATTAAAAAATATATTGGAAGCTATATTGCTTCAATGAACGGCGTGGATGCCATAGTTTTCACTGGTGGTATTGGAGAGAACGAACCGCTAATAAGAGAACAAATCCTTTCTGAGCTAGACAACCTTGGAATAAAGATTGACAAAAATAAAAACTTAAAGAATTCTCAGGAGATAAGTGCAGATGATTCATCTGTAAGAATATTCATAGTTGAAGCAAACGAAGAGCTGATGATTGCAATAGAAACTCTAAGAATAATTGAAGAAGAGAAAGAATAGAAAAGAAAGAATAAGAATTCAATAATTCTGATGCTCCATATTCATCCATTCATCAAACAGGCTAAGGCATTCTTCCCTGTTTATTTGATTTTGAGTGAATGGAAAAGATTTCTTGCCTTTAATCATCTCATAGATATTTGAATCATCAAATCCTATTTTCGTAGCATCCTCCGCATTAGCTCCAAAATACAGGACTTTAATCCTTGCCCAGACTATCGCAGATAAACACATAGGACATGGCTGAGCAGTAGAATAGATTTCGCAATCATTGAGCTTGAATGTGCCTAACTTTTTTGCTGCCTTCCTAATCGCCACTATCTCTGCATGAGCTGTTGGATCATTAGTTGAAAGAACCATATTATGAGCTTTTGCTATTATTTTTCCATCCTTAACAATGACAGCACCGAAAGGCCCTCCATGATGCTTTTTCATCCCTGTCCTTGCTTCTCTTATTGCAATTTTCATGAAATCCATTTCAATTCCTGCCTTGCTTTTCTGATTCAGAATTGCTCTTTATGTAAGCCTTGTCAAACTCTGCCCTTCTCTTTAACTCTTCCCATTCTTCATCTATCCTCTTCTGAATGAAATCAATAATATGCCTGTTCTCTGGTTTGAACAGATGTTTGTACCTTCCCTGTGGTTTCATGAATTCCTCAATAGGTTTCTTTCTCTTGCCCGGATCATAATTAAGCACATACCTGCCGTTTATAACTTCATATAAGGGCCAAAAGCAACTATCTATCGCAAGCCTTGATACAGTATTTGCTTCATCTGGTTTTATATGCCAAAGAAGGATACATGGGGAAAGGACAACGACCACTGCAGGGCCATTTGTTTCTATTCCCTTCTTAAACTTCATCGTCATGTCTGGCCAATTTCCTATTGTTGCCTGAGCCACATAAGGAATATTATGGGCCACAGCAATCTTCATAAGGTCCTTACGCCATTGCTCCTTGCCTTTATGAACTGTACCGGCTGGAGAAGTTGTTGTTGAAGCTCCAAAGGGGGAAGCACTACTTCTCTGTCCTCCTGTATTCATATAGCCTTCGTTATCATAGCAGATATATAGAAAATTATGACCCCTCTCAAGAGCTCCTGAAAGACTTTGCAATCCTATGTCGTAAGTTCCTCCATCACCGCCAAATGCAATAAATTTGTATTTCTTGTTAATCTTGCCCTTCCTGCTCAGGGCCTTGTATGCACTTTCAACGCCAGAGATGGTTGCTGCCGCATTTTCAAATGTATTATGTATCCAAGGAACACCCCAACTTGATGTCGGATATATCGTTGTTGTAACCTCAAGGCAACCTGTTGCTGCTGAAGCCACAATATTGTATTCAGAAGCCGAAGCAAGAGCAGACCTTGTTACAACAGGCATCGCACAGCCTGCACATGAGCTATGCCCTGAATAAAGGGCTCTTTCCTTTTCTGAATATTCTTTTGGATTCATTTTGTTCCTCTTCTATGATTTTATTCTCTCAATCCAATATAATTAATTTTAGCATCAAACTTTCCTTTCAAGAGATTATCAAATGTTTCTCTAACCTGACTTTCATATAGCTCTCTACCACCAAGACCATAAACAAAGCTAAAGATGTTCTCAGATCTTAATGAGGCAAGAACCTCTGAAAAGACAGGCGGATTTGCTCCAAAGGAAAAGGATCTGTCAAGGACGCCTATTGTTTTAACATGCTTTAACATAGATTTCATTAACTCATAATTAAATGGCCTGAACAGGCGAATCTTAAGCAGCCCCACTTTTTTACCTTCCTGCCTCATCTCTTTAACAACCTTTTTAATAGTTCCGGCAGAAGAATTTAATGCTATAAGAGCAACATCTGCATCATCAAGCATGAATGGTTCAAACATAGGATATGCATGACCCGTTAGCTTAGTTAATTCATTTGCAATATCTGAGTAATATTTCAGAGCCATTTCCATTGCGTATTGTTGTTGTCTCTTAGTTTCAAAGAAGTAATCTGGAAGTTCTAGGGCTCCAAAGGTAACAGGATTTTCTGAAAAGAGTAAAGAATGGATTGGTTTTCTTTCACCTACGAAATTCTTAACAACCTCGTCTTTAAGGATTCTCACAACCTCAACAGAATGGCTCGTTATGAAGCCATCCTGAGCTACCATGACAGGCAACTGAATCTCCGGATGTTCTGCCAATCTTATTGCAAGTATAGCATGTTCATAAGCCTCCTGAGAATTTTCTGAATAGATCTGAATCCAACCTGCATCCCTGCAAGCCATCGTATCCGAGTGATCGCAATGTATATTTATTGGAGAAGACAATGCTCTGTTGACAACGGGCATCACTATAGGCAATCTCATTCCTGAAGCTGCATTCACCACTTCAAACATCAATGCCAAGCCAACAGAAGATGTTGCTGTCATAGCCCTTGCACCCGCCGCCGATGCCCCTATTGTTGCACTCATTGCAGAATGCTCTGATTCAACAGGGATAAACTCAGTGTCAACCTTTCCGTCTGCAACAAACTCCGAAAATCTTTCAACTATGGGTGTTTGAGGTGTAATAGGATAAGCAGCAACGGTATCCGGATTAATCTGCCTCATTGCCTCTGCAACAGCATGGGCTCCACTAAGAGGAAGAACTGTCTCATAATTATCTATATACTTTGAATCCACAAATATTTTGAGGTTATTCATTTTTCATCATTTTCTTGTTCAACATTTTCATCTTCCATTGTAATTGCTTTAACAGGACAAACAGAAGCACAAAGACCGCAGCCCTTGCAATAATCATAATTTATCCCTTTCAACTTTCCATCTTCTACAATAAATGCATCCTCCGGGCAGTATGGAACGCAGAGCATACAATGAATGCACCTTTCAGGATGAAAAACCGGCTTCTGAACACGCCAGTTGCCTGTCTTATTCCTTAAAGAGGTTTTTGGCTCAACAATTACACCGCCTATCGGAATATCCTTCCATCTCTTTTTAACATTCTTTATCGTCATTTTTTTGTTTCAAAAAGATTCCAAACTTCCTTAACTATTGCAACATTTGCTTCGGCAATCTCTTCCGATTTTCTTTTAAAAAGATTATATGTTACCTCTATAATGGAATTTAGTGTTGCTGCCTTTGAAAGATAGGCAATTGCTGCCACTATCGCAGTGTTTGCCTTGTTCATCCCAAGATGCCTTTTTGCAATTTCGCTGGCATTGATTGAATATATTTTTGCATTTATTTTAAGCTTTTTCTTGAGTTCTTCATCAGAAAGCGAAGAATTAACAACAATAATCGAGCTGGGCTTAATCCCTTCAACAATCTCTGGAAAAAGAATCATGCCATTGTTTATAACTCCTATAAAATCCGGAACAACAACAGGCTGATGCGTTGTAATCTCTTCATCGCTTATTCTAACAAAAGAGGCAACTGGAGCTCCACTCCTTTCAGGGCCATACTCCGGAAATGCCTGAACAAACTTTCCTTCAAGAAGAGCTGCTTCTGCAATCAACTGGGCTGCACTCTTCGCGCCTTCTCCACCTCTGCCATGAAATCGGATTTCCAAATTAGAAGATTGCATTAGTTTTTGGATGAATTGTTTCCTTTTAAATGTTTCTGAGAAATGCATTCTGTTGCGTAATTATTCACAGACTCAAATAAAGAGAACCGAAATCTTTATTTAAAAAGCAGATATTTAAAAAATTGAGGAAAGAGGATTAAAAAATTCTCTTTTTAAAAATGAAAAGCGACATTAGTTCTAAACTTGCAATAGGTTTTTATAAAAAGTTAGGCGCAGATGGTATGGCTTCTTTAACAAACGAAGAAAGAGATAAGGATATGCTGGATTTCATATCAAAGTTCTTAAAAAAAGATGACCTGATTTTAGATTTGGCTTGTGGATATGGCAGAATAACATTTTTACTTTACAAACAAGGATATAATGTTATCGGAGTAGATATATCTAAGGATTTGATAAAAGAAGCAAATAAAAAAGCAAAAAAAGATAATCTTAAGATAAGATTTGAAACTGGCGATATGCGAGAGATTCCATATACTTCGGAAAAGTTTGATAAAGTAATTTGTTTATGGTCGAGTTTCAACCATCTTTTAAGTAAGGATGATCAACTAAAATCAATTAATGAGATGTACAGAGTATTGAAAGATGAAGGGCTTGCAATAATAGATCTTCCTAATGGAGAGACAAAATGGGCGAGGGACAAGATTAAAAAACATGGCAGGATAGTGCCTGACATAATAAACGGATTAGAAGTTAAGAATTATCTTCATGATAGACAGAGTTTAAGAGAAGTGTGCAAAGAATCAAACTTCAGGAATTATGAAATTAATATTGTAAAAATAGGCAACAGAAAAAGAATAATTGCTTTACTTAAAAAATAGCATAAATTTGTAATGAATAAGACAGAAGAAGAAATATCCAAAACTATTAAAACAAATAAGGGGTTTAACATGAAGATTATTTTATCCGGAGGGGGATCTGGAGAAGATACAAAAGAAGTAGATGAAAAGTTTGCTTCTTTGTTGGATAAAAATAAGCCACTTTTATACATACCAATAGCTATAGATAATATAAAACATCCTTATCCGGATTGCCTAAAATGGTTGAGATTAACTTTTGATAATTTTGGAATAAAGAATTATGAGATGTGGACTGAAGGAGATTTGAAAAAATCCAAAGATGTGTCTCCAAGCAATTTCTCTGGAATATACATCGGAGGAGGAAATACCCCTTATCTCTTAAAAAAATTGAAGGAAACAGGATTTTGGGAATTTTTAAAAGAAGCTATTGAATCAGATATTCCAATCTATGGAGGCTCTGCAGGGGCGACTATATTCTCCAAGACAATCAAGTATTCATTATATTCTGATAAAAACTGGGTTGGGATAAATGAGTTAACTGGAATGAATGTTTTATCCGGATATGAAATAATGGTACATTATAAAAAAGAAGAAAAAGATAAGTTAATTAATATTTCAGAAGAGAACAAATCAGAAAATATTATAGCTCTGACGGAAAAAAACGGGCTGTATGTTAATTCTAAAGAAGTTGTTGTAATAGGAAAAGAACCAGCTTTTGTTTTTAATAATGGAAAAATAAGAAATGTGCCAGTAGGAGAAGTTTTATTGATTAAACCAAATTTCAAGGAATAAATTTGGGATGATTTTCGATGAAAAGGTTAGAGATTCGTCAATTAGAAAAGAATGAATTTGACGAGGCAATGAAGATTCTTGATAAAGAGTTAAAAAACAGGCCAAGGGATAATAATTTCTTATTGGAAAAATTTGAAAAATATCCTAAAT
>JASGME010000025.1 GCA_030156615.1 Candidatus Woesearchaeota archaeon | reverse complement strand
TAATATGGGCAAATCTGTGCTTTTGTTATTAAGATAATCATTTAATCCTTTTATTAACTCTTTCTTATAATCTTCTGAAACTTCTGTTTCATAAAGGATCTCAAGAGATTCAAGCAGAGCATCAATATATTCATATTTTCTTTCCTGGAATTTTTTCTTTTTATTGGAATCATAGATTGTTTTTCCTATTAAAGCACCTCCAAATCCACACGCAGCAATCAATGTAGTTAAACCAAGGTTGGTTAAATTCAAGCTTATATTATTCATTGCATTATTTTGCTCTAAATATTCTATCACTTCATTCCCAAAGATTCCAGAAAGAAGAACTCCTGCAATAGTTCCACCAGCAATCGAGAAATTCCTTGACTTGTTGTTTTTGTTGAAGTATTTGCTTATCTCTTTATAATCAGAATCATTCAATCTATTTACACTTTCTGTTATTAAATCACGAATCTCGTCATCAATACTTCTTTTTGGCTTTTCTTCCTCGATTGACATTGTTAATTTTAGTTTTAATCATTTATATTTATTTATTTTGTTTATTTTTCATTGTTATTTTGTTAAGCAAAATATATAAGCCAGCAGTCCGAAATATATTTATGACTTTACAAAATAAACTAGAAGAGCTAAAATCATATATGACCATAGATTATGGAGAATTAATTACTAATTTAGAGAATTTTATTAAGGAATATACAAAAAAGCTTGACAGAGAAGGTGTAATAATTGGATTGAGTGGCGGACTTGATTCAGCTGTTGTTGCAGCCCTTTGTGAGCGAGCACTAGGTTCTGACGAAGTATTGGCAATGATAATGCCTGAGGCAGATTCAAAAAAGGAAAATGTAGAAGATGCAATCTCATTCGCAAGAGAACTTAACATTGAAACAAAACTGATAGATATAACGAAATACCTGAAGGTTATTGGGGCTCATAAATTGTTTCCATTGAATAAGATTCCTTTGTCAAAAGGTATAAAAGAAGGAATTGTTAAGAAGTCTTACAAATTCTTTGAAAAAAAGGATGGCGAAACTCCTTTTTCAACAGGCCTTTCTGGTTTAAGCGATGCCAAATTTAATTCTTACATCAAAAAAACAAATGCATATTATAGAGCAAAGCACAGAATTAGAATGGTTCTGCTCTATCTTTATGGAGAACTTGAAAACAGATTAATAGTTGGAGCTGCGAACAAAACAGAATACAAAATTGGCTTTTTCGTTAAACATGGTTGTGATGATGCAGCAGATATTATGCCTATAATAAATCTTTATAAGACACAGGTTAGAGAACTTGCCAAATACCTGAAAATCCCATCAAAAATTATAGAGAAGGCCCCTTCTCCAGATATCTTGCCTGGTTTAAATGATGAGGAAACGATAGGATTAAGTTATGAAAGCCTAGATCTCATTTTATTGGCTTTAGAGAAGGGATGGCAGACTGAAGAGATAAGTGATTCTTTTCAGATTGACAACAAAAAGGTTGAATATGTAAAAAATCTCATTGAAAAATCCGAGCATATGAGAAAGGTTTATGCTCCATAGATGAAATTCTCAAAACGAAAGATTTAAATAATGAAGAATATAAATTAAATATATTTATTCTGCAAAAAGTTTCCTTCCTTAGAGATGCCGTAATAGTTAACACTATTTCATATTGATTTGTCAATGGAAAGATTTTTATCGCTTTGTCAAGAACGGAAATTAAAGTTTTTAATAATACTATCTAAATTAGATGCTAAGATAATGTTCTTTGAGTTGATAATTTACTAAAGAGATTTGGCTTTTTTTTGATTAGAATCTCTTATCCTTTCAGCATTCTTCTCTTTAATCTTTAAAATTACTTTAAGCTTTAATAGTTCATCAATTATCATTTTTGACTCTTTATCTTTGGCTAATTCAGAATACCTTTTCTTGTTATCTATACTGTTTAACAAAAGGTACACTTTCTTATCTATCAAAAATAATCCTCTTGCAGTTTTTATTATTCCCCCGAAGTTTTCTCTTCTGATTTTTAACTCGGGATGTTTAAATAAAACATATTCAGTCATTTTCTAATAAAGGATGAATGGAATCAAACTTTTTATATTTATTATAAGCTGATGCTCTGCAGCCTCCCCTGCAGATTATTAGATGTTTACATCCTTCACAGAGGGAAGGAATGTTCTCCATCCTTCTTATTTTTGTAAGAATCTTCGAATTTTTCCATATCTTTAATGGATCATCTTCTAATATGTTTCCTAAAATATGATCATATGCAACACAAGGTCTAAGATCCCCATTTGGACCAATCACTAATTGAGTAACTCCAGCATCACAGATATTCCCTATTAAAGAAATAACTTCGTCATCTATTCTCTTGTTTAAAGAACACAGGGGGTAACAACCTCCAATAAACGTTCTCATAAGAAGCTCATTTTTTACTTTGACTATTTGATCATATATCTCCTGAAATTCTTTTTTATTTGGTGCTATCTCTTCATCTAACTTTTTATTTCCTGTATAAACATACGAACTAACTGTAAAATTAATAACTCCTAGGTTTTTTAAAAACTTGGCAGTGCTATATACATCATCATATGTCTTTTTTATTGGCACCATGTTGATATTTATTTTCTCTGGAGAAAAATACTTTAGAGCATTTCTGATTCCTAAAGTAGTTCTACGAAATGAATTTCTCGTACCTGTAATATCATCATTATCTTTTTCTTTAAAGCTATGAAAAGATATTTGCATATCTGATAATCCGCATTCTTTCAGTTTCTTACAAACTTCTTCTGTCAATAATGCTCCATTTGTAATAATACTTACTTCAATTTTATATCTTTTTGAAGCCTTTTCGATTATTTTAAATAAATTTTTAGATACAAGAGGTTCTCCCCCAGAAAGAATCAATCCAAAAACATTCATTTCTGCTAATTTATCTATGATTTTTAATTGTTGTTTTAATGTTAACTCTCTTTCTTTAATAGAATCTTTCTTTTTATTTTTCCAAACATTATAACAAAATACACAACGATAATTGCAGTCTTTTGTAATTTCATATTGAATATACAATGGTGAAGAAATTTTTAAACAATGAATTCCCTCTATTCTTGTTTTCATTGAAGCTTCGCTTATCAACGGCTTTTCATAAATCTGTTTTAGGTTATATCTTTCTTTTATTCCCATTTGAATAATCCAAAACCATATTTATTAAAATTATTTTTTAGGTTTACTTTTTCCCTGTATTTCCATCTTTCTGAATTGTACTTCCCAATAATCATTTTTAATTTTTTCCCATCCCTGGCTTCCCAGGCACACTTTATTCTTTCTCTGGTCTCTTTTAAATTTTTTGAAATTTTCAAGAACTTTTCTTTGATCTTTGTATTTATCTTTGGATTTTTTTGTTTCTTAATTTTGTTTACATTTTTTTTATCAATAAATTTTGAATATATGTAATAATCTTTATCGTAATCAATCCATGAAAGATTTTCTAAATAATCTAAAAAAATTTGTTTGTCAAAATCTTTGATTTGTTCATTTATCTTAATCATTGAAGGAAAGATAGAAGATAATAATTTCATACTCGGAGAATTTTTTAAAGGATCATCAATTATTTTTTTAATATATTCTTCATACTTGTAATCTCTTAACACACTTAAAGAATCTAAAATTGCTTTAACCCTGTCTTCAGGTTCCAAAAATGTTAAGTTTTTCATAGTATTTGATATATTAAGATTGTTGTTTTTTAGAGTTATGGGAATTTGCCATTTTGAGATTTTTGCTAAGAAAATATCTAATTTCTTATCAGAATCTTCGTAAGAAGGTTCAGAAAATTTATTAAAAACAATTTTTTTATTTAAAAAAGCCTCAGGAAGGTTGCACATTATTTTAGTTGTAACAATCTCTGCAAAAGCTTCGTCTAATGAAAAAACAGAATTTTCTATAAAAAATGGTTCCATTGACCATTTTAGTCTGTCAAATCCTTCTGGAGAGATTAAATTTGATAACTTTTCTCTTAGAATTAAATGAGCTCCTTCATGTAGAATTGTATGGATCTTCATAAAATTATTAAGTGAGTCTGGGATAAATATCGCCCATCTTTTAACATCATAGCATCCAACTCCTCCTTTTTGAAGAAAAACATCAAATCTTTTTATAAAGGGAACTATGTTATTCAACCGTTCATTTAATATCCTCATTAAGTCATCCAAGGAAATCTCTTCCATTATGAAATAACAGAATTCTAACTCTCATATAAACTTTGTGCAGTCAAAGACTTGTCAAAGAGTTTTTCTATATCTTCTTCTAGATCTCCTTTTTTTGAGAAATCTAGCGAAGAAGCTTTTCCATGCCTACAAACACAGACGCAAACACAAGGTTTCTCACAAGATGAATAAACTTTGCTTCCTTCTTCGTCTGAAGAATCAAGAGCACTAAAGAGAGGAATTATGTGCTTGTATTTCCCGACATCTGTGTTAGTGTTATATTCCATAACCCGCACCATAGCAATTTCATGGTATTATGTAATTATTTGTGAAACGGAAGTAATGAAAACTTGAATATCCTTAAAAGATCTGAATTTTGATAGGCCAAGAACTTTTAAAATCAACGATCTTTCTTTTTTTCTTCAACCTTTATAATGATATCAGAGAAATAAAACTAAAATATTTAGATCGCTGAAGTTGCAAAACAATTTCAGATTTCTTTGAATCCGTTCTCAAAACGAAAGATTTAAATAAAAGATGTTATATATACATAACAAAAAGTTAAAAATATCTAACGGAGGAAATGAAAATGAACGAAAAACAACTTGTTCTTGTGAACATTTTGGTTATATTTGGTCTAGTAGCTTTCATGGGTTTTTGGATGGAACGGGGAAATTTCATTCTACCTTTAATAGGCTTTGTTGTTGCTATTCTTTTATTGAATTATCTAAACAAGAAAGTTAAGAATATTGATGATGAGATGCTTCAAAGAATGAGAGAAAAAGCAACTGTAAGAGCATGGCAGACTATTGTAATAATTGCAGTGCCTCTCGGAATCTTTTTGGCAATAGGCACCGAAAGCTTTAGTCAAGTAGGTTACACACTTCTTTACTCTCTGTGTGCAATGGCTTTGATTGAAACCGTATTTTATTATTATTACAGAATAAAAGGATTGAAATGAAAACAAGAATAAAAGAATTACGAGCTAGACTGAATCTAACTCAGGAAGAATTAGCAAAAAAAGTTGGTGTTAGAAGGGAAACTATCATTTTCCTTGAGAAAGGAAAGTATAATCCATCGCTTAAATTAGCATATAAGATAGCTAGAGCCTTAGATTCCAATATTGAAGATATTTTTATATTTGATGAGGATGAATTAAATGAATAAAAAAAGAAATCAAAACTACGATTTATTTTGCAGTCCAGCCACCATCAACAACTATCGTTTCTCCAGTTATGTATTCGCTATCATCGCTCGCTAAGAAAGCAACAGCATTTGCAATGTCTTCAGGTTTCCCTGTTCTCCCATAAGGTATGTTTTTAAGCAATTCAGTTTTTGTCTTCTTATTCTTCAATAAGCCCTCTGTCATCTTTGTTTCAATTACTCCGGGAGCAACCCCATTAACATTAATCTTGTATTTCCCAAGTTCAACAGCGAGCTCTCTATTCATATTTACTATAGCTCCCTTTGTAGCACAATAGATTGAGGATTTTTCAAAACTAACAAAGCCAGCAATGCTCGCTATGTTAATTATCTTTCCATATCTCTGCTTCTTCATAATCGGTATGACTTCTTTAATAAATAAAATAGGACCTTTTAGATTTACATCTATTATTTTATTTATAGTAGAGCTATCCATCTTTTCGAGGTCTTCTTGGATAAAAATCCCGGCATTATTCACTAAAATATCAATTCTTCCAAACTTCTTTTTTGTTGATTCTACAACCCTTTTCACATCTTTTTCATTTGTTACATCTAATTTCATGGCTAAGCCATTGCTTCCAAGGCCCTTAATTTCCTTAACAACTGCTTCACAATCCTCTTTGGAAAGATCTGTTACAACAACATTAGCTCCCTCTTTAGCGAGTTTCAAAGCAATAGCTCTTCCAATTCCTCTTCTAGCACCCGTTACAATAGCAACCTTGCCTTCTAATCCTTTTTCCATTTTTAATCACAATAAAATAATCAATATCCTATTATTTAAATATATTGATTTGATTCAGAATTAAGGAAATGGGCCCGTCCAGATTTGAACTGGAGACCTTCCGCGAGTCAGGCGGATGTCATAGCCACTAGACCACGGGCCCCTATGGATTAGAAATTGTTCTTTGATTTATATTTTTTTCCATCATCTTTATGCTTTTGTTTTAGAAAACTTTTTAATTAGTGATTCTTCTTCAAAATTATGGCAAAGTTAATTGCAATTGCTTCTTTTGGAAAAGGCACATGGACTCAAATCATTAAGTTATGTAATGCTAATGATTGGGAAAAAATATTCATAATTACCGATGAATTTGGAATGAAAAAATTTCCTAAGAAAGAGAATATAGAATTCATAGAAGTTAATTTTAACGATAATCTTCAAGCGATAAAAAACAAGATATTTGAAGAACTCAAAGAAAAAATAAATGATTTAGATGTAGGATTAAATCTCTTTTCTGGGGACGGAAAGACACATATGGCAGTTCTTTCTGCACTTCTTAATTTAGGCTTAGGCATAAGATTAGTTTATTTTGAAGATGATGAAATGAAGGAGCTATCCCCTTTTGAATAAAAAACCAAACCTTTAAAAACCTATTGCATATCCCCTGCTTGGGGATTTAAAATGCCAGAAGACTTTGAAAAAGAGGAGTTTGAGGAAGAAGAGGATATAAACGCGGATGATTTGTTATATGAAGCGCATCTAAAGATAGACGCTCTTCTTGAATTGCTATTTAAGAAGAATATTATAACAGAAGACGAATACGACGATATGTATGAAAAACTTCTCAACGAGGACATTAAAGAGCAGGAAGCCTCTGATGAAGAAGAGGACGAATAAAACTTTTTATTAATTTTTATACTTTTCTTTTTCTATCTCTTTTCCTAATTTTATTCAAATAGGAAAATTTTTAAATTCGTAATCCTAAAATCATCTGAAAAGATGAAAATTAAAATGCTTTCTGATCTGGAAGAGGAAGATGAAGCATTGTTTGGTAGAAAGGCTCTAAAGTTGGCCTTTCTTTCAAAGAGAAATTTTTTCACTAAAAATGGTTTTTCAGTCTCATTTGATTTTTTCGACGAATTTCTTAGAGAAAGCAGCGTCTTTGAATTTTTAAATCAAAAGATTACTACAATATCATCAGAAAAAGATGCAACAAAACTTTCAAATGATATAAGAGCATATATTCAAATGTCATCAATAGAAGAAGATAAATTGAATTATATCCTTGATTTCTATCATTCTTTAACAATTTCAACAAAGGATAAGGATGCTGAAAAAATAGTGAATTCATCTTCAGATCCTTTAGCAGTTCTTAGACTCTCTTATTCAGACTCAATTAAAGAAAATGTGCCAGCAATAAGAAACATAAAAGGGGATAAAGAAGTTGAGAAAAGTATTATTGAAGCATTTTCTTATTTATTTTCAGTAAAAAGAATTCTTGAGATTGCAAGAACAAAGAGACTGCCTCGCATTGCACTAATCTTTCAAGAAATGGTTATGCCTGAGAAATCAGGATTTTGCACAATTAACAAAGGAAAAGACATTCAAATCTTCTCATCATTTGGATTTATAGATGCCATTAAGAAAGGAGAAATAAAGCCAGATTATTTTAAACTCTCTTTTGAAAGATTTGAAATCCTTGACCGCGAGATATCAAAAAAAGATTTTGCTTATTTCAGCAGTTTATCAGATTATAAAATAGAGAAACGCTCAATATCTGAAGAAGATGCTGAAGATCCAAGCCTCAGCAATAATGAATTAAATCAATTGTTTGAAACGGCAAAGCGAATAAGCATTTTGCTTAAAAATAACTTGGATTTTGAATGGGCTTTCACATCAGAAGGCCTTCAAATCTTGAATTACGAGGTGAAAAATATGGAAGAAAAGAATGTATTTGAGATGATATTTGATGAAGATGAATTATCGGAAAACTCTGATGATGAAAATAAGCTCAGTGAAAACGAAGCTGAACAAATCAGAATTTCTCAAGAAATAAATGAAGAAAGTTCATCTGATGAATATGCAGACTCTGCGATGGATTTTCAGACCGGTGTTGTGCTTGCATTGCAGGAGGCAAACAAAAATACACCGCGTTATTCTCCCCGGGAATATTTGGCAGGAAATCTTCCGCTGAATCTTTCACTTCTTGACAGTTTTGCATACTTACCGTCGGAATGGGATCAGACCGGAGGGTCGCCGGATCACTGTGGAAACTGCTGGGTATGGGCTGATACCGGCGCTCTTCAGATGGAGCTTTTCAG
>JASGME010000024.1 GCA_030156615.1 Candidatus Woesearchaeota archaeon | reverse complement strand
TTAAGAATTATAATGTATTAGGAAGAACTTTGAATAGAGCAAAGAAGGTTGGCAATAGGATTAAAAAAAGGATTGGAGAGAAGAAAAATTCATTAGAAAAAAAAGAACAAAAAAATGATTAAAAGAAAAATAAAAAAAAGAGTCTCAAAATTTAAATTAGATTACCTCTAAAATATATTGGTTCTTCTCCTTCTTCAATTCTATTTAATGCCCTTTTTGCTTCTTTGTAATGTTCATTTAGAGAATGCATATATTGAGGTCTAGCGATATATCTTTTTATTCCCATTGATTTTATTTCTCTAATAAATTTAGATAAACCTTCTCTTATGTAAGGCATTACTTCTTCCCTAGATACATCTCCGCTGTTAATGAAATCTGGAATAAGATCTATCTTATATACTTCTCCTTCCTTTATCTCTTCGAGCGTGTCAGATACAAGTTTCATCCAGCGTGCTTCTGATTCTATTTTTCCTTCTAAACTCATTTTAATCCACCTGAACCATCTAATAATAAGCCATATAAATGCTTTTTGATACTAAAAATTGTTTTAATTAATAAATTTGGAAAAAAGGACTAAAAGAAAAATAATAAAAATAACTTACTTAGCCCAATTTTATGATTCAATATAAAGAAAAACCTGACTCTTCTAAAAAGATAAGAAAGATTTTGCATCCTGTTGTTGAGGAATGGTTTTTCTCAACATTCAAGGATTTCTCTATTACTCAGAGGTATGGAATCTTTGAGATTCATTCAAGGAAGAATGTCTTGATATCTTCTCCAACTGGTTCTACTAAAACACTAACTGCCTTTCTTTCAATCTTAAATGAATTGATAGATAGCTCATTAAAGGGAAAACTTGAGGACAAGGTATATTGTGTTTATGTCAGTCCTTTGAAATCTCTGAACTATGATATAGAAGTGAATCTTAAAGAACCTTTGAAAGAGATGGAGAGAATTGCAAAGAAGAGGTATGGCATTGAAAAATTAGGGATACGGATTGGTGTAAGAACTGGTGATACAACACAGAAAGAAAAGGATGAGATGAGAAAGCATGCTCCTCATATATTGATTACTACACCTGAATCCTTAGGAATCTTAATCACATCAAAATCGTTTTCTGAGAAAATGAAGGATGTGCAATGGGGGATAATAGATGAGATACATGCACTCTGCGAGAATAAAAGAGGAACTCATTTAGCTCTTTCCTTTGAGCATTTAGAGAGATTAAGTAGATATTTATGCAGAGTAGGACTTTCTGCTACTGTTTCACCTCTTGAAGATGTGGCTCATTTTCTTGTTGGGAATGAAATAAAAGATGGAAAAGTTGTGCCAAGGGATTGCACAATCATTGATGTCTCTTTCATAAAGAAGATGGATATAAAGGTAATTACACCTGTTAAGGCATATCTTGAAACTGATTTGTTCAGTGTTGATAGAGCTATATATGCAGAGGTTCATAAGCTTATTCAGGCTCACAAAACCACTCTTATTTTCACGAACACAAGAGCTGCTACTGAGAGAGTTGTTGATATTTTGAAGAGCAGATACTATAATTACTATAATGATGAAAACATAGCGCCTCACCATAGCTCTCTTTCAAAGGAGATGAGAAAGGATGTTGAAAAAAAGCTAAGGGAAGGAAAGCTTAAATGTGTTGTTTCTTCAACATCGCTTGAGCTTGGCATAGATATAGGCTATATTGATTTAGTTATTCTTTTATCCAGTCCAAAATCTGTAGCAAGGGCTTTGCAGAGGAGTGGCAGAAGCGGTCATAGGCTCCATGATACTACTAAAGGAAGGGTTATTGCCGTCAATAGAGATGACTTAATTGAATGTTCTGTCATGATTAAGGATGCCCTTGATGGAAAGATTGACAAGGTTCATATTCCAAAGAATGCTTTAGATGTCCTTGCTCAACAGATTTTTTCTTTTGTGCTTTCTGAAAGGATTGATATCAAAGAATTATATAATGTGTGCAGACAAGCTTATCCTTATTCTAATTTGAGTTATGCTAATTATCTATCAGTTTTAGATTATCTTGCTGGGAAATATGATGAATTGGGAGAGAAAAGGGTATATGGAAAGATTTGGATTAATGATGATAATACGTTGTCACCAAGAGGAAAGCTCTCAAGAATGATTTATCATACAAATGTTGGAACAATTCCTGAGGAATCAAGGGTTACTGTGAAGAATAAAGATGAAATCATAGGATATATTGACGAGCCCTTTCTTGAAAAGCTTAACAGAGGAGATGTTTTTGTACTTGGAGGAAGCACCTATATGTTTAGATATGCTAGGGGAATGACAGCTCATGTTGTTCCTATGCCTACGCGCCCGCCAACTATTCCAAGATGGTATTCTGAAATGTTACCTCTCAGCTTTGAACTGGGCACAGACATATCATCATTCTTAGAAGAGGTTAGAGAAAAGATAGCTAAAGGAATCAAAGAGGGAGAGGTAATATCTTTTATACAGAAAAGATTGATGCTTGAATATGAGAGTGCTAAAACAATCTATCATTATGTTTTTGAACAATACAAGATTGCTGATGTTCCAAGTATTAAGAGGCTTATTGCTGAGAGATACAAATTTAACGATATGCACTATGTAGTATATCATTCAAGGTTTGGAAGAAGGGTAAATGATGTATTCTCAAGGGTTAGTGCTTATGTACTTTCAAAAGAGAATAAAACGGCATTGAATGTTTCTATAACAGACTATGGCTTTACTCTTTCTTCAACAAAAAGGATATCGAAGATAAATCCGTTAGAACTTCTAAAAGATGTTGATATTAACAAGATTGCTGAAGAATCTATTGAAAATGCAGAAATACTTAGAAGGAGGTTTAGACATTGCGCTGCAAGAGGATTAATGATTCTAAGGCAATATAAAGGACATAGAAATAATGCAGGGATTCAACAGTTATCATCAATGGTTTTGTTGAGTGCTGTTCGTTCTATATCTAATGATTTTCCTATATTGAAGGAAGCAAGAAGAGAGGTTCTTGAAGATGCAATGGATATTGAGAATTTTAAAAAAATACTGAAATGGTATCAAGAGGGGAAATATGAATTTAAAGAGAGCAAGAACACGATTCCATCTCCTTTTGCTTTTAATCTGTTATCGCAGTATGCATCTGATTCCGTTACGGCAGAGGATAGACATAGTTTTATGATGAGGCTTAATAGAATGGTTCAAGCGAAGATTGCTCTTGATGAAGGTAAGAAAGAGGGCAAGACCATTTATTACAAAGAAGATGGAAAAGAAGAAGAGAAAAAAGGAGCAGACAGCAAGCTGGAGCGGATTAGAGAGATGTTCACGAAGAAAGCAAAGGAAAACTTTGTTAATCCTTTAATAAAGAGAGAAATAGAGTATTCTTTCTTTAATCCAAAAGCAGAGTTATCTAAATACACAATAAATTGGATAAAGCAGGTTCTGAGCACAGACGAGGAAATATGGCCTAAAGAAATCATTAATCATCTGAAAAAGCTTTTTGACGAGCAGGCTAAGAGGCATTAAATCAGAATCTTATTAAGAGGTTCCTCCATATATTCTTCCTTTGATTTCATAAGAATAGGAATAATTTGCATCTGCATAATAATAAGTTAGGGTTATTGGAATGTCCATTTTTCCATCAAAGTTTATGTTTTCGCATGGAATCTCTAATGAAGCTTCCTGAGTTGGAGCCAGATAAAAACCTATATTGTTTGGATCGCCAGCATATGGAGTATCTACTGTTAAAGAATTTGTATCCGCGCAGTACTTTGGCAAAGTATCAACAAGAGTGCAGTTTTGAGTTTCTCTAGATAAATCAAAAACACAATCTTCAATAAGTCCTAGTTGATCCTCAAAAGATATTCTGTAGAGTATAATAGGTTTTGAGAATCCATTGCTTATTTTCAACAATGCTTTATCTTCACCATTTGAAGCTAATCTAAAATCCAAGCAATCTACGCCTAAGTCAAACTCGCATGAATCAGGTCTAAGGTTTGAAGGATTTAATCCTCCGTATTGGTATAGCAAACCAAGAACAATCATAGCTGCCATAAGAGCCCAACCATAAGTCATCAAGAATTCCATAGCTGCTTGGGCATTGTTTTTTCTCATTAGTCTCTCTCCTTAAAGTTAAAAAATTAAAAATGGAAAAAATTAAAAGAAATAAATGGTTTAAGACGATGCCAAAGCGAATAATTCGCCTGTTTCAGTATGAGAGAAGGCAGGCGTGCTATCAGCATAATACCAGGTTATATGAACATCAGCTCTAGCCTTTGACTCATAATCTGCGACCTCTGAACAAGGTATTGTCACAACAGCAACATCTGAAGAAGACATATATAAACCAGTCTTATCATTGTAGCCATTACCAGTCGTATCTTTACAATATTTTGTAGAACTACCCTGAATTTCTGTATTTTCACAGGCACCAGCAGTAGTGAAATCTAAAGTACAACCTTGGAAGTTCCCTTCAGAGTCTGTAATACTAAGATTATAAAGGATAACACCAGAACCCTTACCATTGATTATCCTAAAACGAACTTCGTTTGCGGTAGGATCAACGCTATGATCAGCACATTGTAATCCAACGGGGAATGTACATCTCTCTGGCAAAAGATTAGTTGGATTCAAAACTCCAAAATATGCTAATGCACCTAAAGCCAAAAGAACAACCATCATGGCCCAACCATAGGTCATTAAGAATTCCATTGCTGCTTGTGATTTTCTTCCTTCAAACATTTTTTTCCACCTCATATAAATTAGTCCTTGAGCAGGACGACTTTATTATGATCCTTTTGTTTAAGAATAAATATATAAAACTTTCGAAAATAAATAATGTTAAGTCGAGCCAACATTTAAAGTAATAATTTTAATTAATAAGCTGTAAAAAGCAAGGGAAAGATAAAGATGAACGGCATAAAAATATACAAAGAAGGAATTATAATTGAAAGAAGCAAGACATTGATTATATCTGATTTACATCTTGGTTATTATGATACTAATATTACTGGTGTAAGGATAGCTGATGATATTATTGAAAGAATTGAATCAATGATTAAGGAAATAAAGCCAAAAGAGATCGTATTTAATGGTGACATATTGCATCATTTTGGAAAAATTTCAGGGCTGGCAAAGAGAGAGTTGAAAGAGCTTTTAGGTTTTCTAAAGAAAAGAGATATTGAATTAATACTAATCAGGGGGAATCATGATAAATTATTAGATTATTATCTAAATGACTTGGGAATTCCTGTTAAAGCAAGGAAATGGACTATAAGGCATAGAAATCTTATTTGCCATGGAGATAAAATTATAAATATTAACAGAAGCTACGACAGAATCATAATTGGACATGAGCATCCACATGTTAAGCTTGTAGATGGGATAAGAGAAGAGATTTTCAAATGCTTTCTAATAACTAAATATAAAGGAAAAGAACTGATCGTCATGCCTGCTTTTTCTTCGTATTCCGTTGGCTCAAATGTTCTAGATAAAAACTTTCTTTCTCCATATCTTAAGAATTCTGATGACTACGAAGATTCAGTTATTCTTGCTCTAGATGAGATTGATAAGAGCATAGTTAATTTTGGAAGGATAAAAGACATAAAAAACATTCAGTCATAGAATGGCAAAAGTTTTATAAACAGAAGCATTATCCTTTTTAATACCGGATAACTCGGTTTAGGCTTGGTTAGACCGGGAAGAACTTCTTCTCGGTTTTAACTCAAATTTGTTATCAAAAAATACATTTATTCGAGGTAGTAAAGATGGCTAGAATGCACTCAAGGGATAGAGGAAAGGCAGGTTCAAAAAAGCCTTTGAAAGTTAAAAGGCCTGTTTGGCTTAGATATGATGATAAAGAGATAGTTATGCTTGTAGAGAAGCTGGCAAAGACTGGGATGAGCCCTTCTCAGATAGGTCTTAAGCTTAGAGATAGTTACGGCATACCTGATGTAAAGAGGATCGTTGGGAAATCGATAACAGAGATCCTTGAAGAGAAGAAGCTTGCTCCTGAATTGCCTGAGGATTTAAATGCTTTGCTCGTTAAGGCCGCTAAGTTAAGCAAGCACATAGAAGAAAATAAACTTGATAAAACTGCTTTAAGGGGCATGTTGCTTACAGAAAGCAAGATAAGAAGACTTGTTAAATATTACAGCAAGAAAAAGAAGCTTCCTGAAGGCTGGCGTTATAGGAGAAGCGATCTAAAGCTGATAGCTGCCAGCAAATAGATTCTTTAATATCGTTTTCTTCTTCTTTATTCTATTTATTTTTTATTTATTGGTATTCATTAAAATCATATTAGTTTCATTAATAATAGAAAAAGAATTTAGATTTCACACTTTGATAAATTATATAAATAATCGCTCAGGTGAAGAATAAGAGGTGGGATTTTGGACGGAAATGATGACAAGCTGAAAAATGAAAGTGATTTAAGCGATAAAGAGATTGAATTCCTTGATAAGGCTAAAGAGGCTGCTGATTTCTTTAAGGGATTTGATAAGAATAAAACTATTAGGGTAATATCTCATCTAGACGCAGATGGAATAAGTGCGGCATCTATATTAATAAAGATGCTCAACAGAACAAATAGAAGGTATTCTATATCAATTGTTCAGCAATTAAGCGAAGAAAAGATAAAATCACTGGCAAAGGAAAGGTATAGCTCTTTTATATTTACTGATATTGGTTCTGGTCAGCTGAAAGAGATTTCTAACTTGCTAAAAGGAAGGAAGGTTCTTGTAATGGATCATCATCAGCCTAAAGAGGGCTTTGAGAAATGGAGAATTGGAGAAAACATACTTCAATATAATCCTCATCTTTCTGGAATAGATGGAAACGATAATATTTCTGGGTCGGGGGTTGTTTATTTTTTCTCAAAAGCTGTCTTGGAAAAGAACAAGGACATGGCTCATATTGCAATCGTTGGTGCTTTAGGAGATATGCAGGAAGACTATGGATTTAAACCTCTGAACAATATAATCCTGAAATATGGAATTGAGGAAAAGAAGATTAAGGTTATTAATGGCATTAGAATCTTCGGAGCTCAAACAAGGGCTCTGCATAGATTGCTTCAATATTCTACTGATCCTTATATTCCTGGCGTAACTGGTTCTGAGAGCGGAGCGATTGATTTTTTAAAGCGAATTGGAATTAATCCAAAAGGAGAAAATGGCTGGAGGAGATTAATAGATTTAAATGATGAGGAGATTAAAAGATTGGTTGCTGGAATGATTGTGCTTAGGATAAATGATAAGGTTGAAGATGCACAAAGGATTGTTGGGCCTGTTTATCTCATGGAAGAGGAAGAGAAGGCATCTCCACTGAAGGATTGCAAAGAATTTGCTACACTTCTTAATGCTTGTGGCAGATTGGATATGGCTTCTTTAGGGATTGGGGCATGTCTTGGCGATGAAAAAAGCAAGAAGAGGGCGCTCGACGCTTTGAAGATATACAGAAAGGAGATTGTTGAATCTTTGAGATGGTTTGAAAACAATCAGAACAATGACAGATTAATCAAAAAAGGAAAAGGATATATCATTATAAACTCAAAAGAAGACATAAGAAGTTCTATGATCGGCACTCTTTGCTCAATATTGACTAATTCCGTTGATAAGAGCGAGTTTAAGTTTATATTAGGTCTTTCAAGGAACGATTATGATGATTCAACAAAGATTAGCATGCGAACTACTTTAAACGACGGGGTAGATTTGAGAGAGATATTACAAACAATATGTTCTAAGACGGAGGCAGAGGTTGGGGGACATAAGCATGCTGCTGGTGCTCTTATAAAGAGTAATGATGAGAAAGAGATTATTGAAAGAGCAGAAGGGATACTCGAAAGGATGGCTCTTGAAGAAAAGGTTGAATTAGAATAAAAAATTAACTAATTATAATTGGAACAAACTTGGTCATATGCAGATTATCGTTTGATATTGTTATCTTTATCAGATAATCTCCTTTTTGAACATATGGGGGGATTTCAAGATAAAGCATTACTGAATTGTCTCTGTCTTTTCTTATGTCAAAATTGGTTTTGAGGCTTCTTGAATCAGTACCAACAAGATATGCGACTGCTCTAACATCCTTGAATGTTGATGAAGATTTTGAATATAGATGAGGCCTTACAGCTATTATTGAAGAAGGTTCTATCTCGTTACCAGTTAATGGGAACACTTCTACTCTAGTGAATTGAACTGCTTCATTAAAGTCATAGAATCCTTCATCTATTTCGCCATCACAATCATCATCAAGATCATTTTCAATCTCTTCTCTTGGATAGACTGCACCCAGACATTCGCCCCAATAGCCATCTGCTGTGCATGTTTGAAGGCCGTATTCGCAGATACCTTTGTTTGTGCTCGGACCACATCTTCTTGTTTCTCCCGGCGTGCATTCCTGTTCTTCTATGTTTAAGATAACTCTTATTGTTGAGGATGCTGAATCTTTATCTAAGTCATAAACAGTTAAATCAATATACTTTGTTGCCTTTGTATAAGCCGCTGGACTTATCTTTAGAATTGAATCATTTAATTCTAAATCCAAAAGGTCTGAATCGTAAGAAGAAATCTCCCAAGTTAATTCGTTATCTTCTAAATCTGTTGCATAATCAGTTAAATCTATTGTTTCAGTCTGAGTGATTTTAGTGAA
>JASGME010000023.1 GCA_030156615.1 Candidatus Woesearchaeota archaeon | reverse complement strand
GAAGCACTATTATTATCCCCATACTTTGAATAATACGGCAATTGCTACATCAAGAGCGATGGTAGCCATTATAGAGAATTATCAAACTAAAGAAGGAACTATTGTTATTCCAGAGGTTTTAAGACCTTATATGTATGGAATGAAAGAGATAAAAGGACCTGAAATTAAGATTGAGCAATAGTTTGAATTGATAAATTTAGAAAGTTTTTTATACAACTTTTCTTTATTTTTACCTATGAAGTTAATTTGTAGAAATTGCGGTTATCGGTTTGAGACGAAAAAGGGGGATATTCCAAAGGTATGCCCTTATTGTGGGGAAAGGAATACTCTTGAGCAGGAGAAAGATGCTGATTCTTTATTACATGAAATTGATGATGGATTCTTTAACGAAGATGTCTAATTGCCTTCGTATGATTCATTCATCTGATTGAGATCATTAAGATTACTTTCGTTATCTAACATTTTTAGATGGATTTTACCTCTTTGCCAATCCATAATTAGTTTCTTTGCTGTTCTGTCCAAATCTGCTTTTCCTCCGGAAGAGAGAAAATTAAGGGATTTTCCAAGCATCTCAAGAATCTCTTCGCAGTCTCTTGATTCTGTTATTATATCATAAAATTCAATAATGGCTTCTTGTTGTAGATTTATTAGTTTCTCTGCTACCAATATCGGATCTTTCATTTTGTTTGGATCCAGGCCTCCTATTATTCCTAAAAGAAATTCATCTTTTTTATTCAGGGGAACCATTCCTGGCGAATCTATTAACATTACCCTCTTGTTTATTTTAGCATATTGAAAGCCTTTTGTAAAGCCACTTGTTGGGCTTACGAGAGCCTTTTTTCTTCCGCTCAGAGCATTTATTATTGAACTCTTGCCAGTGTTAGGATAACCTACTACCCCTACAATTGTCTTACCTTTTGAAAGGCTAAGGATTCTTTTCTTGAGAATTGTTATTCCATAATGTTTCACGACAGATACAAAAACGCTTGGCCTTAGTTCTTTTTTAATTTCTTTGGCCTGTTCTAGAGATATTAAATCGCATTTATTAAGAACATAAATTAAGCTCTTGCCTTTTTCTTTGATTACTCTCTCAAGATATTTTATCCTTGTTAATTCAGGAAATCTGCTGTCTAAAACTTCGCAAACAATGTCTGAATTTTCAATTACCTTTAATGCTATGCTGCTATTTTTGTTCATATTTTATAAGATTTCAGCTAAGGATTAAATAATTTTGTATTATTAGAAGCAAGATGAAATGAAAAAAGGTAAGAACTAGATGAAAAATAGAATAAAAAAATAAAAACAAAAAAATTCATTTATACAGATTTATAGCAGAGCCACCAATCATAGCATTCAATTTCTCCTTTTTCCTTTTGGAGCTTCCTTTTCTCAATCTCTTCATCTGAAGCTGCAGGATGAACAATCGCTTTATCTTTTATTAATTCATTATCTGGCCAGTTGTGTGGTATCGCTACTCCATATTTATCAGATTCCTGCAGGGCCTTGATTGTTCTTATAATCTCATCAACGTTTCTTCCAATCTCTTGTGGGTAATATAGTATAACCCTGATTATACTCTTGTCATCTATGATGAAGACTGCTCTGACTGTATTTGTTCCTTTTTTAGGACTAATCATCCCGAAGGTTTCTGCTATAATTCCTCTTTCATCAGCGATTATTGGAAACTTTATTTCCAGCTTCAAATTCTCTTTAATCCATTCTGTCCATTTTAAATGGCTAAAAACCTGATCAACACTTAATCCGAGTAGCTCTGTATTAATCTCTTTGAATTGGTCATACCTCTTCTGAAATCCGTAGAATTCTGTTGTGCAAACAGGTGTAAAATCTCCCGGGTGACTGAACAGAACTAGCCATTTGCCTTTGTAATCATCTACCAAATTTTTCTTTCCATGTGTTGTATTCACAGTTAGATTTGGTATCTTGTCTCCTATTCTTAATATTCCTGATTCTTTTTCTTCTGTCATGTTATTCACCTCATTCTTGGATTTTCTTATTGCTTTATATATTTTAAGAAGTTATGCTTTTGTGAACAAAAAATTCACAACCGAAAAGAAAAGAAACAAATATAAAGAATGCTTTTTGTTTCTTTTGTATCGTGGGGGTGCCGGAGTGGTCAAACGGGCACGGTTCAGGGCCGTGTGGCTTAGTGCCTACGAGGGTTCAAACCCCTTCCCCCACATCAAAAAGTGATGATATATGAAAGAGCAAACAAAGTCAATTTTGATGGTTGTTTTTTGTACTTTTTTGTTTAGCATTGCTCAAATATTTTATAAGAATGCGGCAGAAAGACTTTCCTTGTCTTTTGAGGGAATTATTCTTAATTATTTTATATGGATCGCCCTTGTTTTTTACGGCATAGGAACATTAATCTTTACATATGCATTGAAGAAAGGAGAGCTTTCAGTCTTATATCCTGTTATAAGCACCTCTTTCGTATGGGTTGCTCTGTTTTCTTTTTTTATCTTCGATGAGCCAATCACTTTTATGAAGGGAATTGGAATTTCTGCGATTGTTTTAGGTGTTATTCTTTTAAATTCTTATAAGGAGGTAGAAGATGGCAGTTCCTCTTATTAGTGTATTTTTGATTATAGTGGCAACTTTTTTAGGGGCTTTTGGCGGCCTTTTATTGAAGAAGAGTTCTACTTCATTCTCTTTTAATCCATTTAAGTTAATCAAAAATAAGATGTTTATATCTGGAGTCCTTCTTTATCTCCTAAGTACAGCTCTGTTTATTCCTGCTTTGAAGGGCAACGAGCTTTCAATAATATATCCTTTAACTGCTTTGAGTTATGTCTGGGTAGTTTTTTTATCGGCTTTGTTTCTTAAAGAAAGGATTAATTATAAAAAGATATTTGGTATAGGAATGATTATAACTGGCGTTGTAATATTGACTCTTGCTTAAAATGAAAAAATGGATAATCTCTTTGGGAGGTTCTGTAATAGTGCCGAAAGAGATTGATGAAAAGTTCCTGAATAGTTTTAGTAAAAAGATAGTTTCCATTGCTAAGAAAGGTTATTCTTTTAGGATTGTTTGTGGGGGAGGAGCTTTTGCTAGAAGATATATGAATGCTGTTGGCAGATATGCATCTATTGATGAGATTCATAGGTTAGGCATGTTTGTAACGAGATTGAACGCAGAGTTAGTAAAGTCTTATTTTCCTTTAGAAGAATGCTATGAAAAGGTTGTTATAAATTATTCAAAATGGAAAGGAAGTGATAAGAGGATTGTTGTTGGTGCTGGGAAGAGATTAGGATATTCCACTGATTATGATGCATATCTATTTTCAATCGCTGAGAATTTGAAAACAATCTTGAATATTACAAATGTTGATTATGTATATGACAAGAATCCAAAGATCTATGAGGATGCAAGACCTTTAGAAAGATTACGATGGAAGGATTATCTTGAAATGACTGGTGATGAATTTAAGCCGGGAGATAATTTTCCTTTTGATCCTGTTGCTTCTAAGGCCTGCTGGAATCATAATATAAAAGTTATTGTTTGTAACAGTAATCTTGAGAATATAGAAAAAATTTTAAAAGGAGAAAAATATATTGGAACATTGCTTTATTGAGTTTTATTGAGGTGGTCTTGTGGTGGAAGAAGCTCTGATTAGCATGATTGATGCAAATCTCTTTCTTCAGATGGGAATAGTCATAATTGCTGCTTCTATCTTTGGCTATCTTGCCAAGAAACTAAAGCAACCTCTTATAGTTGGTTATATTATAGCAGGCATCTTGCTAAGGCCTTTGTTTGTTAATGTGTTTAGAATCGGTCTTGATGAGATTAGTATTTTAGCTGAGATAGGGATTGCCTTCATGCTCTTTATTGTAGGAATGGAGCTTAACTTTAAAAAGCTCAACTCTGTTAAGAATGTGGCTGTTTTCGGCGGCGTTATTTCTACTTTCTTGGTTTTTCTCTTAGCTTTCTTTGTCGCGTTGTTGTTGGGATTTGATATAGATGTTGCTATCTATCTTGGTGTAATATTTTCCTTCTCATCAACGATGATTCTTTTGAAGATTCTTTCTGATAATAATGAACTTGATACAATACATAGCAGGATTATTGTTGGAATTCTTCTTATTCAAGATGTAATAGCTATTATTGTTACTCCTTTGTTGTCAGAGCTTGGGGATGTGGCTTTGATTGGAATCGGGCTTAATTTGTTGAAAGTTGGTTTGTTCTTAGGAATTGTATTTTTGGTATCTTTGCTGATAAAAAGTCCGATTTTTAAGGAAATCGCATCAAATCAGGAATTGCTTGTTATTAGCTCGGTTGCAGTTAGTTTCTTCTTCTCTTTGATTGCACTCAACATGGGAAATATCCTGGTCTGGATTGGAAACATCTTGGGCATAACTGCCTTACAAGAGGCTAGTTCTGGTCTTTCCATTGCTGTTGGTGCCTTTATGGGAGGCGTAGTTTTAGCGAATCTGCCTTATGCACATGAAATAATAGGAAAGATTAATCCTTTAAAGGATTTCTTTGGTTGCATTTTCTTTGTATCTTTAGGATTAGAATTATCTTTTATGGAGCTTGGAAATATGATTAAACCTATGATTGTTATGCTCCTTTTCACCCTGCTTATTAAGCCTCTTGTTAATCTCTTAGTTATCGGATCTTTTGGTTATGGCAAGAAGATTTCTTTTCAGGTTGCAAACCCAATGGTTCAGGTATCAGAGTTTGGTTTGATTCTTGCAATGCAAGGTCTGTCTTTGGGAATAATTAACAGGGATGCATATTCTGTTGTAATTGGTTCAACTATAATTGGAGCGATAATAACTCCTTATGTTTATAATAATTCCAATTGGATTTATAAGAAAATTTCTGGAGCCTTTTCTTTTTTGGACAAAAGGCTTTCAAAGGATTTAGAGAGTCTTCAAAATCTGCCCGAGAATATGGCTCCGCAAGTACTGCTCTGTGGTTGTAATAGAACTGGTTATCCTTTATTGAAGAAGGCGAAAGAGTTAGGCAAATCTGTTCTTGTTGTTGATTATAATCCAAATGTTATTGAAAGATTAGTGAAAGAGGATGTGGTTGCTATATATGGCGATGCTACTGATTCTGAAATTCTCGACAGGATTGATTTCAGCAAACTTGAACTTTTCGTCTCTACAAGCCCTGATCTTGAAGATAATTTATTTCTTCTTAAGGAAGTCAGAAAGAGAAACAAGAGGACGCTTGTTTTTCTTACTGCATCTAATGTTGATGAGGCTTTATTGTTATATGAAAAGGGCAGCGATTATGTTATTGTTCCTCATTTCCTTGGCGGGAGTCATGCTTCTTTGCTCATTGAAAGGTTTAATGATGATTCTGACGGACTGGCAGAGCACAAACAACAGCATATTCAGGAACTTCTTGAGAGGAAGAGTCTTGGAAAGCATCATCCGATGAATAAATAAGAAGGATTTTTAAGAAAGCTTATTTTTCTAATTCTATGGATGAAAGGAATTATAAGAGATTGGCAAAGAGCATTGAACCTTTGCTTAGAATAGGTAAGAAGGGAATCTCTGATTCTTTTGTAGATGAATTAATCAGGGCATTGAAAAAACATCATCTTGTTAAGATTAAGGTTTTAAAGGTAGCTTCCTACTCTGGAAGAGAAGAGATTGAGAGGCTGGCTTATGATTTGGCTAGAAGAACAGAATCAAAGGTTGTAAGCATAATTGGGAGAACATTTACATTGTATCATAGTTGAATCTTTTCTACGATTTCTTTTATTTCTTCTGGAGTTGCTTTTATCTCTGGATGTGTTGATACAAGAAGATTGCAGCAATCTGTATAAGGCAGGATTGAAAGCTCATATGTTCCTATTTCCTTTGCTATTTCTATTATTTGTTGTTTATCAAAAGATATTAATGGTCTTAATATCAGGGCTGAAGAAAATGAAGAGATTGTTCTTAGGTTTTCAATAGTTTGCGATGCTACTTGTCCAAGATTGTCGCCTGTTACGATTGGCTGATTTGGAAAATGTTTTTCAATGTATTTTATGAATGCTATTCTAAGGATTATTATTCTATATTTTGATGGTGAATATTTTATAATCTGATTTTCTATGTTGTTAAAAGGAATTATTGAAAGTTTAAGCAATGGGTTGTATTCCTTGAGCTTTTCATAGATCTTTTTTATCTTGTTTGTTGATGTTGTATGAGAGAAATGAATTAGATGAACATTGCAGCCTCTTCTCATTATCTGATAGGCTGCTACAGGGCTGTCTATTCCTCCTGATAGGAGAACTATGCATCTTCCTGAAACAGATATTGGAAGTCCTCCTAATGCTTTTTCTTTTTTGGTGTAGACATATGCTTTGCTGTTTGATATTTCTATGCCTATGTTCAACTGTGGATTCTTAAGAGAAACTTTTAATTCTGGATATCTTAAAAGAACTGCCTCGCCGATAATTTCATTTATCTGCTGGCTGGTCATATTAAAGTTTTTAACAAGTCTGTTTGTCGTGATTCTAAATGTTTTTATCTCTCTGTCTTTTGAAGATTTTATCAATTCAAAGACTTCTTTCTTTATTTCTTGTATCTTCAAGGGGCATTCAATTGCTTCAGAGAATGATGCTATTCCAAAAACTTTCTTTAAAGCATCATCTGCTTTTTTGTCTTTGCTGTGCAGAATAATTCTGCCTCTTATCCTTGTGATTTTTGAAAATTCAATGTTGAAGTATTTGAGGCTGCGTTTTATAGAGCTTAAGAGAGATCTTTCAAAATAAGGGCGGTTTTTGCCTTTCAAGCCTATCTCTGAATATCTTATTATAAAGCAGTTCATTTTTATATAGAAAATGCGAATAGTGTTTGTTTTTTAAATCTTGCTTTTTATTTGCAAAAGATTTAATAATCTTTAAAGGTGGCTTAAGCGTATGTTTGATCCTAGTGAATCTGTAGAGTTAAAAGAAATTAATAGAAATCCATTCATCAATATCGCTTTGGATACGATTGCGTCTGGCAAGCAGGCATTGATGTTTGTTAATTCTAAGAAAAGGGCGGAGAAGTCTGCTGAGGAGATTGCTAAGGTTATTAAAATAAGCGAGGCAGAGAAGCTTTTGTATAATGATCTTGCTGACAAGGCATTGAAGGCTCTTTCTAATCCAACGAAGCAGTGCGAGCGACTTTCTTTATGCTTGAAGAAGGGGATTGCTTTTCATCATTCTGGACTTGTTTCTAAGCAGAGGAGTTTGATTGAAGAGAACTTTAAAGAGGGCAAGATTAAGATAATTTGTGCTACCCCAACCTTGGCTGCTGGCCTAGATCTCCCTGCATTTCGTGTTATCATAAGAGATTTAATGAGATTTTCAAGCCATGGTCTTAAATATATTCCTGTGTTGGAGTATATGCAGCAGATAGGAAGGGCAGGGAGGCCAAAATATGATAAGTATGGAGAAGCGATTGTTATTTGCTCTGAGAATGAAAAGGACTATATTGTTGAAAACTACATCTTTGGAGAACCTGAGGATATTTATTCAAAGTTGGCTGTTGAACCTATTCTGAGAAGTTATGTTCTTTCTTTGATATCAACGAGATTTGCAGGCAGCAGAGATGCAATGATGGATTTCTTTTCAAGAAGTTTTTGGGCTTATCAGTTCAAAGATCTTGAAAAGCTTGAGATGATAATTGAAAGAGTCGTTCATGATTTAAAGGAATGGGGTTTTGTAGAAGGAAGCGATGATTTGTTTGTGAGTGCTGATTCTCTTGAAGGATCTAAGTATAAGATTAGTTTTCTTGGAAGGCGTGTTTCCGAGACATATGTTGATCCTTTGACGGCTCATAATATTATTGTTGGCTTGGAGAATGCTAATGAGAGAATTTCTGTGTTGGGCTTGCTTCAGCTTGTTTCTCACACATTAGAGATGAGACCTTTAGCAAGGGTAGGTTCAAAGGAACAGGAAAAATATGAGGATTTCTATGCTAGGCATGAAGAGGAATTTCTTGAGGAAGCTCCTTCTTATTATGATTTTGAATATGAGGAATTCTTAAATTCATTGAAGACGGCTAAAGCTCTTTTTGCATGGATTGAGGAAAAAGATGAAGAGTATATATATGAAGAGTTTGGGATTCTGCCGGGAGAACTTAAGGCAAAGATAGATATTGCTGACTGGTTGCTCTATTCTGCAGGAGAATTTGCGAATGTGCTTAGGTTTAAATCAGTTATAAACGAAATAAATAAGCTTAGATTAAGGCTTAAGCATGGAGTTAAAGAAGAGTTGTTAGCTCTTGTTAGACTGAAGCAGATAGGAAGGGTCAGGGCAAGGAAGCTATATGATAGAGGTTTTACAAGCCTTAAGGAATTGAGAAAAGCTGATTTAGGTGCCTTAACAGAGATTCTTGGCAGGAATGTTGCTATTGCTTTGAAAAGGCAATTGAATGGCAAGGATTACGAAGAGATAGAAGAGCCACAGAAGAAGCTCAGAAGTTTTAGTTGAATGAAAATAGTTTTATCTCTTCTTCTTTTTTAATATTACCTTCTAAATCTGTCACAACAAATATGATTTTCATATTACTTAACATAAATGTTATGCGCCACTCTGCCTCTTCATTCTTTGCTAAGATACAAATCTTTTTTATTATTTCTGAGTTGTGTTTTTCCTGCATGATGTTGCTTGTTTTTTCAAGAATGCTATTAAATAATAATTCATCCTCAGCGAGTTCTTTCTTTTCTTCTTTTGATAATGCATTTTCTTCAATTCTGTGCGAATCTTTTGAGAAAACACCTATCTTACCTGTTTCATTGTCATAAATGCCGTATTCCAAGGTTTCATCAGGTTCAATATAAAGAACATAGTTAAGAAATGCTTTTGGATGCTCTAACATAAACTCTTTAAATGATTTTGATTCTTTTATTTCTTCATAAGTT
>JASGME010000012.1 GCA_030156615.1 Candidatus Woesearchaeota archaeon | reverse complement strand
TTATCTTTTTTGATTACCTCTGGAAGTCCTTCAACACTCTCAATCACTGGGCTCAGCTTATCTACATAAACCCTTTTCGTTTCAGAAGCAAGAACATCACCAATAACAAGTTTTACTGTGTAATCATAAAAAGATTTTTCTGCAACGAATCCAGGAGTTATATAAGAACAGATAAATGCTCCTGAATCTTGAGACAAACAGGTCAGATAATCTTCTGAAACTGGAGTATCATTTATCATGATGCTGTCCTCTGGAAGTTCTGTTGCAGGAACACCTGAGAAGTTCATTAGAAAAATAAGAGGACCACTTCCTCCTCTAACTGCATCAATTCCATCACTGCCGCTTATAGTTAGATTCATCTCTACCTCAGAATAAGCTAAAGACACAATGGAAAGGTTCAACAGGAAAGGCAATAAAAATAGCAACAATAGATTTCTTCTCATATTATTCATCCTCCTTTTAGCATATTCCTTTAATTAACATTCTCTTTTGGCACCAACCATTCTTTATTCTCTTCAACATATGTATCTAAGTTTCCTAACTCTTCCAAATCATCATAACTAGCTATTTTATCTAATGCAATAAGATAAAATGTCAGCGATTCTTGATTTCCGTCATAATGCCAAGTGGGCTCAATTAATTCAACCTTGCCCATTAAACTACTATTCATCTCAAAGGATTCTAAGATGACAGGATCATCTAAACATCCAAGCAAAGGAAGCTCAATTGTTGGACATATCTCCTTTTCTGGTATTACAATGTTATCCTCTAAAATAAGGAAACCATTGATTTCATAATCTCCTTCTACAAGAGTGATATTCTTAGATTCTTCAGAGCCATTAATTATTAATGCTGTTGAAAAAGGATTTCCTGTATTTGAAACCATCTGTAGGTTAAAGATGGCTATTTCATTAGGCGCAAGCTGAATGGGCATCTCATTAACTCCTTCCTCTGTTACAACATACTTTCTTACTTTTGCTTCTACTTCTTTCTTTTCAAGCATTTGAATAGTTTCTTCTACTGTTCTATCTGAATCAAAAAGAACAGGAACTTCAGATGATTCTAACTCTCCCTTTGATGCTGTAAGATAACCTAATCCACATGGAAACTTTCCTTCTAATATTCCGGTTTCATTTGTTTTTCCAATGAAACAGCTCTCGTCAGCTGAAGAAAAGAAAACATCAGCATCTTCAACATATTCTCCAGAATTAGTTATTACATTAATCTTCCCATCACAGAGGAAATTGCTCTCCAAGCAAAGATAACTTTCAGCTCCTTCATAGATCTCAGAAGTTGCGTTAAAAGGCTCTGAATCTCTTATATTTAATTCAAGTGCAAAGTTAAAAAATAACCCTTCTCCTTCTAATGCTTCTGAATCACTCAAAGAGATAACTAAAGGCATTGAGATGTCGTATGGAACAACATATTGATTCATTGGGAATGGAGCAGATCCTGCGGTTTCTGGTCCCGCAAAGTATTCTCCTCCAAAACTGAAGTAATAATTCCAAGATTGATCAAATAAAACAGAATAAGATATGTCTGAAAAATCACCAAGATCTATAAGATTTAGAACAAATCGATTTAGAAACATTTCATCATAATAATTTATATTTTCATTTCCAATATGAATCATATTTTTAGAGCCATTTAACATAAAAAGGTTAGAATATGATAAGATAAGATTGCTAAGCTTGTTTTTAACATCTAAAGCACTCCAGAAGACAGGCTCTTGAAATCCAATCTCAAAATGATAGAAAGGAGGAAGTTTTTCTCTAGAAAGTCCTGAGTTTGCAACAATTATGTCAATAATGGCTTTTTCATAGAAGGAATAAACTGCTTCAACAGCAGTAATCTCTTTTGCAATATTGTACATCTTAAGCAAAGGGGCATTCAATACTACCCTGACGCTTCCCAAAGAATAAGAAGCCCCTTCAGTTTCTTTTTCTTTTACATCAATCGGATAATCAAGGTCAAAGATAACTTCTTCTTCGTTCATTGTAACTTCTACATAAGGCATTCCTTTCCTTTCTATTTCATAATCAACAAGAACTTCCTCAGCGTTTCTCATACATTCGTAGACATCATTTTCAACGAGAAACTTAAGTTGGGATTTTATTGATTCTATTGTAGGAACTTCAGACTCAAATTCGCAATTAGATGTGCAATAATCTGAAGAGCTCATGTGGTACCACAATGGAAGAATTACATTACTTTCGGCTGGGAAATATATTGCATTTGAAAGCGTTGGTTGACCTATAACTGGGTTAAGCTCGTCAGAAATCGCAGATGAATAACCGCCGAACATTGCAACCTCCTGAACAGCATCTTTAGCAGATTCCTTTAAACATCCTTCAAGGTAGTTATAAACTGGCTGATAATCATTGTATCCTGTTGGAACTTCATATTCTTCTGGAGAACTACGCATAATAGAAAAAACAAGAATGAAAATCATTACAATAATTATTGCGAGAATTATAAAAAGGATTGCCTGTCCTTTTCTTGAAGAAACCAGATCCATTTTATTGCCTCTCATCCTTCTCTATGATTCTCCTTACTACTGAAAAAGAACAATATTTAAAACTTTTGTTTTGAGAAAAAATGAAGAAAAAGAAAAGTAATAATAATCTAAAAAAAACTAACTAAATCTAAAAATTTTCAGGCCGAAAGATTGATCTTGGTTTTATCTGAGAGCTAATGTAAGGACAACCCAAACAAGGATTGCTGCAACCAAGACAACAACTCCTATCATGGCAGGGTGCAATCCCATTGCTCCAACAATCAATCCTCCTACGAAGCCTACAACAGCGCCTTCAATAACCCCAGTAACCACCTTCTTAGTAGAATGTGTCTTATTTTTGGGAATTAGATTGGCTAATTTCTTCATACACTTTTTTTAAGAGTTCTCATATTTAAAGATTTCTAGTTCTCCTGCGATTTTCCTAATTTTTTATTAAATATCCTCTTCCCACCATGTCTCCAACACTCCGTAACAATTTAAAACAATATCTGTCTCTTCATGTCCCAAGATTCTTGTGAATGCTTTCTTCAATTTAAGATATGGATTTTCACCATAATCTTTCCGAAAATAACTTCGTGGAGTTAGCAGATAGAAAGAATCTTCTTTTACATAGAAGCCAATAAATTCCAAAGAATCATAAAGTCCCCGAAAGACTATAGATGGTCCTTCTTCAAGTTTTTGACAATCTATCCCTTCTGGCTCTATCCAAAGCTTTTCTTTATTCAATCTTCCATAATTAACAACTATGTCCTCTAATCTTTCTCTTTTCTCAATCAAATCAAGATTATTTGAGTTGCATAATTCATTTAACTTTTGCTTAGCTTCGTTAAATTCTTTCATGTGATAAATGAAGAAACACCTGATTTATATTTTTTTATTTAGAGCGAGAAAAAGGAAAATTATATATTTGAATAACTTAAATGAGCATGATGATAAGAATGAATCCTGTGAAAAACAATTATCTTCGGTTTTGGCTCATAGTTGCATGTATCGCTGGTTTTACTTCAGTCTTGTTTTTCTCTCTCATATACCTAAATCAACAGGTTTTATGTGATCTTCAATGCAGGATGAGGAACGAGGTAATATTAGCCATAGTAACACTTTCATTATTTGGACTTTTTGTAGGAAGTTTAACATATTATTTAATATCTGAAAGATCTGAAAGATACGAAGAAAAACTGAAAGAGATTCACAGAGATAATAGAATAATGCTTTCCTTATTAGAGCCCGACGAAAAGAAGATAATTGAAGCGATTATTGATAATAAAGGCAAGTCATCTCAATCAGACATTGTTAAAAAAACGGGGATTTCAAGGGTGAAAGTTTCAAGGATATTAAAGAAAATTGAGCAAAAAGGAATTATTAAGAAAAGTCAGAACGGAATGACAAATATTGTTGAGCTTGAAAAAGAGATAAAAGAACTATTCCTCTCTTGATAAACTTCATTGGCTGAATATAAAAATGAAAAAAAGTTATAATCGAAGAAGGAAGAATTTAATATTGTTCTCATTGGTCTTATGTATTTTTATATCGGATATTAATCTTTCTCTAAGTCAAAATGATGTCTGTGCAGTATATCTAACAAGCTCAAAATGTCCTGACTGCCTGATAACAGACAAGATAGTTTTAACAAACTTTACTTTGAATTATCCTCAATTAGTTTTGATTGAATACGACATACATGAAACTTCAACAAATCAGGAGATTGCATCTATTTTTTTTAATTCATACATGGAAAAAGGGAAGGAAGGGATTCCTTCATTAATCTTCAAAAACAAAACATTTGCACTTGGCAAATACGAAATTATGGATTCATATGAAATAATTGAATCTTTAACTGAGAATCCTTGCCCTCTCACTAATGAATCAATTGAGTTTTCAGAGCTTGATCTAAGCAAAATAGAAGGTTCATTACGAATATGGAATAGAAACAGAGTTTTGATTCCTCCAGCAAATAAAAACCCTATTAATTCAGAATTAGCAAAATATCTTTTCGAGGCAGAAAACATTCAACAGGCATTAGAAAACTTAGATGAGATTGAATATAATCAAAGTCAATTCATAAAGATTAAGGTTGGAGCTGATGAGATTTTATTTGAGAATTCAATAGAGATTGATAAATGGAGATTGCTATGGAATGAGACTAAAGAAAACAATGGAGAATATGAGGAAGAGGATGAGTTTGTTGAGAATGGCTCCTTCTTTATGTTATTTGCAATAATATGCATAATTGCATTAATCGCTCTTCTGATAATACTTACTCCAATAAATAAGAAAAGGAAGAGGAACAGAAGAATTAAAGAATAAATAATTTAATTATAGAAATATATAATCAAATAACGATTTCTTTTTAAGATTTGAGGTTTTATATTAAAGTTGGGGGGTAAAAATGGTTGAAAATCTTGAAAGAATTCTTGTGACTGGTGCAGCCGGGCAGATTGGTTCAGAATTAGTGCCTGCATTGTGCGAAAAATATAACTCAGAGATTGTTATTGCAAGCGTGCTCAACAAAGAAGAAAAGGGATATGTTAAAAAAAACTATTCGAGTGATAAACAGCGAATTGAATACTTAGATGTCAGGGACAAGGAAAATTTAGAGAAGATTATCAGAAGGTATAATATTAACACGATTTATCATCTTGCTGGTATTTTATCTGCTAATGCAGAGAAGAATCAAGATCTTGCATGGGAGGTTAATATAAATGGCTTGAAGAATGTTCTTGATCTTGCTGCAAAATACAAAATAAAGGTTTTCTGGCCGAGCTCAATTGCAGCTTTTGGCAATGATACTCCAAAGGAGAACACTCCACAGAATACATTAATGACCCCGACAACCATATATGGTATCTCAAAAAGAACTGGAGAATTATTGTGTAATTATTATGCAGAAACAGGGAAGAAAGTTAATGGAAAGATAAGAAAGGTTGATGTTAGAAGCGTTCGTTATCCCGGAATTATTAGTTATAAAACACCTCCAGGGGGTGGCACAACTGATTATGCTGTTCAGATATTCTACGATGCTATTGAGAAAGGAAAGTTTGAATGTTTTGTCAAACCAGAAACAATATTGCCAATGATGTACATGCCTGATTCGATAAAAGCGGCAATAGACATAATGGATGCTCCATCGGAAAGGATTAAAGAGAGGACTAGTTATAATATTGCTTCAATGAGTTTTTCTGCAAAGGAGCTTGAAGAAATCGTTAAGGAGATTTTAGGGGATTTTGAGGTTGAGTATAAACCAGATTATAGACAGGCAATAGCTGATAGCTGGCCACATAGCATTGACGACAATAGAGCAAGGGAGGATTGGGGCTGGAATCCTAGATATTCTTTGAGAGAGATGTGTGAAGATATGGTATATCATCTGAAGGAAGGATTAAGAAAGAAAGAGAAGTATGAGAAAAGGGCTTATAGAAGAAATCCACACAAAGAAAAATATTCCACGAATTTCAGAAAGGCATGATTGAGCTATCTATAAGACAAGGCAGAGTCTGATTCCTTTTGATAAGGAGCTATGAAAGGGTCATACAACTTTGTTGTATCTTTTAATATTTCATCTATTTTCTTGCTTGTTTCTTCATATTCTTTTTCATTCAGGTATTTTGCTCCATCCTCTAAGTATTCGCTAATGTTGGATAGCATTCTTCTATAAGTTACTGATGCAAGTCGGGCATATTTGTCTTTTTCATCTTCTTCATCTGCTAAATCCATAAAGTATTTTGTCGATAATGATTCATTATGAATCTCTGCAAGATATTCATTTGTTAAATACTGGGCAGGCTGAGACATATGCATAAGCTCATGAGTAATTAAAAGTTCTTCTACATCTTCCGGCGGGATAGAATACTGACTGCTTAGCGCATCAACCTTATCTTTAAGATTTAAGGATGCTCCAATCTTTGTGTAACCATCTGTATAGGCAACAACATTCCCTAAATCATTTTTTGAATTCGCTATATTTTGAGGATAGCGAGGATTCATTCCATTCTTTTCCAAGAAATCATCAAAAGAAGCCAATTTTGTCTTATAAAAAGAATCTAATAGATTATACAAATATGACTGTTCATCTAAAATTTGTTCATCTTTCTCTTTAGGGACATATCCTTTTATGTCTTCTTCAAACAATAGAGCTTCTAAAGGGCTATCGCCTTTATCTTCATTGCTATATTTCACAGAATCAGGTAATGGAGGAGCTTTTGTAATAATTTCTTCTATTGCTTCACCTTTTGCTGGCTTCTTATCTGATGAAGGATTAAAGAAAGTAACAAAATAGTTTGAAACAGATTTGAGTGTTTCATTAATTTTTTTGTAAAGGTCTTTAGAAAACCATTCTTCCAGTTCCTTCCTTAAATCATCTTTATATTCGTTAGTCATCATTTTTGGTATAGTATAGAGATATTTAAAGTTAATTATTAGCTAAAATATATAGCCCCGAGCGGATTCGAACCGCTGTCAGAGGATCCAGAGTCCCCTATGATTGGCCACTACACTACGGGGCTATTCTTCTTGAGCAAGATTTGTTAATTTTTAAAGCTTTCTGAAGACTTTGTTTGCTTTAAAATGAAGAAAAATAAAAAAGTTAAATCCTCATAATTATTTCCAAAGAAGAGAGATCAATACAGCTACGCCAACTGCAATAGCAAATGCCAAAAGAGCTATAACTAAAACATTGAGATTATAGAATGATCCTAAAAAGGCGCCTAAACCTCCTCCAGCAGCACCACTAACTCCACCAACCACCAGTCCTTTTATAATTGATTTTTTCGTTTCCATAAGATCACCAAATTAACTAAAGATCATAGGATATATATATTTTTGCAAAAAAAACATAACAAAAATTGTTTATATAGAAAAAAACAAAACAAGATGATGTTAGAAAAGATTCTAAAAAGGAGAAAGAATGATTTAGAAGAGAAGATAGAAGAGGAGAAGACTAAATATCCTGTTGATAAGATAAATAAATACATTGGGCAGAAGTTAGAGGTTCACTATTTTGATTTAGATGGACTAAAGATAGAAAAAGGAACATTAGTTACAAAAGCGACTTCTAATGGCTTTTACCTCTCAGAGAGAGAAAGCAGATTTCTTATACATTGGTATTACAAGCACAATGATTGAAGAGAAGCATATGTTAAGTTAATAAAAGATGATAAAGGAGATTCAATATATCTTAATGAAGATGCTAGTTTTGATTATGATTTGATTCATAAGAAGAAATCTGAATAACTTTCTTCCTTGATTTTTCTCCCCTGACTATTCTGATTTCCCGCTTATTAACATCAAAGAATTCAGACAGGAGCTTTATTAACTCCTGATTAGCTTTACCATGTTCTGGCTTGGCTTTAACATATGCTTTAATAGCATTCCCTTCCCTAAACAGTCTCTGCTCTTTAGAGTTTGGAATAACTCTTACAACAAAGCTTTCCATAATCATCTCTTGTTGCTATACCAACTTCCAAGGAAGCCGAAACCTAAGCCCAAAAAGAGCCCTCCGAAGAAGCTGTTTGCTATAAAGCCGATACCAAATCCAATCATTAGCCCTATCAGGAAGAGCAAACCACTCTCGTTTTCATTTTTATTTGATTTTTTCATAAGTTAATTTAGAATTGAGTTCTATTTAAAATTTTCTGTGTTTTTTTAAATGATAAAAAGTAATATTTATAAGTATTTAAAAGAAAAGATTTAATCGATTTTTAAAATACAAGTGGAAAAATTATCCATACTATTAAAGTTTAGATAAGGAGGAGAGAAAATGAAAATTTTTAGAATAGGATATCAGTGGTATGAAGGAGATTGTTCTGAAACATTATTAGGCAAAGATGTTTCTTATGAAGAATTTGAAAAAGATTTAATCAAAGCTAAAGAATTTGCTGAGAGTCTTATGGGCAAAGAGATAAAAGAAGGAGAATACCTAGGAAAGGGATATACGGTTGAATGTCTGCCAGAGTTTTATGAACAAATAATATGGTTTCTAAAAACGAAGTTAGGCTATGTTGATTGCGATTATGATAAAGATATAAAATACGCTGTTGATGATGATTCAGGCAAAAAAATACATTTATCAAAAGCGATAAGAAACACAAAATTGGTTAATATAAAATGTTAAATGATTAATCAAAAAGATTTATTATAGAATAAATAGGGGGTTTAGTTAGCGGAGGATGTGAGAAAATGTCAAAGAATGGTGCTAATCTGGCGCAACTATTACATGTGTTTTATATAAAGGGAAAAGCAAAACTGAAATACTTGACAAGAAAGAGTTTGATTCAGATATTCTTTCAAATTACGATAATGCATTAATATACTTGATTTCTAAACTTAATACCAACTATATAATAAAAAGAGAAAGGATTGAAAGGCTTGAGCTTCCTGAAGAAGCTTTGAGGGAAGCAATTATTAATGCAGTTGTTCATAGGGATTATTTTTCTACTGGGCATATTCAGATAGATATCTTTCTTGACAGGGTTGAAATCAGCAATCCAGGAGGGCTTATTAAAGGATTAACAAAAAAGGATTTCGGGAAAGTAAGTCTTCCGCGCAATCCACTAATTATGGATTTGATGTTAAGGGTAAACAAGGTTGAGAAGATTGGCTCAGGTATAAGAAGGATTAAGGATTCTATGAAAGCATACGGTCTTGATGTCAAGTTTGAAAGTACAGGGTTTTTCAGAGTCATATTAAAAAGGCCTTCCATCCAAACTGTGGAGAAAACTGTGGAGAAAACTGTGGAGAAAATTATTTTTCTAATTAATGAAAATCCAAGAATAACCCAGGAAGAACTTTCACAAAAGACAGGATTAACTAGAAGGGGAATTGAATGGAATATTCAGCAGTTAAAGAAAAAGGGAATATTAAAAAGAATTGGTCCAGATAAGGGGGGACATTGGGAGATAATTAAATGAAAGAAGAGCTGGAATCCAGAAGCCAGAACTTTCTATTTTGTCAGATGGATTTTTGGAAGAAGTCAAAGAAATGCCACAGAAAAATCTTGCGTTTGAGGCGTTAAAGAAATTACTAAATGATGAAATAAGAATTATTTCAAAGAAAAACATAGTAGAGGCCAAATCATTTACAGAGTTGCTCGAGAAAACAATTAAGAGATATACGAATAGAAGCATAGAAGCTGCTCAAGTAATAGAAGAATTGATTGAACTAGCAAGAAAAATAAGGGATGAAAAGAATAGAGGCAAAGAGCTTAATATGAACGACGATGAGATAGCATTTTATGACGCTCTTGGAGTAAATGACAGTGCTGTTAAAGTTTTGGGAGATGAAACACTTAGAAAGATTGCATTAGAATTGACACAAATGATTAGGAAAAGCGTAACAATAGACTGGACTCAAAGAGAAAGTGTGCAAGCAGAAATTCGTTTGAAAGTCAAGAAGATTTTAAGAAGATATGGTTATCCTCCAGATAAAGAGAAGAGAGCAACAGAAACTGTTTTGAAGCAGGCAGAACTAGTTGCTCAAAATTGGGTCAGCATATAAGCTTTCTAACTATTGAAACTACATTTTTTATGGGCAAATCGCAGAATTTATCGACTGAGATTATGCCAAAATCACCTAAAACCTCAATAAGAAAGAATTAAACAGTTAGCCTTAAATACATCTTCATATTACATCTTTTAAGTCATACAAAAGATATCTTAGAGTTCTAAAATATCTGATAAAATAGATGAATTCTTGAATGTCTATTCTTTGGATGGCAAATATAAAAACTAGGTGAAAAATATGATGAGAAAAGAAAGTGGATTCAGAAGGGATTTTGGGCCAAGAAAAATGTATAAGGCAATCTGCTCAGATTGTGGAAAAGAATGTGAGGTTCCATTTAAACCTACTGAAGGAAAGCCTGTCTATTGCAGGGAGTGTTACCAAAAACATAAAAAGTTCTAAAAATGCTATATTTTTAGCTTCATGTCCTTTATTTTTTACTTTTATTTCTGAATTATTTTGTCTTCACTGCCTTAAACCTTTAAATAAAGAAAAATCCTTTCTATCTTTTGCAAGCAACAAAACTTTTTAAAGAGAATTTCGTTCCTTTAGAGTAATACCATGAAAAACAAAGAATCAGGTTTGAAGAAACAAGAAAGAAGCTCTCTGCATTTGAAGTTAGCTATTGGAGGAATCGCTTCTGCAATTGCCATGATTCCGAATGTATATTTTGCAAATTCTTCTATAACTCAGACTGAGATAAAGAATATGACTCAACAAAGCAACAATTCTCAATAGATTCAAAGAATTATTATTTAAGCATCTCAGATAAACATGGGAAAAGTTGGGATCTTCCTTCATGCGAGTATATTGCTCTTTTTAACGATGAAGGAAAGATGCTTGCAAGGGAAAAGATTGAAGGAGGCAACCTTGAAGATATAATAATAAAGAACATTCAATCAGACAGCGTAGAATTCTTTGTTACTCAGAAGAAAAATTCAGATGGCGATTATCTTATATATGAAGGAGAGATTTATTTAAAATAGATAAATTCCTAACTTTTGCCCAAAATTAGCTGAGAGATATGCCATAAACAAAATGTTTTTAAACTATCAATAGACAAAATTAACTGATGAAATCTAAGAAAAAGATTAACGAATGGTTAGTTTTAGCACTTTTGATTGCATTGATTGTACTTTCCTTTTTAACAATACAGCCAATGTTAAAAATAGTTATTTCTGCAGCTCTCTTAAGTTATCTCTTTTATCCATTATACAAAAAGATTCAAGGAGCTATCAAAAACAAGGCAATAGCATCCCTTCTTGTAATTGCAATTATAATTGTTGTTGCCATAGTATTATTTGGTATATTGGCAAACTTATTGGTTAAAGAGATGGTTAATTTATACAATGATGCTATATTAATATTCAATGAGATAAAAACGACTGAGCCACTGGATTGCACACTTACAACTTGTACATTGAAAGAGAGGATATTTTACTTTTTCGCCGAAAGGCCAGAACTTACAAAAGCAATAAACGAAAATCTTACACAATCAATCAATTATTTAGTCGGCTTGATAAGGAATTTATTGATAGGAGTTCCAAGCCTAATAGTATCTACTATATTTGTATTATTCATAACATTTTTCTTGTTTATAGATGGGGAGAAGATTGCCAATTTCTTTGAAAATCTTCTTCCATTAACAAAGAAAAACAAGGTTGCTGTGTTTAAAGAGCTAAGCAATACTGCAACTTCTGTTATCTTTGGACAAATAATTGTATCTATTGTTCAGGGTTTGACAGGAAGCTTAGGACTCTTAATCGGAGCCCTCATTTTTGATATTCCTAATCCTGGCATAATAATCTGGGGAATCTTCATGGCAATATCTTCTTTTATCCCTGTTATAGGAACTGGATTGGTTTGGATTCCTTTAGGAATAATTAATATAATTAGAGGAATAGGATTAAATGGAACAAATTTCATATGGTATGGAATCTTTGTGATTATATGGGGAGCGATTGCTGTTGCGAACATAGATGCTTTTATAAGATCTAAGTTTGTAAGTCAAAGGACTGCTATGCATCCTATTGTTGTCCTTGTTTCAGCATTTGGCGGCCTGCAGGCTTTTGGATTTATTGGGATTTTTATCGGGCCTATAATAATAAGTTTCCTGATTAAAATAATACAGATTTACATTGAGGAGTATAATATTAAACAAAACTAAAAGGAGGTATAAGAGGTAAAATGAAATTAAAAGTAAAAAAGATGGACTGGTCTTCTGGAAATAGTCTTATTTGCATTTTAAATACAGAGGATGCTGCACGCCTGAATGCCCATCGTGGTGAGAGAATCCTCATCAGAGGAATTAAAAATCACAAGAAGATAACTGCTACGCTGGATGAAAGCCTATACGAAATAAAAGAGGGAGAGATCGGACTTAATTATGAAGCATCTAAACTGCTTGATGCAATTGATGGGATGTACTGCGAGATTGAGCCTGTCGCAATTTCTGAAGCAGTTAGATACATTAAGGATAAGCTTGATGGGAAGAGACTTTCAAAAGATCAAATAAATAAGATTGTTGAAGGAATAACAAACAATAATTTATCAAGCATTGAATTAACATACTTTGTTGCTGGGTCTTATATAAGAGGACTTTCACTTCAGGAAACCTCGTATTTAACAGAAGCTATGTATAAGACCGGCGATGTGTTGAAATTTGATTCAGAGCTTGTTGTAGACAAGCATTGCATAGGTGGAGTTGCAGGCAACAGGACAACACCAATAGTGGTTTCAATAGTTGCTGCAGCAGGATTGACTATTCCAAAAACATCTTCAAGAAGCATAACAAGCCCGGCAGGAACTGCAGATGCCATGGAAGTAATCTTTAATGTTGAATTAAAAGAAGATGACATATTCAGGGTTGTAAAGAAGACTGGAGGATGTATGATTTGGGGAGGAGCCCTTTCTCTCGCACCTGCAGATGATAAAATCATAAGAATTGAGCATCCTATGGCTATTGACTCCTTTGAACAAATGGTAGCTAGTGTTCTTGCAAAAAAGAAATCTGTCTCAAGCGATATTGTGCTTATAGATATTCCTGTTGGAAGATATGCAAAGATAAAAAGCATGAAAGAGGGGTTAAGACTGGCAGAATTATTCAGAGGCGTCAGTAAGAGGATTGGATTAAGAACAGAGGTTATTATTACAAAAGCTAATGGACCTATAGGGAGAGGAATTGGACCGGCGTTGGAAGCAAGAGACACATTGAGGATATTTGAGAATCATCCTCTTGCACCAGCAGATTTAAAGAAAAAGGGGATTATGCTTTCTGGGAAACTGCTTGAGCTAGCTGGAAAGGCAAATAAAGGAACAGGAAACAAGATGGCAGAGGAAATAATGAATAGTGGAATGGCAAGGGATAAGTTCTTTGAGATTGCAAGAGCTCAAGGCTTAAGGATTGACTCTTCTTCAAAAGTAAGTTTGGGACAATATAAAACATTCATTAGAGCAAATAAAAGTGGCGTTGTGTCCCTCATAAGAAATGATTTGATAGCATATGCAGCAAGGATTGCAGGAGCACCAAAGGATAAAGGAGCTGGAATTTATCTTAAGGCTTTGAGAGGGGAAAAGGTTGAAAAGAATCAAATATTGTTTGAACTTTACGCAGAGAATATGAAAAAACTAAACGAGGCAACAAAATATATAAATCAAAACAATCCATATTTGATAAAGCAATAAGATAATAAGAGGTAAGTTAAATGAAAAGAGGAGTTGCTGGATTCAAGGTTTTACTCCTTTTTATAGGAGTGATTGTATTTGTTTTTATTGCGGTTGCTATCAAAAGTTCAATGGATTTAAGGAAAGAATATAATATTAATCCAGAAACTTTGAATCCTAAAGAAGAAACAAAAGAAGATGAATGGTGGCTGCCAAAGAATGAAACAAATGAAACTGCAAAAGATACGAAAAAATGTTTAAGGAATGTTGAATACAATGTTACACTTAATAGAACAAAAACTTATAATGTTACGCAGATATCTTGCGATCCTGCTGATTACAATATTTCTGTTAAAACAATAACGAGAAAATGGGAAGATGTACTTGTGAATGGAACAGTAAAGGATGTATATTACATGAAAGAAGCTCTTCTATACAACAATGAAAATGCTTCGCTTTGTGTAGAGATTAGACTTGATTTTTTAAGAACAAATATTCTTGGACAGAACGAATCAGTTGGTGAAGAATCTGTAACATTTGTTGTTCCAGCGATATATGAATCTTCTACACCTATAAGATATAAGTGGTATACTGAAAAAGATATGAAGAAGGATTATGCTATTGTTTTACAGAGAATTTTGCCAAAGGAGGAATGCAGACAAGTATTTCACGATGAATTTGTTGGAGAAAGGACTAGTGGCGATTTAAGTATTTTAAATGAAGACTTCCTTGAAAGAAAGAGAGTTGAAGGATGTTTCAAAGAATTAACAAAAACATTTGAGGAGATTGAATATTACAACGAGACAAGAATAAGAACAGAAGAGTATGAATGCTGATATTCTGAACGGGCCAGGAGGGATTTGAACCCCCGATCCCCGGCTTAGAAGGCCGGTGCCCTATCCAGACTAGGCTACTGGTCCAAGAAAATAAGAGAAAAGAATTATTTAAAAACCTTTTTATCCTATATAATTTACATCCATCGTATATCCTTCAGTTTTTGCTTTAGGATTTATATCTTTTAAACTATCAATCTCAACAGGTTCTTTAAACTCTTTTTCAATTTCTTCCTTTTTAATCCCAAGATTGTATTGATTGTTTAGGATTTCAACTATTGGTTTGGCGGAGCTCACCCCCACATAGAACGGGTTTGCTAATGTTTCTGCTAATAAAGATGCTGCATCAAGCTTAAATTCATCAGCTAATGATATCAATAACCCAGTTGCACCTGCAATTGAACCAACAACTCCATAGGCATTTGGATTTGCACCATGTTTCTCAAATTCTTTTGCTAAATGTCTCTTGTTAGTTACGCAATACACCTTCGGATTCTGTGGAAGATAAATTAGACCTATACCTCCTGTCGTTATTAATGTATTTACGTCATGCTCATCTAGCCATTTAAGGATTAATCTGGCAAAGATGTAAGAATATGGTTCTGAAGAAGGTTGGCTATTGCCTGTAATAAAAATAAAATCCCGCTTTTTTACCCTTGCATAACTAAAATCCACTTTTGCTCTTCCGATTGAACTTTTCTCAGTAATATAAGCCACTGCTGGGAAATAATCTGATGTTATTGAAAGGAATTTTTTTGATTTAAGACTTCTTGCTAAGTAATCTACGGCAATCTTTCCTACATTCGCAATTCCCGGAAGGCCTTCTAATACGACTGCTTTTTTCAGCTTCGGAACTCTTGAATATTCCTCAATTTTAAATTCATTCATATCAATTCATCTCTTTCTCTCTCTTCACGCAAAGCTTCTCTTCTATACTGAGCGAGCCTGCTAAATGGTGAGTATTTTGGCGGTTTTGGTGATATTGTTGTTATTTTGCAGTTAGGGCAGATCTCCTTTAATGTATAAATTCCACATTTAGGACATTTTTTAATATGATGGACCATTTTCTTTATTTGCTTGAACAGACTTATTAATTTTACTCCTTTCTTTCTACAGAAAACTCAAGTTTATGTTTTTTTGAGAACTCCTCAAGATGATTGATGATTTTAGCAAGATATTCTTCCATTTTTTTATAATCTGAACCAGAAATAACGAAACGATATTTTCCACTGCCTGCATATGTAATTGTAATTTGCTCATCTGAAGGGGTTTTTATGCCATTTATTTCTTTAAATGCTTTTTTTATGAGCTCAATGCCATTATCAGCAATGCTGCTTAAGAAGAAATTTCCTTCTATATCCATTACCTTTGGTTTTATTCTATCGTGAATTGTTTTTATAAGTTGTTCTCTTACTTCCGGAGCTATCTTTTTTAGCGGAAACTCCTTTTTTGTTGTAGCAATATCATAAAAAGCCTCATACAGGCTTGAATATTCTTTGAATAGTTCTTCTGTGATGGCATCGTAAAGTTTGTTGAAATCAAGAGAATTCTTTTTGGCTATAAACTCAACTATCTTCTCTGCCGCTTGTTCCTGCTTCATGAACTCTAATTTGTTCTTCCGCTCCTTATCACTTACACGTCTTAATGAGAGCTCAAAATGTTTTCTCTCAGGGAAAGCTCTCAAAACCTTACAAACGATAATCATTCCTTCCTTTACATAATTTCTAATTGTCCTTATTCTTCCCGGGGCGATCTCTGAAATTGAGATGATTCCTGAAAGGCCGTCGTATTCAAGGAATGAAACAAAAACAGAACTCTTACTAACGCTTTCAACTCTGCATAGAACTATTTCTCCTTCCTCAGGAAAATCAGATCTTCTAAAAAGCATTCTTAATTCAGACTCTCCAAGATCCTTGATTTGATCTTAGCTCTCCCTCCAGTAGGGACAGCAAGTTCCTTTCCGCAGACGAGACAATTTACAACCGTTGTAGCATTCCCAAATATGATTTGTTCATTCTTGCATTTGCTGCATCTGACCTTTACAAACATTGATTTTGGCTCTTTAAGACTCATGTTTTCACCTCATACAATCTCAAACCTTTTTGTTCTTTTACCACCTGAAGGCGTGAAAGATTTATTGCAAACAGTGCACTTATATCTAATGTCATATTTTTTAGTCTGCTTTTTCCCTGTCATCTTAAACTGCGTAACAGCAGGCTTTGAATATCTTCCTCTATTTCCATGGCCTCTTGCTTCTCCTCTAAGCCTTGCTCTGTACTTTGAACCTTTTTTAGACGGGCTTGGTTTTCTTCTTTTGTTTTGTATTACTAGGACTTCAACATGCTTTCTGCAATAAGGACAGAACCTTTTTATTCTCTTAGGAATTTTCATTGGTATCATCTCATATGGATTAAATACAGGTATTTGGGATTTGAGGGATGTTTTTAAATCTTTTGTTAAAAGAATTCTCCTTTTATCTATTGAAATTCTCTCATCATTTCATAAATTACATTATGAGCAGCCCTTTGTTCAAGATTAAAAGTATTGTATTGCACAGTTTCAATATGCTCTTTCATGTATTGTACAAAGGATTTTGAAATATCTTTATCCATATTTTTAGCCAAAAAGTCTATTTCAAAAACATTCGTTTCATTATTGCAATATTGCTCATTTGCAATCTCTTCAAGTTGTATTTTATCATATATTCTTGAAATCAAGTATTTACCTTTATCTTCAAGAATTACATCAATAGCAAACCTCTTTAATTTTTCTTCTAAATCTTTAAATAAGCCTGTCTTTGGTATTTTGTCATAGATTTCTTTAATATCATTAGGAAAAGCGAAAACTCGTCTCCCGTCAATGATTGTTGAGCTCCAGTATGATGCATGGACATCTTTATGCCTGTTTAAGAATGGAAGTTTCTGAGCCAGAAAAGCTCTTGTTGCTAAATCAAGATAATTGCTTATCTCTCTAAGCTCAAGGTTTGCATTAAGATTAATCGTTTCATAAAGCCTTACAAATTCATCAGAATTCATCATAAGAATTGGAATTTTAAAGAATTTTTATTTCTATCGTTCTTTATTGATTTGAAAATTCTACGAAAAGAAATCTTTTATCTCTTTTTTAAGATCTTTGCTAATCACTAAATCCCAGTCTGGCGGAAAACATTTCATATACTGGGGCCATATAAAACGCTCATCAATAAAAATGATAACGCCTTTATCATTCTCAGTTCTTATGCATCTACCTGCTGCCTGAATAAGCTTGTTCATTGTTGGGAAGATGTAGCCATAAAATAAGCCGTTGCCAAATTTTTTGTTATAGTAATTAATTAATTCTTTTGTTTCTAAATCTGGCTTGGGAAATGGAATTCCTACATTAACAACGCAATTTAAATATTCGCCCGGTAAATCTATGCCTTCTGCAAAAGAGCCTCCTAAAACGCCAAAAAGGATGCCTCCTTTATCCTTGCTTTCTTTAAATCTCTCCAAGAGATTATTCTTGTCGGATTTGCCCATTGCTCCAAACTCTGTAAGAATGAGTTTTCTTTTATTTGTGTCAGATTTATTGCTTTGTATTGCCTCAAAGAAACCTTTTACCTTCTCTAAGATATAATAGCTAGGGAAGAAGACAGCCATGTTTCCTTTAACAAAAGAAGAGATGTCGTGCAAGATTGATGCGATTTTCTTGAACTCATCGTCGCTTCTTTTTGTATACTTTGTTGTTGCCTTAGGAACTATTAGGCTTAACCTGTTCTTCTTTGGGAAAGGGCTTTTCAGACTTAGCATCTCTGCATTATCCATTCCTAAAACCTTTGCATACATCTCTGGAGGGAATAATGTTGCTGACATTAGAATTAATGAGTGAGATTCATCTGCTATTTCTTTTGAGGCTATGCTTGGATCCAGGCATCTATACTGCAATGAGATAGATTCATTGGACTTTTTATGTTCTATAGAGATTATTCTTGCGAATCCTTCATCATTTCCTTTCCACATCTCAAGAAAATCTGCAATACTGCCAATATAAGAATGCCTTGCTTTTGTTCTTATTGATTCTCCTGCATCATCTAAGAGCTCTATTATGTCATCATAGGGCATAAAGAGATTTAATCTTTCAATAAACCTTTCTGTTTTGATTAGTTTCTCTTCATTGCTCCCAATTTCTCTAGCTTCTTCTATTAAAAAATCCTGAATCTCGGCTAATGCTGGAATGCAATCTTCAAACTTGTATTTCCTTGCTTCTTCTATTGCCCTTCTTGTCATATTGCTCGTTAATCTTGAGCTCATCACTTCTCTGATTCTTTGAGGAAGGTTGTGCGCTTCATCAACAATAACAATAGAATCTTTCAACTCTATTTTCATATTATTCAGGAAGCCAACTCTTATTTTAGGATTAAAGAAGTAGTAATAGTCTGAAATCACGATATCTGCGTTTTGTGCTAATCTCATCAATATTTCATAGGGACATAGCTCTGATTTTCTGCAGGCCTCCTTGACATCAAAACTAGAAGATAGCTCTCCATTCTCAACCCTTCTGGCGATTTCTTCTGCCTTCTTTGTTAGAGCATCATGATTTATGGTGTTTTTATAGAACAGACAAGAGCCATTCTTTCTTGAATATCTACAATACTCGGCAAACTCATTTGAAAAAAGTTTTTCTATGCCCTCAACAAGACATAGGGATTGTCTTCCGCTAAGATCTACACATTTTATATCTTTTTTAATTTTCTTTGCTATTGCTTTTACTGTTGAAATAGCGATAGTATGCTGGGTTTGCCTAGATGTTAAGAAGAACAACTTCTTTTTGTTGCTCATGGAATAATTTAAGGAGGGGGCTATGACTGCTGCAGTTTTTCCTATACCTGTTGGAGCATTTATCAGCAGGTTATTTTTATCTTTCAAAACTCTTTCAAGATATTCTATAATTAGCTCCTGACCTTTTCTTTCTTTTGGATAGGGAAAAAATTCCATATTAATCAAAAAAAATAAAGAGTATTAAAAGGTATTGGCCATATCTTTGAAATTTGTCCAGTGAAATGAAGAAAAAAGGAGTAAAAAGAAAACCTTTTTAAAGAATTTTAATACAACCAAAAAGTTAAGGGCAAAGAAGAAAACAAATGATGCCTCCGTAGCTCAGCCGGCAGAGCGTTACCTTGGTAAGGTAAAGGTCGCGAGTTCAATTCTCGCCGGAGGCTTTTTAACATGCTTTGCATAAAATTTCATATAAAGAAGTATAAATGGTGTCAATGGTAAAAACCAAAAGGTTTAAATACGCAAGCAAATTTCTAAAGAAAACGTATTCTAACTATATGATAGGAGATGAGTCAAATGGATAAGGATACATATTCAATGAAGACTGGAACAACAACAATCGGAGTTAAATGCAATGATGGCATTGTTTTAGGTGCTGATAGGAGAGCTACTGCTGATTATTTGATAGCTGACAAAAGAGCAAACAAAATCCATAAGATTAATGATAATTTAGTGTTAACAATTGCCGGTTCAGTTTCTGATGCCCAACTGCTAATTAAAACGATTAAAGCTGAGTTAAAGCTTCTTGAATTACAGATGGGAAGAAAACCAAGTTTAAGGGAGTCAGCAAACCTTCTCGCTACAATCGTATATTATAACATAAGGAACTTTTCTGCATTGCCCAGCATAACACATTTCTTAATTGCTGGAAAGGATAATACAGGATTCTATCTTTATGATTTATATCCCGATGGTTCTCTCAGTGAAGTAAAAGATTTTACTTCTTCTGGAAGCGGCAGTGTAATGGCTTTTGGTGTTTTAGAAACATTGTATAAAGAGGGGATTAGCTCAGAAGAGGGGATAGAACTGGTTAAGAAATCATTGAAAGCGGCAATGGAGAGAGACATTGCTACTGGAAACGGGATTCAAATAGTTACTATCACTGATAAAGGGATAGAGACTAAGTTAGATAAAGAACTGAGCTTAGACATATAAGTATTTTTTAATTCTAAACTTCTTAAATTAATGTGGAAAAAATGAAAAATGAGAACGATATAATTAAGGCGATATTATCAAGATTGCCCTCAGGCAAGATAAACGATACTAAGTTTGAAGGTGCTAATATCATCTTATACACGAGAGACAAAGAATATCTTAAAGAGAGCTATTCAGATATTAAAAGAGTGGTTGATGAATTCAAGAAGAGAGTTGAGTTGAGACCTGATCCTTCGCTCTGCTTCGATGAAGAAACAGCTACAAGGATAATAAAGGAGATTGTGCCGGAGGAAGCAGGATTAAAAGAACTGCTCTTTGATCTTCCAAGAAGTATAGTTATTTTAGAAGCAGAAAAACCGGGCCTAGTTATAGGAAAACAGGGAAGTTTATTAAACGAGATTAAGCAAAGAACATTTTTTGTGCCTATTGTTAGAAGAGAACCTCCAATAAAATCAAAGATAATTGAAAGCATAAGAAATGTTCTATTTGTTGAATCTGAATACAGAAAAAAGTTCCTTGACAGGGTTGGTCATCGTATATACGATGGATGGATCAGAGGAAGAAAAAACGAATGGGTTAGAATTTCTTTCCTTGGTGGAGCAAGGCAAGTTGGCAGATCTTGTTTATTTCTTCAAACGCCTGAATCAAGAATACTTCTTGATTGTGGCATAGATGTAACCAATGATGCAAATGCCTATCCTCATTTAGAAGCTCCTGAATTCAATGCTAATGAGCTTGATGCTGTAATACTTACGCATTCACATCTTGATCATTGTGGTCTTATTCCTTATTTATACAAGTTTGGTTATCGTGGTCCATTGTATTGTACAGAACCAACTCGCGATGTTGCTGCCTTGCTTACTCTTGATCTTGTAAAGATAATGAGAAGTGAGGGGAAAGAGCCTTTGTATACCTCAGATAATATAAAAGAGATGGTTAAGCATACGATAACTCTTGATTATGGCGAAGTTACGGACATTACGCCAGATGTTCGGATTACTTTGTATAATGCAGGTCATATTCTTGGAAGTTCCATAGTGCATCTTCATGTCGGGAACGGCCTTCACAATATTGTATATACCGGTGACTTAAAATTTGGTCCAAGTTCTTTGCTTGAGCCTGCAGAAACTAAATTTCCAAGGGTTGAAAGCCTTATAATTGAAAGCACATATGGAGGAAGGGAAAATATAATGCCTTCTATGAAGGATGCAAATGACTCTCTCATAAGCTTTGTTAAGCAAACAATAGAAGAAGGAGGGAAGGTTCTTATTCCTGTACTTGGTTCTGGAAGGGCACAAGAGGTTTTAGTAATACTTGAAGATGCGATTAAAAAAGGGCTCATTCCTGATATAATGATGTACGTTGATGGAATAGTCTGGGACATTACAGCAATCCATTCAACATATCCTGATTTCTTGGGAAGATCTTTAAAAAACAAGATATTTAGTCTTGATGAAAATCCTTTCTTATCAAAGAGTATCAAAAGGATTGGCTCAAATAAGGAGAGAAGGCAATTAATTGATGAAGGAGAACCGTGCATAATTCTTGCTACATCAGGAATGCTTGTAGGAGGACCTAGCGTAGAATATCTCAAGGGGTTATGTGAAAATTCAAAGAATATGATGATTTTTGTTTCGTATCAGGGGGAAGGCAGCTTAGGAAGAAGAATTCAGGCAGGAGAAAGAGAGATTAGATTCTCTGCAAATAGCAACAATATCAATGGCAACACTGTTGAAACATATGAGATAAAGATGAGAGTTGAAACTATAGATGGATTATCAGGACACAGTGATAGAAGGCAATTGATGAGCTATTTAAAGAACATAAAACCAAAACCTCAAAAAGTTGCAATAGTTCATGGAGAAAACTCTAGAATTCTTGATCTTGCAAGCTCAATCCATAAAGCATATAGAATGGAGACTTTTGCACCTCGCAATCTAGATGTTATTAGATTTAAGTAAATAGAAGAAGTTAATTTAAGTTGATTTTTTGACTAACCCTTGGAGCAGATTCTCCTAAAAGGACAACCCTTGATTCTTTTTGTTCATCAATAGGAACATAATTGCAATGTTTTGATATTTCTTTTACAAAAGCCCTTACCTCAGTATGATAAGGCATATTGCTAAGACTTAATCTTTGTCTTGAAGCACCTACAAACATATATCCTTTTACTTCAACGAAATGAGGCCTCGCGAATTCAATTAATTTTGCATATTCTTCTGGAGCGATATTATTATAACCTTTTACAAGAGTAATTCTTATGACTGTTCGTGTTTTATTTGAAAGGGAGCGCATAGCCTCCAAAGAGCCCATTAAACGGTCCCATGCATCTTTCATTTTTGGTCTATCTGTTTTGAATAAGGTATCCTTATCCGGAGCATCTAAAGAAATATAAAGTTGTGTTGGTGGCTCTATCCTTTTTAAGACATCCGGCGACTGACCATTTGTTACAAGAAAAGATGTATTACCTCTCTTATGTAACAAAGAGATTAGTTCCGACAAATAAGGGTAGAGGGTTGGCTCACCTGTCAAAGATATGGCAAACTGATTTGGATTTTGGGCTTCCTTAAATTTTTCCATGTTGGTTTTTGGATTACCTCCAAACCCTGTCAGGAGTTTCCTCTGTGCTATTATTGAATTATCAATAACTTCTTCAGGAGAATCTGCTTCCTCTGCACGAATCATTTTAAAACCTTCTGTATCCCGCAAATCTCTCCAGCAGAATACACATGAATTCTGACAATAATTAACTGCTGGTGACATCTGACAACATCTGTGTGATTTTATGCCATAGAATTTCTCCTTGTAGCAAACACCTTCATCTCTTAGAGATTTCTTAGTCCATGTGCAGATCTTTACAGCTGTGTGCTCCCCAGCAAATCCATATTGCTGTCTTTCCAAAAGCCTTCTAACTCCCTCGTCCATTCTGAATAGAAAAAAATAGAAATATATAAAAAATTCTGTTTTGAAAGCAATACAAAGATACAGAAAGATATACTAGGATACACCCCTTTGTTTCCTGTGGAAGTCATATACTCATCTTCGCTATTACATAAGCTAGATTCACTAGAGTATCTGATGTTTCTGCTCTATATCCTGCGTAATCCTTCTTTTCAAGATCCTGCGTTATGCCTATCTCTATATCTTTTTTAGGATTTTTATAGAGATGCTCCGGACTATTAGGATAGATTCCAACATAAGGATTCTTAGGATCATTGTTAATTATTTTATCATGAAGTCCTAAATCAGAAGCAAGAAGTCTGTTAATGATACCTATTTTATGAATTATTGAACTATGAACAGCTCTTCTCCTTGAATCAATGCCTTTAACCTTCGATTTATAATCATCTTCATCTATTGACCTAAACTTATAGATATTCATTAGTTCTTCGCATTCATTCAAGATTTTTACATAATCACCGAAATCAGAAACAAGATTCTCAAGAAAATAGGTTGATGCATGATATAAAGATTCATTATATTCTTCTTTACCTTTTAACTCTTCATAGTTTTTCATTCCTTCTTTTATCTTATAGTTTTCTTTGTTTCTGATGAAATCTCTCCAGTGTACATAAACTGATTTGACATGTTCCAGTTTTTCTTCCAGATTTGCGTCTGTTTCAAACCTTTCAATATAGTCTTCAATGCCCATAGTTTTTATTTGCAATCAATACTATTTAACCTTTTAGTTACTAAAACACGCTTTTTTAAATGCAATAAAAGAATCTTTTTTAAATAAACAATTATTCCTTATTTAAATGAAAATTAAAAGGATAAACATAAGAAAGGATGCTAAAGAAATCAATGAAAGAAATATCAGATGTAATTTGGATGACAAAGGATTTTTCTTGATAAGAGTTATTCAGAAAAAGAAAGAGATAGAGGTAGGATTCTGCAATTATGAATATGAAATTACGCATATATTTAGAGGAAAAGATGTTGAAAAGTTATATAAAACGATAATAAAAGAGATTAACATTGATAATAAGCAACATTTATGCTATTTAGGCAAAGAATTACAAAAGGCAAAGGATGCAATCATATTTGGCTGTGAATATATTCAAGACGAAGAACTTAAGAAAAATAATAAAAAAGTAATAAAATCAAAGATTGATAAAGAATAAAGAAAAAAATAAAAAAGAATTAAAAAAACTTAAAAAATTCTTACATCATCTCTGGCATCTCTGGTGCTGGACTACTGCTTTTTTCTTCTTCTTCCTCAACAACCATCGCATCTGTTATAAGGAGAAGTCCTGCTATACTTGCCGCATTTTGTAATGCATTTCTCGTTACCTTTGTTGGATCAATAACTCCTGCTTTCACAAGATCCTCGTATTTTTCAGTCTTTGCATTGAATCCATAATTGGCGTCCTTATTCTCAAGGATATTGTTCACTACAACTGAGCCTTCATGTCCTGCGTTCTCTGCAATCATTCTCGTTGGAGCCTCCAATGCTTTCTTTATAATCTTCAAGCCGATCTTTTCGTCTCCTTTAAATTCGTCTTCCTTTAGGTTTGAAGCAGCTCTAAGCAATGAGACGCCGCCTCCACAAATTACTCCTTCTTCAACGGCTGCTCTTGTTGCATGCAAAGCATCATCTACTCTAGATTTCTTTTCTTTCATTTCAGTCTCTGTAGATGCTCCAACCTTGATAACGGCAACACCTCCGCTAAGCTTAGCAAGTCTCTTCTGAAGGTCTTCCTTTTCAAATTCTGAATCAGTTCTTTCTATCTGTTGCTCAATCTGGGCAATCCTCTTTTGAATTGCTCTCTTATCTCCAGCTCCGTCAACAAGGATAGTCTTTTCCTTATCAATCTTAGCTCTTGAAACCTTACCAAGCATATCCAGCGTAGCATTCTCGAGTTTCATGCCTTTCTCTTCTGAAATAACTGTTGCTCCTGTTAAAACTGCAATATCTTCAAGCATCTCTTTTCTTTCATCTCCGAAGCTTGGTGCCTTAACTGCTACAACTTTTATAACTCCCCTAAGTTGATTTAGGATAAGGGTAGCTAAAGCCTCTCCTTCAACATCCTCAGCAATAAGCAACAATGGCTTGCCTGTTTGAGCTATCTTCTCTAAAATGCCTATCAAAGATTTCATAGAGCTAATCTTTTTATCGTATAACAGAACAAAGGCATCTTCAAGAACAGCTTCCATCTTCTCTGCATCTGTTACCATATATGGCGAAAGGTATCCTCTATCAAATTGCATTCCTTCTACAACCTCAAGGGTAGTCTCCATAGATTTTGCTTCTTCAACTGTAATAACGCCTTTATTCCCTACCTTTTCCATAGCATCTGCAATAAGTTTTCCAATCTCTTCATCGTTATTTGCAGAAATTGTTGCTACCTGAGTAATCATCTCCCTGTCCTTAACAGGAATACTTTGTTTCTTTAGATAATCTACAGCCAGTCTCGTTGCCTTTTCTATTCCTTTCTTAATCTCAACTGGATTTGCCCCTGCAGCAACATTCTTTAATCCTTCCTTCAGAATTGATTCTGCAAGAACCGTCGCTGTTGTAGTTCCATCACCAGAAACATCCTGAGTCTTAGATGCTACCTCTTTTATGAGCTCAGCGCCCATATTCTCAAACTTGTCCTTTAACTCAATCTCCTTTGCAATTGTAACACCGTCATTAGTTATTGTTGGACTTCCATAGCCCTTATCGAGTATAACATATCTTCCTCTAGGTCCAAGTGTTATCTTTACTGCATGGGAAATCTTCTCAACGCCTCTTAAAACAGCATTCCTTGCTTCTTCATCATAAAGTATCTTTTTTGCTACCATTTTCTTCACCTCCTCTCCTCAACTACTGCCAAAATATCTTTCACATCAACCACATAGTAATCTTCGCCATCAATGTTTATCTTATTATTAGAAAAACCTGAATATATCACTTTGTCTCCTTTCTTTACAGGCATTTCCTTATCCTTAATGTCGTAAGATCCTACCTCAATAACTTCTCCTTCCTTATTATCATCTTTTGCAGAATCAGGAATAAGGAGCCCTCCTTTTGTCTTCTCTTCCTTTTTAGTTGGTTTCAACAGAACCCTTGGTCCTAAAATCCTTATTTTCATCTTTATCACCTCACAAAATTCTTCATCAGATCAATGATATTGTTAATTTAATCTGTCTTTGTATATCTTAAATAAACTAAGTTGCTTTAAAATCAACAAATTGGAAGAACAAGCAATATTTAAATTTTTCTTTTATTGAATATAATTATCTCACTAAAAACAGATGAAACTAAGCAAAAGAATAATATGTAGAAATAAGATAAAAAACATAGACAATCTTTATAAAAACAATTGATTAATCATTCGTATGGTTGACTATGCTACAGAGATAAAAAAGCTGAAAGAGGAACTAGCTGAAACAAAGCGTAATAAAAGAACAGAAGGTCATATTGGGCTTTTAAGAGCAAGAATAGCAAAACTTGAAGATAAGGAAATCGCTAGGAGCAGCAAATCCTCTGAACACGAAGGTTATTCAGTAAAAAGAAGCGGAGATGCAACTGTTGTTTTATTCGGATTTCCTTCTTCTGGAAAATCTACGCTTTTAAATGCACTTACAAAGGCAAACTCAGAAACTGCTGAATATGCATTTACAACAGTTAGTGTTGTTCCGGGCATACTTGAATATAACAATGCTAAAATCCAAATTCTTGATTTGCCAGGAATTGTAGAAGGAGCTGCATCTGGAAGAGGCCGCGGAAGGGAAGTCCTATCATGCGTAAGAGGAGCAGATCTTGCTTTAATACTCGTAGATGTTAATAAGCCAGAGGAATATGAAGCAATAAAGAAGGAACTTTGGAACGCAGGAATTAGGATAAATCAGCATAGGCCTTTTGTTAAGATAACGAAAACAAAGAATGGAGGAATAGTAATCCGCTCAACTGTAAAGCTTAAGAAGATCCAACCAAAAACTATAAAAGGTATTCTTAAGGAGTTTAAATATAATAATTGTGAGGTAACAATTCACGAAGATATTGATATTGATGATTTAATTGATATTATTGAAGGAAATAGAAAATACATGCATGGAATAAAGATAATAACAAAGATTGATTTAGTAAGTGATGAAAAACTTAATGAGGTAAAGGAATTAATAAAGCCAGACGTATGCATTTCAGCAAAGAACAACACAAATATAGAAACATTAAAAAAGATTATATTTGAGAGGCTTGATTTAATTAGAGTTTTTTTAAAAGAATATGGAAAAGATCCTGATTTAGAAGAACCAATGATATTGAAAAAAGGAAGCATTATACAAGATCTATGCGAGAAGATTCACAGAGATATGACAAAGAATTTTAGATTTGCAAGGGTTTGGGGAACAAGTGCCAAGTTTCCTGGTCAAAGACAAAGCCTAAATCATCGTCTTGAAGATATGGACATTGTAGAGATTAGGGAGAAATAATTGCTAAAAAACAAAAAATTAAAATCATATGAAAACAATAAAGAAGAAGAACGAATAAAAATGACAAAAACAAATCAAGAGAATAAAGATAAAAGAGTAAGCGGGAATCATAAAAATGAGATTTCTGATAAAATAATTCTGAAATTGAATCCTATTGAGAGAAGGGTTATCAGTTGCATTAAAGATAAAGAAGACAATTTTATGAAGGGAATAGTAGAAGAGACAGGACTTCAGGAAGTTGAGGTAATGCGTGCAATCCAATGGCTTGGCAATAAAGGACTGATAAGAAGCGAGAAGATTGAAGAGGAAAGAATAAGTCTTGGCAGTAATGGTCTTGAAGTCTTAAAAAAGGGATTGCCTGAAAAGAGATTGCTCTTAGGCTTAAGCAAATCATATATTGAGCTAAAAGAGATTCAAAAATATCCAGAGAGATTTAATCTTAATAGAGAAGAGCTAAATTTTGCCCTTGGTTCATTAAAAAAGATAGGAGCTATTGAAATCAGAGATAATATAATAAGAATTACTCAAGAAGGGAAAGAAACGCTTAAGAACGGTTTTGAAGAAGAGGATGTATTGAAAAAGATAAAGGATGGTGAGATGCCTTCATCAAATCTTATAAAAGAGCTTACAAGAAGGAAGGATTTCATAAAGATAGATAAGATAAAGGATTGGAAGATTAATCTAACAGAAGCAGGCGTAGATGCAAAGAAGAATTTGGGAAAAGAAGAGATTTTAGAAAGACTTAGCCCTGAGATGCTTCTTGATGGAAGCTGGAGAGGCAAGAAATTTAGGCACTATGACATAGAGGCTCCTGTGCCAAAGCTCAATCCAGGAAGAAGAAACTTCATAACTGAAGTTATTGAATATGTTAAAAGAATCTGGATAGAATTAGGTTTTAAAGAGATTAATGGAAACATAATTCAAAGTGCATTCTGGGATCTTGATGTCTTGTTTGTTCCTCAAGATCATCCTGCGAGGGAGATGCAGGATACATTCTATATTGAAGGAAAAGGAGAATTGCCTGAAGAACTTTTTAAGAAAATAAGCGATATTCATAATGATGGGGGCAATAGTAAAAGCAGAGGATGGGGAGCTCCTCTAAACAAAGAGGAGTCTGAGAGACTTCTTTTAAGAACTCATTCAACTGTTCTTTCTGCAATAACATTGTCTAAACTTAAAAAGGAGGACATTCCTGGCAAGTATTTCAGCATAAGTAAAGTCTTCAGAAATGAAACACTTGATTGGAAGCATCTATTTGAATTCTATCAGGTTGAAGGAATTGTTGTTTCAGAAGATGTTGATTTCTCTGCTTTAAAGGGATTGCTGAAGCTCTTCTATAAGAAGATGGGCTATGATGAGATAAGATTAAAGCCTGCCTATTTCCCTTACACTGAACCTTCTGTAGAGGTTGAGGTCTATTCAGAAGACAGAAAAGAATGGATTGAGCTAGGCGGTGCAGGGATATTCAGGCCAGAGGTAACATTGCCTCTTCTTGGAAAGGAGATTCCTGTGCTTGCTTGGGGTCTTGGGCTTGAAAGGATTATGATGAACTATTTTGGATTCACTGATTTAAGAGAGATATACAAGAACGATTTGGACGTTTTAAGAAGAATAAAAAGGTTTGTTAAGATATAGGAGGAGAAATATGCCAACGATTGAAATCAACAAGGGACAATTATATGAGCTTGTTGGAGAAAAGATAGAAGATGACAAGCTTACAGAAAGCCTCAGTTCTCTTGGAATGAGTGTAGAAGGAAAGGATGATGAAGAGCTCTCAATAGAGGTTTTTCCAAACAGGCCTGATTTCCTTACTGTATATGGGGTTGCAAGGGGTCTTCGCTATTTCTTGGAAAAGGAAAAAAGCATTAAAAGATATAGTATTGAAGATTACGATGAAAGAAATAATTACGGAGTGATAATTGATAAAAGCGTTAAAGATGTAAGGCCATACACAGTTTGTGCTATCGCAAAAGGATTAAAGCTTGACGATGCAAAGATAAAAGAACTTATACAAATTCAGGAAAAACTTCATATAACTTTTGGAAGAAAAAGAAAGAAAGTAGCTATAGGGATATATCCTCTTGAAAATATTAAATTTCCAATAAGATTCATGGCAGAGAGACCTGAAAAGATAGTATTCAGACCTCTTGAATCTTCTGAAGAGATGAATGCTGTTGATTTGCTTAAAAAACATCCTACTGGAATAAAATATGCTGATCTATTGAAGGGGAAATCGATGTTCCCCTGTTTTATTGATGCATCAAACAAGATTTTGTCAGTTCCTCCAATAATCAATTCACATGACACTGGAAAGATTACAGAGGATACAAAAGAGGTATTCATAGAATGCTCTGGCTTTGATTTAGATTATTTGAAGAAAGGATTGAACATACTTGCATATGCATTGCTAGACATGGGTGCAAAAATTCATAAGATGAAACTTGAATACCCTGAGTTTGTTTTATATACGCCAGATTTCTCTGAAGATTTAATTGAGATTGATGCAAAATATGTTTCAAAATTAATTGGCATAAAATTCAATGAAAAAATGATTGAGAAGAGCCTGCTCAAACTTGGAATAGAATACAAAGAAGGAAAGGCATTTGTTCCTCCTTACAGAACTGACATTTTACATCCTGTTGATGTTGTTGAGGATATTGCAATCGGTTATGGTTACGATAATATTCCTTCAAGAGTTCCTTTAATATACTCCAAAGGAGGGGAAGATGATTTTGAGATATTTCAAAATAAAATGAGAGAGATTGTTACTGAAGCTGGCCTTATAGAAGTTAAAAACTTTAATTTAATATCTAATGAAGATGCTGAAAGATTTGGATTCAAAGCATTAAAGATTTTGAATCCTTCAAATATAGAATACAATGTGCTAAGGCCTTCTTTAATTCCTTCTCTGCTAAGTGTTTTCAGGACAAATAAAACAAGAGTGTTTCCACAGAAGGTATTTGAGATTAGCAAGATTTTTCCTTCTGAAAAAACAACGATTGCATTAGGAATTTCTTCAAAGGATGCAGATTTTACTAAAATAAAACAGATTGTTCAGCTTATTGGAGAACAACTTGATTTGATGTTTAATCTTGAAGAAGATACAAGGAAGTTCTTTATTGAAGGAAGGTCTGGCAAGATAAAATTGGATAATAAAGAAATTGGAATAATAGGAGAGATTCATCCTTCAATCCTTTCTGATTACGGCTTAGAGATGCCTGTTGCAATTGCTGAAATAAATGTTGAAGATTTAATGGAAAAGAAGTTCAGTTAACAATAGTTAATTATAAATATTAGTTCTTCTTCCTAAGTAATATGCCTGAGATGCTTAGACCTGAAATAGAGTATTGGTATGTAGTCCCTTTTATAAGAAAAAGTATTGTAAAGAATCTTAGACTTCTTGGTCTTCCACAAAAAGAGATTGCTTTCATGTTAAACATTACTCCATCTGCTGTTAGTCAATATATGCATAATAAGAGGGCAATGATTGTTGAAAAGGAATGCCCTGAAGAAGCTCAGAAGATTAATTGGTTTATTGAAAAAAAACTTGGAAACAGAAAAGATGCCAATCTTTTTGTTTTTCAGGTTGAACTTTTGAGGGAACTCGAAAAAAACGACATAATATGTAATGTACATAAGAAGATTGAGCATTTTGATGAATGTGGTGTCTCAAGATTTTAATAGATAAATTGATGAAATAAAATGGATTCTTAATGCGAGGGATAAAAGATGAAAAGGATTGTATATATGGATAATGCCGCTACAACACGAGTTGATGACAGGGTAGTTAAGGCAATGCTGCCTTATTTTACAGAGGAATACGGGAACCCTTCTTCGTTGCATAAATTAGGCATTGAAGCTCAGAGGGCTGTTGAAAAGGCGAGGGAAACAATAGCAAGATCTATTGGAGCTTCACCAGAAGAGATAATATTTACTTCTGGAGCTACTGAATCCGATAACATCGCAATAAAAGGTTATTGCAGGAAGCATAAAAGCGATAAGAAAAATAAAATCATAACTACAAAAATAGAACATGCTGCAGTTTTTAGAAGCTGTGTTCATTTAAGTAGAGAAGGATTTAACATAGTTTATCTAAATGTTGATAAAGAAGGTTTTATTGATATGGAGCAATTGAAGAAAGAGCTAGATGATAGTGTTCTTCTTGTTTCAATCATACACGGCAATAACGAGATAGGAACGATACAAGATATAGAAGCTATTGGAAAGCTGTGTAAAGAGCATAATGTAGTTTTTCATACAGATGCTACTCAGAGTTATTGCAAGGTTCCAATAAATGTTGATGAAGAAAATATAGATATGCTTACAATGAATGCTCATAAAATGCATGGACCAAAGGGCATAGGTGCATTATACATAAGAGATGGGATAAAGATAGATCCATTGTATGGTGGCGGACCACATGAATTCAGACTTAGACCGGGTACTCATAATGTTCCGGGAATTGTAGGATTTGCCAAGGCTGTTGAGATTGAATCTAAAGAAATGGAGAAGACTGCTGAATATGTTAAGAAGCTAAGGGATTATCTTGTTGAGAGATTACTAAAAGAAATTGACGGGTGTTATTTGAATGGTTCATCAGATCTCTCAATTGAAAAAAGATTGCCAAACAATGCAAATTTAAGATTTGATTACATTGAGGGAGAATCTTTAGTTTTTAGATTAAGTGATTATGGAATAATGACTTCAACTGGCAGTGCTTGCTCATCAGCTAATTTAACACCAAGTCATGTGCTAAACGCTATTGGTTTACCACATGAAAAGGCCCATGGTTCTCTCAGGCTAACTCTATCAAAATACACGACAAAAAAAGATGTTGATTATGCCGTTGAAAAGATAAAAAAAGTTGTTGAAGAGTTGAGAGAGCTTAGTCCATTAACTAAGAAAGAAAATAAAGAAAAAGAGAGGCGAGACAATGGCTTTGGATTACACGGAAAAGGTAATAGAACTGTTTCGGAACCCCAAGAATGTGGGGGAGCTTGAAAAACCATCAGTAAGTGTTCAGGAAGGAAGTCCTGCATGCGGTGATATTATTCAGTTGCAACTAAAGATAGATGAAAATGGCAGAATAGAAGATGTTAAGTTTAAATCATTTGGATGTGCTTCTAACATAGCTACTGCATCTATTGCGACTGAGATGATAAAAGGGAAGCATATTGATGAAGCAGAGAAGATAAGCTGGGCAGAGGTTACTAAAGAACTCGGAGGCCTGCCAAAGGTAAAGGTCCATTGTTCTGTACTTGCTGTGGATGCAATAAAACAAGCAATAGAAAGATACAAGATAGAGAAAGGAATAACAAAGGTTAATGCTGAGAGTATAACAAAGGATTTCATCTTAAGGAAACTCAGACATGTTATTGATCCTTCTGTTGGCACAGATATTGTAAGGCTAAAGGAGGTTTTATATGTTGGAATTGAAAAAGAAGGAGATTCTGTTGATGTTTTGATCCAGATGAGAAAACAAGAAAATGATGAGCTTGAGGCACATATGAAAGAAGAGATAAGGGAGAAGCTTGAATTCATTCCTAAAATAAGAAAGATTGAAATAGAATTTGTTGATCATCCTCAGCTAATATGAGCTTTAAACAGGTGATATTATGGAAAAAATAACTAAAGAAGATGTTCTTAATGCATTATCAAATGTCTATGATCCGGAGATCCCAGTAAACATTGTTGACTTAGGACTTATCTACGATGTAAATATTGACGATAACAATATAAAGATTTTGATGACTATGACATCCCCTGCATGTCCTTTAGGGAACTATGTTGCTTCAATGGCAGAGCATCAGCTTAAAGAGGAATTTCCTGAGGCAAATGTGGATATTGAACTTACATTTTCGCCTCAATGGACTCCTGATATGATAAATAGAAATGCAAGAGAAAGGCTGAATCTTTGATTATGCACAAAAATTGGCTTGTTTTATTAAGTCAGAAAGCAGAATAATTGATAAAAACAAAATTTTCTTAAGCCTTATTTTTATATATCTCTAGTTTTTCACTATCTTATGGTAGTTACAATAATCCCGAAAGAAAAAGAGCTGGATGAACTTTTTCCAGAGAAGATAGTATCAAGATTAAATGCCTTAAATAAGAAATACAATATTTTTATTGAACACTCAAAAAGGAATGAACCTGCTCTTTCTAATGAGCCATATTCATTTAAGAGGCTCTTAGTCTGTCCTTTAAATGAAGATCCATTTGAATTTATTGAAAAGATTTCTGCAAGAAAAGAATCAAAAGGAAGGCTAAAAGGATTTAGTGTAATTGAAAGAGATTTTCATCCGATAAAGGCAAGCGCACTTATATTCAACGGAGATCCTCAGGAATATAAAGTTATTGAAGGCAATGATATGTTGCAGTTAGTTGAGAAGGCAATAGCATCATTGAAATAGTTTAATTCTAAAAAATGGACAGGCCGGGATTTGAACCCGGGGCCTTCCCACAGCCAATGGGACGCGATACCAGGCTTCGCCACCTGCCCTTAACCACAAGAAAAATTAATTTTTTTAAAAAGCTTTTCTTTTTACAGAGCAGTCATAGAACTTTTAGAACTACTTCTTTCGGATAGCATCTACAACATGTAATTTAGTTGCTTGCCTTGCAGGCCATACGCCAAACAATGCTCCTAATACTGTTGAAAAGATAAGCATTCCGATGATTAAAACTGGTGAAAAACTGACTTGAAGGAAATCTATTGAAAAATATATGTTACCAATGTATTCTGCAATCTTTCCAAGGATCATGCCAAAAAAAGTTCCAACAGCTCCGCCTAAAAAACCAAGAAGACTTGATTCATAGAGGAAGATTTGTATGATGTCTGAGTTTCTCGCACCTATTGCTTTCATTATCCCTATCTCTGATTTTCGTTCTAGAACTGTAGTATACATTGTATTGATAATGCTGATTCCTCCTACAAATAAGGAGATTGATGCTATGCCTATTATTATTGCCTGAATCATAGAGATAATCCTGTTAAAAGCTTCATAAAGATCCCGAGATGTCTGAATTGAGAAAACCTTGTCGTCTTCATCGAGGCCCCTCCTTTTTGTTAGCTTCCTTTCTATCTCTTCGGCTATTGCTTCCGGATTCGCTGTTTTAGTTGTCTCAGCAATAATTGTTAACATTCCTGAACTGAAATATTCTTCTGAGCTATCAAGTGAAATGATAACAACAGAATCCTGAGCTCTGCTTCCCATGCAGTCAAGGATTCCTACAACCTCAAACTCTTCTCCAGAGAGAAAGATTTTATCTCTTAGCTCAACCTTATCTTCAAATATTTCGTTTTCTTTATTGAACATACATCCAACAACGGCTTCATTCTTACTCCTTTCATCTAAATCCTTGCCATA
>JASGME010000011.1 GCA_030156615.1 Candidatus Woesearchaeota archaeon | reverse complement strand
TGCAACAGAACAGACTTGTTTAGAACCAAGCATTACAGGATCAAAACATTCTGCATCTTGAATATCCAGATAACCAGAGATCGTTATAATCTTAGATTCTGAGTCTGATGATTCGTCATCGGAAACATGAAGAATAACTTCGTATTCGCCTAGCTTTGAATAGGAGTGAACAACTTGCTCTGCGGTGCTCGATGTGCCATCACCAAAATCCCAGCTGTAGGTTAAGTCATCATCATCTGGATCGTGGCTTGCAGAAGCGTCAAAGAGGATGTCTTCGTAAACTAAGGCAGAAGTGGTATTGACTTTTAACACTGCAACAGGATCTGAGTTGAGAATTTCAACTGTATCATCTCCTACTTCAAAAGTGTGAGATTCATCGTAATAGGCTATACACTTCACTGAATCATGTTTTGCGGTATAACTGCTTTGCAAAGTGGAAGTCTTATTCGAGAATTGCTCAGTTAGTATGGTTATGCCATTTATCTGCCAGACATAATAATATAAGTCGTTATCAGTAACTACATCACAGATTAAATCATCATCTGTGTAGGCTATGGAAGGGGTTATCTCTACATCTCTTGAAGGAAGCTCTGGAATATGTTCAGAAGCGACACTAACGCTTTCTCTATCTAATTCAAGACTGTGACCAAGATCAAGATAAATTATGCATGTTAAAACATCTCCTTCAGAGGTTTCAGAAGAATCTAATGTTAAGGATGTTGCAGAAACAGAATTTGATTCTGCTGTTATGCCGTTTACTAACCAAGCAAAGAAGTAAGAATCTCCATCAAAAGCTCTGCATAATACATCATCATCTGTGGTTGGAGAAGATGGTTCGATGATTACAAAATCAGACTCTGAATTTACTACTGAAGCCATGCTTGGAGTTGTTATCAAAAGAAAAGAAAATAAAAAGAGCATCAGCATAAATGATTTTTTAGATTTCATCTTATTCTCCCCCTTTTCTTCTTGCTAATTTATTTGAAAAAAAATAAAAAATTAGATATGAAAAAGATTAAAACGAAGCAGTAATGCCTGCTCCTATCTTAGTTTTTCTCTCATTATCGCCTTTTTTAATGTAATTCATTTTGTAATTGAGGCTTAAATTGTCTGTCACATAATTTGACATTTCTAATCCAATGTTGCTTTCGCTGCCTGATTTCTTAAGTAATAATTCGAGATTGCTTGGAACTCCAATGATTTTGAAATTTGTATTTGCTCCAACTAGCCAATAGTTGTCCCTATTTTCTTCATTTAGTTCAATTTGTCTTTTTGTTGAGGTTCCATATCCTAACTTCAAGCCACCATTTATTAAATCGGAGTAGTCAAGATTGTTTAAATGCAATAAGAGGTATTGGTTTGATTCTTCATTCATTCCTTTTTTTGACTTTTCACCTGCAATTGAAATCCCTGCAAGAAGTCCATTTTCTTTGTTAAGGACTCCTGACAATCCTAATTCATAACCAAACTTAGAGACTGACTCTTCGTTTAATACCCTAAAAGGAACTGGTGATTCTCCTGTTATCTCTTCTATTCTGTCTCCGACGAGATAGTTTCCAGATAAAATTAGATATAGATTTGAATCTTTTGTTGGCTTAAAAACAAGTTTGCCTGATACTCCTCCTGATGTGTTTTCTGTATGAACCTGTTTTTCAGCAACATCTGTCTTTCTAAGAAGATTTTCTTCATCGTATACAAACCTACCACCAACAAGGAGAGCTACAAGATCATTTGGGCTGTAAGGGATCTTGGCTTCTAATTCTGCTGAAGGACTTAGCTTGTATAAGCTCCAAGAGATATTTGGGTCAGAATTGTTAGTGTAGCTTATTGTTGGAACAAGAATTGCTGAGATATTTGCTTTTTTCTCTTCATTGTAATCTTTATCAAAGGTCTTCATAAAATTATGTACATTAATAACATTTGTGGAGTTTTTTGCAACCCTTTCAAGTGTTAAGATTGATGAGCTATAATTCTCTGAGGTTTCACTAAATGTTTCTTGTGTGTCTTTAGCCCTTTCTACAAGGCTATTAATTTCGTTTTTTTCTTCTTCAATCTCTTCTCTTGTCTTAACTAAATAACCTTGCTCTGCCTCTTTTAGCTTCTCTTCTAATCTTTTCTCTTCTTTTTCATATAGATCAATTATCTTTTGAGTTGCATCGCTAGCTTCTTTAAGCACTGAAGAGTCGTAAGGTTTTAGACCAAAAGGCGCATTTTCTGCCTTAGAATAAATGGTTTTTGCTAAGTTCACAACCTTTTCTGCCTCTTCTTCTGATATTGATTTAGAGGCGTGATATGTAGCAACTATTAGCTCGCTTAAATCGTTAAGTTCAAATGATTTTCTTCTGACATTCTCAGCAAGCGATTCAAGATTGCTAAGGTTTTCTTTTATGACACTATATGCTGTCTTTGTCTGATCATCTGATTCAATCTTTTCAAGCATCATTGCAGTTTGGTTATTCAATTGATTTATGTCATTGGTTATTGAATTGTAATGTGAAATGGTTACTTTAGAGAGATTTTCTATTGCCTCTTCATTCTTGGCTTCCAAATCTAAACCAAGACCAGAATAATAGTCTCTTAATTCTTCTTGATTAAATGCGAAGGGCGTAATCTTTAATGCACTATCTTCTGGAAGATTCATAACGATTTCTTCAAGTGAGAACTCGCCATCTTCACCTGCTTCTTCACCAGCTTGCTCCATCATCTGGTATTGTGCTGTTGGCTGCGGGATTATCGCTGAATAGGCTTTCTGAGCAAAAAGCGGAGATGCCAAAGCAGCACCAACAAGAATTCCTGTTTTTATCTTATTCCCAATATTGCTAAATTTGATTTTATCAGTTATTTTTTTCATAAAAATCCCCCCGTTGAATGATCTTATAATGAACAAGCAAGTATAAACAATATATAAATATTTCTATTTAATACTACTTAAAAGGAGTAACAAAAACAAAGGAATTAATGATATAGCAACTAACTTCAAAAAAAATAAAAGGAAAGTACGAAAAAAGAAGATACCCTTATTCAAGCATCTCTACATCATCAATATTGCCATCGGAATCTACATCTAGGCCCATGACAACTTTTCCAGAGTAATTTCTATCGTATATATTCCCTTTTTTTATCTCTGAAAACTTCTTTAGAAAAGAAACAATTGCACTCTTTGTTCCAACATATCGTTTGCCTGCAATCAAAAGAATATAATGGTTATTTGAGAATGGGTTTTTCTGCTTAACGATTAATCCTGTTTCATCGTCAAAGTATTTTTTGCCTGAAATTGTTGAATAGATGCTCCAAGCCTTATCATGAACAAAACGGATTTTAAAATAATCGTTTATTTGCTCTGTAATCTTATTGACGATTGGGCCTCCTATTATTATTAGATTTTGTTTTAAATCCTCGCTTCGGACTTCTGTGTCTAAAAGAGCATACGAATGTGGAACATAGTTTAAGAATGTGCCCAAGAATAGGGCAAAGTCAATACCATAATAGCTGTCTCTTGATCTGGCATTTTCAGGGCCATGTGGATCTGGACTGCCAACTATTATTTTAGCATTTAACCTTCCATTTTTTATAAATGGAGAAAAAAAGCTTGATTCATTTATTGATGGAACTTCGCCTTTCTTAAAATCTTCAAAAGCGAATGAAAAAGAAGATGCCGTTGCTTTATACAAAGTTTGTTTTTTGCTTGATGATCTATCTTCATATGGCTTTATGAAACCAGTTTTCTTTAATTTTCCAATGTGATAGTATATTGTTTGTTCATGACACTTCAAATGCTTTGACAGCTCTGAGACTGACATTGGCTTTTCTGCAACTGCTTTAACTATGCCTATTGCGATTTGAGAGCCTATTGCAACCATATCTTCAGGAGCTACGACCTTCGTTTGAAGAAATGATTGCTCTCCTTTCTCTTTTTTTATGATGTGCATATAAGAAGAATCATATTAATTCTTTATATATCTTTTCTTGCTTGATCGCTCCATTTTTAGTAAAAAAGAATAAATATCATGCATAAAATATAAATTATCAAAAAAATAAAATGGAAAGCTATTAATATGAGATATATTGTTTAAAGTTTAGTTTAGAGAACTAATTTAATAGCTCTTTTGAGGGGGATTATTATGATAGGACAGACAAAAAATGAAAAACATTCTAAGATATATAGCGCCTTTGTAAGAGAAAAACCGGCTGATATGCTTATTTTCTTGAACAATGCGAAAGGTCCTATGTATTCTTCTGTTTTGGCTAAACAGGCTGATTGCACCTATTCGCATGTTGTTAAGGTGTTGAAGCAAATGGAGAAGCATGGACTTGTTATCTTCAACAAGAAAGGAAGACTTAAGTTGCTTTCCTTAACAAATAAAGGCAAAGAGCTTGCAGAGGCGTTTAGCAAGGTAAAGAAAATACTTGATGGAGAATAAATCTTGAAAAGATTTCTTAAAAAAAGAAAAGAAAAAAAACAAAAAAGGGGTTGAGCTTTTAGCCTATTGCAGGATTTCTATGCCAAAAAGATCCTCTTCTTCTAAGCTTTCTTCAGTTTGCTTTAATGAACGAGGTTTTGGTGTTCTTTCCTGCTCTTGTCCTAACATCCATGGTGAGCTAACACCTGTTATAATAGTCATTACAACAAGCTTTCCAGTCATATCATCTGTGACTCTAGCACCCCAGATTACATTCGCTTCAGGATCAAGGCTGTCTGTAACGAGCTCTCCAATCTTATTTACCTCTTCTAATGTTAGATCATTGCCTCCATGGATGTGGATTAATGCACCTGTAGCTCCTTCATAGTTTATATCAAGCAAAGGATTAAGCAATGCTCCTTTGACAGCCTCTTCTACCCTGTTCTTTGTATCGGATGAACCTACACCGATGGCTGCAACTCCGCTGTTTGACATTATTGCCTTAACATCTGCAAAGTCAAGGTTAACTAATGAAGGAACTGCAATCGTTTCTACAATACCTTTAATCATTGTAGATACCAGCTCATTTGCAACTGCAAAGGCCTGTTGTATAGGCAGGTTTCCGGCAATCTTCACCAATCTGTTGTTATCAATAACAATTACTGTATCGCTGTATTTCCTTAGCTCTTGCAGGCCATACTCTGCCTTATCAATTCTTGCCCGTTCTATATCAAAAGGCATGGTAACAGTGCCTATAACAATTGATCCTAATTCCTTTGCAACCTTTGCAACAACAGGAGCACTTCCTGTTCCTGTTCCGCCACCCATGCCTGCGCAGACGAAAACCATATCTGAGCCTTTCAAAAATTCCTTTATTTCATTTATAGCTTCCTTAGCAGCATCAGCACCAATCTTTGGATAACCTCCACAACCAAGACCCTTTGTAAGATCTTTACCGATAAGCAATTTTCTATCTGCTTTACTCATGTTTAAATGCTGCATATCTGTATTTAAAGCATAGATTTCTGCTCCCTCTACTCCTTTATTATAAAGCCAAGAGACTATATTGCTTCCAGCACCACCACATCCAATAACTTTGATGTTTGCATTTCCAACCTTTAAATCAGGCATATCCTTAGCGTTTTCCACAGCGTTCTTAACTAAAAACTCCATTTTTCATCCCCCTTTTTTTCATTTTTTGTTTATTTTTAGAAATCAGCACATCATAGACAATCAGTTCCATTGATGCATACTGAAATATATATTTTCTGATTGATATATTCTGAAACAATAAAATATATATTGCTTTTATGCTGATTTCTTTCTTAGAAATAGTTTTTAATTAACCCAAAACCCACTAACTAGAATACGAATGCGAGAAAACTTAACCCACTCAAGTTCGCTGTTGAATTCTAACGCGCTGAAATAGTTTAATGTTTAATTAATTTCTTAACCCATTTATTTTTCATTAAAGCATCTATTTAAGGATTTTTACACTGAGAAATATGTTTTGAAAAAGATAGATTGGAGAATCTAAAAACCTTTCTAATTAATCTTATGGACTTAAAAAATGCTTAATATAATTGGATTAGGACTTGCCGACAAAAAGGATATTACATTAAAGGGATTAGAAGTAATAAGAAGGGCTGATGAGGTTTTTATGGATGGCTATACCTCTTTAATGCTTGAAGAAGACATAGAAGGAATGGAGAAGCTCTATGGAAAGAAAATAGAAATCTTGTATAGAGAAGAGATTGAAAAAGATGATAATAGAATTCTAAAAGATGCTAAGAGCAAAGATGTTTGCCTTTTAGCTGTTGGAGACGGCTTAGCAGCAACTACCCATATTGATTTGATTATAAGAGCTGAAAAGAGCGGGATAAAGACGAGGGTTATTCATAATGCATCAATCATGACTGCAATAGGAATAACAGGGCTTTCTTTGTATAAATTTGGTCAGACCTGCTCATTGGTATTCCCTGAAGAAGGAATAAACAGATCTGCCTATGAAGCAATTGAGAGAAATAAAAGCATTGGATTGCATACTTTAGTTCTTTTGGATATTAAAAGGAACGAACTTAGCCTAGAGGGATTAAGAAGAAATATTGATGAAAGAGAAACAAGGTTTATGACTGTAAATCAGGCGATAGATATATTGCTTTCTGTTGAAGAGAGAGAAGGAAGAAAGGTGTTTAAAGAAGATAGTTTATGCATAGGGGCTGCAAGAATAGGTTCAGAGAATCCAAAGATTGTCTTTGGAAAAGCAAAGGATGTAAAGAAGACTGAATTAGGGAAAGTGCCTCATTGCCTCATCATTCCTTCTAAAATGCATTTTATTGAAGAAGAGGCAGTAAATAGGTTTAGAATTTAAGGTTCATCCCCTTTCTTTTGTGAAAGCATCTTTCAGTTTTGAAAAGAGATTTCAAAAAAGAAAAACTTAAATAAAACTCTTCTAAAAAGCATGCTATGGAAAACAAAGAGATGTTACGCAGAGATGTTGTAATGAGCATCATTGATGAAAAAATAGGCAAGATTCTTAATGCATTTTATGAAAATCAAAAGAAAGGTTATTATTTAACTCAGTTGAGTCAGGAAACTGGAGTTAGTCTTTCTTCAACATATAGAAGGCTAAAGAAATTAGGGGAAATAGGCATTATAAGGGAAGAGATAATAGGACCTTCAAAGATTTATCATTTAAACGATAATGAGCAGGTTAGATTGCTTGGCGAGATTATCAAGCCTTCAAAAAACCTTGGAAAGATAATAAAAGAGTTTTTTGGCGATATTGAAGCATTGAAAAAGGTTGTAATCTATGGGGAGGTTAAAGAGAATAAGGCGACGTTGCTTTTTATAGGCGAGAATATTGATAATAGAATTATTGAAGAAAGAGAGAAGAGGATCAGCGAACAATATGGTATAAAGTTAAATCATATATTGCTGACTGAAGAGCAGTTTGAAAAGATGACATTGCTTGGGCTCTATTCAGGCAAGAAGAAGGTGCTTTTTGAGAAAGAAGCAAAAAGATAAAAAACAAGACTTATAAAGAAGAAGCATTTACTATAAATTGCAAAGGTCAAGGATTTTGAGGGGACAATGAAAAAATCAAAAGCCTTTGCAGACAGCCCGCCATGAGAGTACTCTGGGGAGCTCACGAGTTTACTCAAGCTGTGAACTAGGGAGTTAGTGTTGCGGGCAACAATCTTTTATTAGCAATGTTTGAAGAATACAAAAAGATAAAAAGAATAAAAAAATATAATTAAAGAGGCTTACTCAGATAGATGGGTAATATGAAGAACTTTCAATGATTCATTTTCACAAGTTCGTAGTTTAAGAATTTAAGGTTTAGCAGAAGGAATCAGTTGTTATAGCTACCCTTTAAATCTAATTCTGAGTTAAGGCCAAAAAGGAGGTTTTTAGAATGGGAAAGATAAGTATTGTTTCAGCAAAATACATAATTAATGCATCTATTGAGATAGATGGCGTAGTTGATAGGCCTGATGTAATTGGTGCCATATTTGGGCAAACAGAAGGACTTTTAGGAACTGACCTTGAGCTCAGAGAGCTCCAGCGTGGAGGAAGAATTGGCAGGATTGAAGTCAACATAGAAACGAAAGGAGGAAAGACAAAGGGCACGATGACTATTCCTTCTTCTTTGGACAAGGCCGAGACTTCTATAATTGCAGCTGCTTTAGAGGTTATAGAGAGGATTGGACCATGTAATGCAAAAATCAAGGTAGAAAGTATTGAAGATGTTAGAATTGCTAAGAGAAAGTATATTATTGAGAGAGCAAAGAGTCTGCTTTCTGGATTAATGAACAAAGGAAGTTCAGATAGTCAGGAGATTGCAGAAGAGGTTGCTAAGTCAGTTAGAACAATGGAGATAAGAGAATATGGAAGGGAAAAACTTGCTGCAGGGCCAAATATTGATGAGAGCGATGAAATCATTGTCGTTGAGGGAAGAGCCGATGTAATAAACATGCTGAAGTATGGCTTCAAAAATGTTATTGCAATGAACGGAAATTCTGTGCCTCAAACGATTATAGATTTGTCAAAGAAGAAGACGATAACCGTATTTATTGATGGCGACAGGGGAGGGCAACTTAACCTAAAACAGCTGCTAACTCTTGCAGAGATAGATTTTGTTGCGGTCGCACCTGATGGAAAAGAAGTTGAAGAACTTACAAGTAAGGAGATTCATAAATGCCTAAGAGGAAAGATTACTGCTGAGCAGTTCTCACTTGAGCATAATATAGATACGAACAAGGAAGAAAAGGAAAATAATAAAACAAATGAATCGAAGAAACAGGATAAACAGTATAATAACAACAATCATAACAACAACCAAAAGGACAACAGAGATAACAAAGACAAGAACAAGATGAGGAAACCGATAATTAATGCAAGGAGAGAGAAAAACGATGAAAAAGAGCTATCATCAGAGGACAAGAAAATTCTGAAAGAAAGGATAGAAGACTTGTTAGGGAGCAAGGCAGCCTATATCCTTGACAGAAACTTAGCTATACTAGGAAAACTACCAATTTCAGAGCTGACATCTACATTGAAAGATATAAAGGATGAGATTTACGCTGTCGTGCTTGATGGAGCAATAGATAAGGATCTTTCGGAGGCTCTTGACAAGGCATCTGTAAATATGGTTGTTGCTATGAACAAAGATAATAGTATCAAGAACAGAAGAGGGATCATAATATCTTACGATGAACTTGAAGATTAATCATATAGATAGTTTTTGACTATCTTGGAAAAGGTTTCATTTGAGAAGTCTTCAATCTTATTTTCTATTTTATCTTTTTTTGAGTTTAATCCCTTGCTGAAGTAATCTTCATGCCTTACCCAGAGTGCTCTTATATTTATACCATCTAAATCTAACGCAGGCATGATATCTTCTTTTAGTGAATTTCCTATTATTAATAGATTATCTAAGCATTCATAGTCAATAATTTCTTTAAGGGCATTTTTATCCTTCTTGGACAGGATATAAAGATTTTTTGATGGAATAACTTCATTAAGCCTGATGTATTCCAGTTTTTTTGCTTGTTCTTTGAAGCTCCCTTTGGATAAGATATATAGATTAACATCAAATTCAAGAGATTCTTTAAGGAGTTCTTTTATGGACTGCAATGGATACTTCTTATTTAATCGATAATGAAAAGGAATTCTTGATAATGCATTAATACTTGCATCATTAAGATTAAGGTTGTATTTATCAGTTATTTCTTCCAATGCTGTTTTATAACCTTCCAAAGAAAAAGGGTTTTTGCCTTGCTTAGGCCATTTTTCCATTATTTTATCATCGGTCTGCCTTATATCTGTTTTGAACTCATTTAACTCTTTTATTTCTGGTTGGCTTGCAAGATATTGTTCTATCTTCTTGTTTTCATTTAAAGAATCTGGCAGGCCTGAAAGAATTTCATAGAAATCTTTATTTTTTTCGTAGCCTCTAATCTTTTTAAGGTATTCAAGAGCCATAAGGTTATCTACAAAGAAAAAAAGGTCAAGGCTTTCCAGCAATGTATCATCAATATCGTAAAATGCATTAAGATGTTTCATTTTAAAAGGTTAAATTAAAAAAAATAATAAAAAAGTAGCTTAAATGGATTAGCAACTCGCTGATTCTGAAGCTGAGCTTGCACTGCCTTCCCAGCCAAATCCAGGAGCAGGCGTTACATTGCTCAACTCTTCATCGCATTCTGCTGGCGGTTCTTCAAATGCTGAGCATATCAATGAAAGAAATGCTGCTTGAGATCTCCCGAATTGCGGGATAGTAACGTTGTTGATAACTAATCCTGGACTGCCACTAATACCATACTTATCGCATTCGTCTTTATAAATCGGGAATATTGGATAGACACCGCTGAGCCATGTTGATTTATCCTCATAGGCTTCATATATTCCGTACTCCTCTTCTGTCTCTTCCAAACATTGATTGAGCAAGTCTTCATCTATGCCAACCTCTTCTCTACATTCAATGCTTCCCTCTTCTGTACCTTTGCCCAAGAAACATCTTAGGTATTCAATGAACTTTTCTGGCTCCTCTTTTTGAATGCAGTATTCAACAAGATTTTCATCAATCTCTTTCTTTCCATGCATTGCATAATCAACGAATTTAAGCTCAAAATCAATCTTATCTCCTAAGAGGTCTACTACTGGAATAATTCCCTTTTCAGCCATAGTTCCATACGGGCAGTAGCTCATCACATACAAATCTACTTCAGGAACTTCTTTCTTTTCCATGCATTGAGGGCTGTTTTCACAATCTGCATCATCGCAATCTATAAGGCCATTTCCATTGTCATCTATATTATTATCGCAAATCTCCTTGGTTGGATCAAAGTTTGCTCCTATCCTCAAAGAGTAGTAATCGCCTGCTGTGTCAAGAAAGGCTTGAACATTTGAGAATCCTTCTGAAGAACTAACTGTATCATCAAAGAGGATTGCTGGTAAATATGTTATGCCCGTGCTTTCATATAACTCCTTGCCTTCTTCAGAGCTGTAATCGTATTCTGTCAAATTAACATCTATGAAGATGTCTTTAAGTGAATCAACTAATTGCTGAATATCACTGCACTCTTCACATCTTTCATCATTTAATACAATCATATTGACAGTTTCCGGCTCTTTATAGATGCATTTAGCTTCCTCTGTGCCCGGATTTTCACATATCCCAACCATCCCTTCTTCTTCATTACAATCTGAATTTCTAAAGCATTCGGGGAGATCATTGCATGCATCTGGTTTTGTCTCTAGAGCATTACATATCTTCTTCATCATTTCATCTGCTGTTCTTAAGCCAACGATGACTTCATTGCCAATAACAATAGTTGGACTGCCACTGGCACCTGCCTGAGCTGCTCTCCTAAAGCTATCATTAAGCAAAGATTTTCCTTCTTCTCCTTCATAGCATTGTCTCAATTTTTCTATGTCAAGGCCAAGCTCTTTTGAACATTGTTCCCAATTGTCAGGGATGCTCTGAACATCTTCATTCATGCAAAGTATGAAATCAAGAAGTTTTTCTGGATAATGCTCCTTTACGCATAACTGAATCATGTCTCCCTGAATCTCTTTTTCGCCATGAAGACTTGAAAAAGAACCATCTGATTGAACCATGCCGATGAAATCTATATTGTAATCAACATAATCGCCCATTTGTGTTAATACTTTATCCAGTTCAGCCTCAGCAGAAATTCCATAAGGACACTGACTCATTACATATAAATCAAGAGAAACAGTCTCTTTAGAAGCATCTTCATAAGGTTTAATAAAATTTCCTTTAATTATTGGAGAAGGAAAAGGAGCCCATAAGAGCTGGATTGCAAACAAAGAGATAAAAACTATTGAAATAATTAGCCATATGTTCAGTTTTTGCTTTCTCTTCTTAATATGCTTATGAGCAACATGTTCAAATGTCTTTCCTTTAGCTTCATCTTTCTTTTCTTTTTTTTCATTATTTTTTTCTTTTGAATCTTTATTTTTCATTTTTTCAACCTCGTTTTAGTTAAATTCTTACAAATCATATACAGGCGCTCATTGCCTCCTTCAATGCTGTTTCTGAAATATATCCTTCAACAAAGGCCAGATCATTGACGCAGAGAAAGCTTGGGATATATGTTACATTAATGCATTCAGAAAGGTTAAAAAAGCTCTCTGACGCAATCTCAATATTCACAAAATTCATAGAAAGGGCTTCTTCAAGTTCAATAATTTTATCAAAATCTTCGCTATCTTCTGATAAGAAGATTAATACATCAGTTTCATTATAGCCTTTATTCAGGATGCATTCTTTTGCTTCCTCAGATAATTCTGAAAGCTGAATTTCTTCGCTTTGATTTTCTTCAATTGAAGCATTTGTTTCGTTAGTTAGATTTGTAATATTTGTTAGATTCAAATCAACAGGAGCAAGTAGTTCATTCAAAAGCTCGTAAAGTTCATCTATTCTTTTCTCATTGTATTTTATATTTGATTCATTTAACTCTTTTGAGAATCTTTGCGTGAATGCTTCATCTAACTTAACTTCAAGCAATGTTTGAGAAAGGTCATCTTCTATGTCTGACAAATTGCTAACGCTTTTATTCATAAAAAAGGCATAGATTAATTTTAGCGAATCCACATTTTGATTGTAGAAGTCCTCTATCTCTTCATCTGAAACAGTTATATTACTGAAAAGTTTATTGATTAGTTCTGCTTGAATTAACTGACCTCTTATTGATTCCTTAATATCTTCTGTTGTATAACCTAATAAGGCAAGCTGTTCTTCTAACTCTTCCTCTGAAGAGAACAGCGATACATAGTATTCGTCATAGAACTGTTCTACAATAGACTCATTTGGCTTTATTCCTTCTCTTTCAGCCCATTGTCTTAGAACTGTTTCATTAACGAAAGAATCAAGGATAGCATCAAAAGACGAACGATTGAACTGCTCATATGGAATTCTTATCATGGTATTCATAACATCATCTACAGTAATTCTTTCTCCATTTACAGTTACTAATGTATTATTATTAATAAAAGATAAAGAAACATAGTATATTGCACCAGCCAATATTAAAGCTGTAATCAAATAGATAAAGAAATGATGATTTTTGTCTTTCTTTTTATTCTTTTTATGTTTCTTTGCTTCAATTTTAATTTCTTCTGCTTTCTTAGGCTTTTCAATCTCTTTGGCTTTTTTATCCTTCTTTCCTTCTTTCTTTAAAGATTTCTTCTCAGAGTTTGCTTCGTTTGATCCTGCTTCTATTTCTTCTTCTGCTTTATTAGCTTCATTTGATTGCTTTAGCCCAGAATCCTCATTCAATTTTTCTTTTTTCTTTGAAGCTGTTTTTTTAGAAACTGTTTTTTTAGGCCCTTTTATTTTATCTTTTTTATCATCATTTGTCATAGTATCACCATTCAATTAATCATTAATGATTGTTTTTGCTTATACTCGGAAGTAACAAAATTATCTTAGTGGTGCTCAAAGGATAATATTTAAAAGTTTCTGAACTCTAAGAAAGAGTTTCATATTCAAATATTGGGAAAAAACAGATAACAAAATAGGTTAATAAATAAAATCATTGATGTCAAAAACTATTTCAGCATCCTGCTTTTTTGTCGGGCTCTCCTCTTTTTGATTCATTTCATTCTTATCATTGCTTTGCTCTCTGTCAAACAATGAAAACATTGATGAGTAGTCAGAGATTTCATTTGCATCATTATCATGATTTTCCTCTGAATTGTTTCCTTTCTTAAGCTCTGCAATCCTCAAGAGAAAATCGGCTAAGGCTTTCAAAGAATCCGAGTTTTCCTCATTAACATCTATCTTTATCTCCATTTTCATGCTTTAATATGGCTGTATTTAAAAGGATTGCTATTTTTGGCTTTCTTTTCTTGATTTATTCATGATTTTGCTTTATTTTTATCTTTTCAATAAATATTTATAAAAAGATATGTATCATCATGGAAAAATGGCAAAAAAGAAAAGAGACAACAAAAAGAAAGAGAATGAGAAGGATTCTCAAAAAGAGCCGTTAGATTCTGGATTAGGGATTGGAGGGATGCCTGAAGATGGGGGTTTTTTGGATTTAAGAATGCTTCTAATAGTCCTTATTTTGTCATCAATCGCATTAAACTTAGTTGATTTGATAAGCTCTCCTGATATAATCTCTAACGAAAACGTAGGGGCAGGAAGTATATTGAAAAGCAAGGATGGAGATTATTATGTTATGTATAATTTAACTGAAAAGAGCTGGCTCGGGATTGAGTATCCTTTTATTATAACATCTGATATGAATTATAATGATTTAGGATTTCTTGAATATCTCATTGAAAATAAGGAGAAAGAGAATATCAGCTGCGTGCTCAGCTGGTGGGAACATGGCCATGCAATTAAAGGAATAGCGAATGTTACGCCTTTCTTTAAGGCACCAGAGCCTGCTTTTGTTCCTTTTACTAAGGATAAAATATGGGATACCAGCATTAAAGGGGATTTTTCTAACAGGGAAGAATTCAAATCATTTGCTGAAATAATGCATGATGGAGAGATTGAAGAGCTAGTTGAGTTTGCTGATGAAATTAATTGTATTTGGATATTTGTCTCAAAAGATGATTTGTATGATTTGCTAAGCATAGATATGTATCTTACGAGCAGATTTTCAAAAAGCGAGGAGGAGATTGAAGCTATAATTAGGAATTCTTTGCTTTATGAACTTAATTCTATGCCATCAGATGCCTTCAACTGTAAAACTAACGGCTTAGAAATTGTGTATGAAGATGAAAATTCAAGGTTATTCAGGCTTTGCTAAGGCAGAATTTAGCCATAATATTCCGGTTTTTCAAGGATTTCTCTAGCCTTTGCCTGTCTAAATGAATTATTCATGTTTTTATATGTGTCAACAATCTCTTTTGTCACAGATGGCTTTACTTTCTTCAATGCTTCTTCAAAAGAAGAGAGTGGAACTTCCTTTGCCTCAGAAGATTTCCTTAGAGTCAGCATAGCAGCCTCCCTGCATATAGCCTCAATATCTGCCCCAACATAGCCTTCGGTCTGTTTTGCTAATTTCTTCAGATCTACATCTTTACCAAGAGGCATAGACTTTGTATGTATTTTGAATATCTGGAGCCTTGCTTCTTCATTAGGTGGTGGCGTGAAAAGAATTCTGTCAAAACGACCTGGCCTTAATAATGCAGGGTCTAACATATCTGGCCTGTTTGTTGCTCCGATGACAACAACGCCATACAACGATTCAAGCCCGTCTATCTCTGTTAATATCTGATTTACAATCCTTTCAGTAACGCCTGTTGGATCTCTACCCCTCTTCGGAGCAATGCTGTCTACCTCATCAAAGAATATTATTGCTGGAGCTGAGGTTCTTGCTTTATGGAATACTTCGCGAATAGCCCTTTCACTTTCTCCAACCCACTTCGAGAGCAGTTCAGGTCCTTTAACTAGTATAAAATTTGCCTCTGATTGGTTTGCAACCGCCTTTGCGAGCAATGTTTTTCCTGTGCCCGGAGGTCCATAGAGAAGGAGACCCCTTGGAGGTCTAATGCCAAATTTCTCAAAATATTCCGGATGTTTAATAGGCCATTCTACTGCTTCTTTTAACTCTTCTTTTACATCTGCTAATCCACCAATATCTTCCCATTCTACAGATGGAATTTCAATTAAAAACTCTCTTAATGCACTAGGTCTTACTATCTTAAGAGCCTCTTTGAAGTCATCCATATTTATCTTTAATTGCTGAAGAACTTCTTGGGAAATAGTTTCATCTTTATCCAAACCAAGCTTTGGAAGTGCCCTTCTTAAAGCATTCATTGCGGCTTCTTTTGCCAGAGCGGCTAAATCTGCTCCCACGAAGCCATGAGTTACCTCGGCAAGCTCCTTAAGATTGACGCCTTCAAGAGGCATGTTTAAAGTATGAATCTTAAGGATTTGCTCTCTTGCATTCTTCCCCGGGACACCAAATTCAATCTCCCTGTCAAACCGTCCCGGCCTTCTTAATGCAGGATCTAATGAATTCGGGATGTTTGTAGCAGCAATAACTACAACCCTTCCTCTTGATTTCAACCCGTCCATCAAAGCTAATAATTGAGCAACAACCCTTCTTTCAACCTCTCCTTTAGTTTCCTCTCTTTTAGGCACTATTGCATCTATCTCATCAATGAAAATGATAGAGGGAGCATTCTTTTCTGCTTCCTCAAACTTCTTTCTAAGATTTTCCTCACTCTGTCCATAATACTTGCTCATAATCTCAGGGCCATTTATCAGGATGAAATGAGAATCTGATTCATTTGCAACTGCCTTTGCAAGCAATGTCTTTCCTGTGCCTGGCGGGCCATGTAGGAGTACGCCTTTTGGAGGATCTATGCCGAGGCGTTCAAAGATTTCAGGATGGCGAAGAGGAAGCTCAACCATTTCCCTAATCTTTTGAATCTCATCTTCAAGCCCGCCTATGCTCTCATAAGTAACACCTGTTGTGCCAGATTCCTTAATTTCTGTTGGCTCGGGATTAAACTGAACCTCTGTCATCTCTGTTATAATGACTGGTTTATTTGAAGGATTTGTGGATACGATGACAAATGTTATATCACGGAAACCAAAACCAAATATGCTATCAACATCCTCGTCAAGCATCCTGAAGATATCATCAAAGAATGGATTTTGACCGAGGGCTTTTGTTCTGACTGTGCTACCTCCCATATGAACAAAATCTCCCTTAACAACAGCCCTGCCTAAAAGTCCCTTCTTAAAAACATTCCCAGAAGCCTGTATATAAACATTCTTTTCAATTGGGGCAATTACGACCTTCTTAGCTTCACTAACATCTGCTTTCTCAACAGAAACAAACTCTCCAAGCGATGCTCCACTGTTTCTTCTTGTAGGACCATCCATCCTAACAATATTCAGGCCAATATCTCCCGGATAACATCTATCTGCAATAGCTACCGTGAATTTCTTACCTTTTATCCCTACGACATCACCAGGTCTGACTCCTATCTCCTTCATTATTGCAGAATCAATACGAACTATGCCTTTATTGATATCCTCAAGCATAGCTTCTGCTACTTTGAGTTGGACACTTTTCTTTGGAAAATCATTAGCTTTATCATCAGACGCTGCCATATCTGATAGTGTTCAAGAGGTAATATAAAAATTTTGCTTAGTTTTAAAGAATTCTTAAAAATCTAAATCATGGAATCAGTTTTAAGGAAGTTTGAGATTGCTAAGCATTTTTTTGCTTCTTCATTCCTGTTTAAGAACTGAAGAATTTATTGAAGGAATTTGGTTTATGTAATCTGCAAGAATTTCATTATACATACTTTTTGCATTAAAGTCAGATTTATAAAAATTTATTGATTGAAATTTGTAGTTTGAAAAAAAGAATTAATAAAAAATAAAACAACAAAATTAATATAGTTTCTTTTGGAAAGGATAGTTATGGAAAAAAGGGATGAGAAGAGAAATAGGAGCTATGAAGGACTTCTGTTCGGAACTGCAGGCGTTCCTCTATCTGCTCCAAAAAGAGACAGTATTGAAGGGATTAGATTTCTAAAAAAGCTCGGTCTTGATGCTATGGAGATGGAGTTTGTTAGAGGAGTTAAGATGAAGGAAGAACAGGCAAAAGAGGTAGGAAGGGTCAGGCTTGAAGAGGGAAAGGAACTGACTGCTCATGGGCCTTATTATATAAATCTCAATTCCAGAGATAAAGAGATTATTGAAAAAAGCATAGAAAGGATAGTTAGAACCGCATGGATAGCACATTTATGTGGTGCAAAGAGCATAACATTTCACGCTGCTTATTACTTAGGGATGGACAAAGGCAAGGTGTATGAAAATGTTAAGAATGCTATACAAAGAATCATTGAAGAATTAAAGAGAATTGGAGCAGATGATGTCTGGATTAGGCCTGAGCTAACAGGGAAGCCAACCCAGTTCGGTGATATAGATGAGCTAATCAAACTAAGTGAAGAGGTTGAAGGGGTTCTTCCTTGCATTGATTTTTCCCATAATTTTGCCAGAACTCTTGGAAAGTTCAATTCAAAAGAGGCATTTGATTCCTTCCTTGAAAAGATGAAGAAAGAGCTAGGAGAATCTGTTTTATCTAATATGCATTGTCATATCTCTGGTATAGAGTATGGACCAAAAGGAGAAAAGAATCATCTTAATCTTAGAGATTCAAAGCTTAGAATAAGGGAATTACTTCAGGCATTGAAAGAGTTTAGGTGTAAAGGCATAGTTATATGCGAGAGTCCAAATATAGAGGAAGATGCAATCTATATGAAAGAGTTATATAATAATATAAAACAATGAAGGATAAAACAATGAAGGTGATAAAATGAAGAATTCGAGTATTTTAAACTCAATATTGGATGCAATAGGAAACACCCCTCTTGTTAGGTTAAAGAAGCTTTCAACAGGGAATGTTTTTGTTAAGGCAGAACATTTGAATCCTGGGGGCAGTATAAAGGACAGGGTAGCTAGATACATCTTGAAGAGGGCTATTGAAGACGGGAAGTTAAAGCAGGGGATGACTATTATTGAAGCAACATCAGGAAATACCGGGATAGGGCTTTCGCTTGTTGGAAGACAACTTGGATATCATGTGATATGTGTTATACCTGAAAATATGAGCATTGAGAGAAGAAAAATCATTAAGGCCTTTGGAGGAGAGATTATAATAACGCCTTCAGAAGAAAACATTGCTGGAAGCGTATCTAAGGTAAAGGAAATCATTTCAGAAAATCCTAAGGCATATTTCTTTGTGAATCAATTCTCAAATCCGTTAAATGCAGAGGTTCATTATAAGGAGACTGCCCAAGAGATATTCAATGCAATGCAGGGAAAGATTGATGTTTTTGTTGCAGGGATTGGAAGTGGAGGCACTTTGCAGGGCATAGGAACTTTCCTGAAAGAGAAGAATCCTAAGATAAGGATAGTTGCTGTTGAGCCTAAGAATAGTGCATCTTTGCTTGGGAGAGAACCTGGATTGCATCAAATAAACGGGATAGGCGACGGCTTTGTTCCTGAAATCATAGACAGAGATATGATTGATGCTGTAATAACTGTATCTGACGATGAAGCGATAGAGACAACAAGAAGGCTTGCTAGTGAAGAAGGGATGCTTGTTGGAACATCTTCCGGGGCGAATGTATTCGCTGCCCTTCAGTTGGATAATGGAAAAAGTAATGTAGTTAGTGTGTTGCCAGACAGGGCAGAGAGGTATTTCAGCAACGGATTGTTTTAATTTTATGATATGAGAGGTGAAAAAATGAGGGGGAATGTTGAAGAAAAAGAAGATAAGGATATTGAGCTAATTAAGGCTGCGTTGAGGCAGGAGATTGAGGCTGAGAAGAGATATGCTAAACACTTAGCATATGTTAATAATAAAAAGGTAAGAAAGGTTCTAAAGGCTTTGCATAAGTCAGAGCAGAAGCATAAGAAAATATTAGTTGAAGAGATCAAATCAAGGATTCCAAAGTTTAATTTCAAGGATGACAAGTTGTGGGAAATAGAAATTAACTTGGATATGCTTAATGGAATTGGTGATGATATAGAAATCATAAAGAGCATACTTGAAATAAACATAGAAAAGGAAAAGGAGGCTTTAAATCAGTATCAGGGATACGTTGAAGAGGCTAAAAGCGATGAACTGAAGCAATTGTTCATAAGGTTTAATATTGAAGAGGATGAGCATAGAAGGAGGCTTGAGGCGCTTAAAGAAGAGATTGCTGACTAAGTTCATTAATTAATTCAGTTCTTTTTTGTATTTATGTTTAATAGAATCTTGGCAAGATATTTAAAAAGAGATAAAATGCTATTTCTTAATGGAAAAGGATGATGAGATAAATAAAGAGATGATAAAGAAGGGGTTTGAAGAGAGATATAGAAAAATCTTTGGGCCTGATTATGATTTGTTTCTTGAATATTCTTTTATGTTCCCAAGGAGGGCAATAAGGGTTAATACCTTAAGGGGAAGCATTCAGGAGGTTAAAGAAGAACTTTGCAAGATTTGGAAACTTGAGCCTATCCCTTGGTGTAAAGAGGGATTCTGGATTGAAGGTGAAAGAAGAGATATAGGAAATCATCTGTTTCATCAGCTTGGGAAATATTATGTGCAGGAACCTGCGAGCATGATTCCGGCAATTGCACTTGGGCCTCAGCCAGATGAATTCGTAATAGACATGGCGGCTGCTCCGGGCTCAAAGACTACACAGATAGCAGCAATGATGAAAAACAGGGGCTGTATTATTGCAAACGAGATTGATACAAAGAGGCTTAAGATGTTAAATTCTAATCTTCAGAGATGTTTTGTTATGAATACCATTATTACGAATATGAATGGAATTGCATTTGCCAACAAGAAGATGAGATTTGACAGGGTTCTTATAGATGCTCCTTGTTCCGGCACCGGAACTATAAGAAAGAGTTTTCTAACTTTAAGGATGTGGAATGAAAGGATGATTGAAAAACTTTCAAGGTTGCAATTAAGGCTTCTTGAGAATGGTTTTGAGATTTTAAAGAGAGGAGGGGTTGTTGTTTATTCTACTTGTTCTCTTGAGCCTTTTGAGAATGAAAGGGTAATCTCAATGTTTCTTAAAGGCAGAGATGATGCAATAGTTGAAGAGATTGAAATGGATGTAAAAAGAGACAGGCCTATTTTAGAATTTGAAGGAGAAAGATATGACAATGAGGTTAGAAAATGCTTGAGAATAAGTCCTCAAAGGAATAATACAGATGGCTTCTTTGTGTGCAGGATAAAAAAGAAATAACTAAAACAAAAGTTGTTTACACTAAATAAGTATAAAAGGATGTAACTACTATTCAATGCTAAAAAAACGAAATGTTTAAATAATAGTTTAGTTACAACATTCTCAATAGTCCTCATAATAGTGAGGGGGTTGATAAAGATGATGGAAAAGAAGCAATTATCTATATTTGTTTTAGGGATTTTGATGTTTAGTGTTTTGACTGGATTAAGCTTTGCAGGGACTGATGGAGCAGATATTGTTGAGGTTAGACTGGATGGAAAAACACTTAGTGAAAATGGGAATGAAAGACTTGTAGTGTCCAGAGGAGAAACACTCGAATTAGAGTTTAAGATTGAGCTTGGAGCTAACTCGAGCAGTGTAGAAGATTTGCAGGTTATTGCATTTATTACTGGCTATAAGCATTCTGAATACAATCCTCTGATTCAGGCATCCGATGTTTTTCACATTAAGAAGAACAAAGGAGATGAAGGTCAGATATATTCCAGATGGGAAAGCTTAGAGCTGGAACTTCCAGAGGATATGGAATCAGGAAGTTACAAGCTTAGAATTGTTCTATCCAATAAAGATGGAGATGCAACCGTTAATGAATACAATTTGGATATTGAATGCATTGATGAAAAGGTTTCAATTGCAGATATAATGCTCAGCCCAAACAATTATGTGCAGGCTGGAAGCTATTTAATAGGACAAGTTAGAGTCCGGAATGAGGGAAACAATGATGAGGATAATGTAAAGGTTATCCTTGAGATTCCAGAGTTATCCCTTCAAGCAATTTCATATATTGATGAGATTGAGGAAGGAAAGTCTGTATCCTCTGAAGAGGTTGCTCTAAAGATCCCAGTATGCACTGAGGAAGGTGAATACGAGGTTAAGGCAACTGTTTACTTTGACGACTTGTATAAGAGTGTATCAAGCCAAAGAACAATACATATTGTTGAGTCAAATGCCTGTGAGCTAACAAAGGAGCCTTACAAGACACCTGAAAAAACTATTGTCTCTATTGCTATTCAACAGGCAGATGTAATGCCTAATGAAGCTGCACTCTTCCCAATAACAATAGTGAATACTGGAACGACAGCTACAACTGTTTCATTTGAGGTTCAAGGAGCAGATTGGGCAAATGTTGAATTCAAACCTAGCAACATCCTTATTGTAAAAGGAGAAGAGAGCGAAGTGATTAGCTTATATGTTAAACCAAAGGAAGATGTTGAGGGATCAAAGGTGTTAACATTGAACATAATCAAAGAAGGAAAGGTTGCTCAACAGGTTCCTTTCACAGTGAATGTAGAGAAGGAAGAGGAAGAAAAGGCTTTTGCTAGTGCAAATCTCAGACTGGTACTTGAGGTTGCAATAGTGATATTAGTGATTGTTTTAGTGATAATAGGACTTGTGCTTGCCTTCAGAAAGATGAAGGGAAACGAGGAAGAAGATACGCAGACTTATTACTAAATTTTTTAGTTTTTTATTTTTCTATTTCTTTTTTATCTATTTCTTGATTTAGTTTTAGTTATTTCTTAGAGTTATCAAAAAGTTTAAAAAAGAATGAGAAAACCCTTGCTCTTATGCCCGGTTGGTGTAGTCCGGCCAATCATCCTGCCCTTTCGAGGCAGGGACTCGGGTTCAAATCCCGAACCGGGCAGTTTTTGTTTCTCCTGCCCAGTCATTACAAATAAATAAAAGTCATTATGATAGTTTCTTGAGAAGGGGGTCTCAATGGCGTTTAATTTTTTTAAGAAGAAAAAGAGCGATACAGAACTTCCAAAGATAAACATTGAAGAGCTGAAGAATGCTAGTGGAGGAAAGAAGAGTCATAAAGATATCTTGGAAGAAGAACTATTAAAAGAGTTGAATGAAGAGCTAAAGTTTGCACCAGAAGAGGATAAGGAAGAAGAGGAGGAGATTAGTGAGAAAGGAGGGCTTGTAAATTCTGATGGAACTCCCATAAAGAGCCTTCAGGAGATGATAGATTTCTTAAAAGAGCTCTCAGACAAGGATTTTAAAAGGTTCGTAAACAGCAAGTTTAATGTTATTGCAGAGTGGGCTGCTAATGAGCTGCAAGAAGAAGGCCTTTCTATAGAACTTGCATTGCTTAAAACTAAACAAGACATCATATCAAAACTTCAGGCATACATAATAAGTAATGGTGATAAATCTGTTAATATAAAGAAAAAGGAAAGCAAAGCAGCAGAATATGAAGAAAAGCCTGAAGAGGAAGAGATAGAAGAGAAAAGGATAAGCCCCGAGGAAGCTAAAAAGATTTTGATGAATGTGCCTAAGGGAAAGGAATTCAATCTTTTAGGAAATAAGATAAGCTCTATAGAAGAGTTAAACAAAGCCCTAAGAGAACTTCCAAAGGGAAGGCTTGAAACTGAATTCATTAGACAAAAGAAAGGACTTTCTGATTGGCTTGAAAAGACTATTGGGGATGAAAGGGTTGCTAAGAGAATAAAGTTTGCAAATGATATAAAAACCCTTTCAAATATTATACAGAGAGAGTTGAGTCTTCTTGAAGATATAGCCAACGCCAAAAAGGTGGCAGAGGAAGAGTCTCATTCGGTTAAGAAAGAGAACATTGGCTCAATAGAGGTTGGAGGCAAGGAGCTTAAAGATCCTTTCGAGCTTTTAGAATATGTTAAGTCTATGGATTCTGATGAATTCAATTCAAAGATAATCCCGAATAAGAGGGAAATTGTAGAATGGCTAATTGAGAAAAATGGGAATCCTGAGCTAAGCAGCTTGCTCTTTACAAGAGAGCGTGATGAATTTGTAAAGAAATTTGAAGATATAATAAGTACAAAAAAGGCTGATGAAGTAAAAGATAATGAAGAAGAGAGCAAAGAAGAAAATATTCCTGAAGAGCCAGAGCCGGAGATAAAAGAGAATCATGAAGAAGAAAACCAAGAGAAAAAAGAAGAAAAGATTCCTGAAGAGCCAGAGCCGGATAAAAAAGATAATGAAGAAGAAACATCAAACTTGCTGGAAGAAGAGATTTGGAAGCCGAAGGAAGGAATAGAAGAGAATAAAGATAAAATAGAATCAGATGAAAAGAAAAAGGATAATCCAGAAGAGGTAGAAAAAGAGAAGAAAGCAGAAGAAGCTTTTGAAGAGAAAGAGAATGATGAAGAAAAGAAAAAGGATAAAAAGATAAACAAAAAGAATAACAAAGAAGAGGAAATGTCTGAGGAAGAGATAGGATTCTTTGAGGATGATAAAGGAGCTAATATTGAAGAAATAAAAGACGTCAAGCAGGACTCAAAAAACGAGAAAGAGCTTCATAAAGAGGAAAAACCAAAGAATTCTTTAAAAGAGGAGAAAAGAATAGAGGCTTTGATTCCAAAAGAAAGGAATGTTGGGTTAAAACCACCAAGCAGTCCTGAAGAGGTAAAGCCCCAGAATGAGTATTTATCAGAGTTGTTAGGGACAAGTTATAGAGAAGAGCCTTCTTATTCTGAGCCTATAAAAGGAAAAACAAGCAAAGGAATTGATGATGATGTTGAAAGATTCTACAAGGAAGAAGCTCCACCATCTGTTGAAGAAGATATAGAAAAGAAGACAGAAATCAAGGGGGCAAGTTATGAAAGCATTCCAGAGTATAAAGAATACTTAAGTGAATACGACGAGACGAAAAAAGAGAGCCTTAAACTGGATTTAAAGCAGCTTGAGTCGTCAATAGCTATGAGAAAGGAAGAGATTAAGGCATTAAATGAAACTTTAGAATCAAGAAAGAGACTTCTTACAGAGGAATTAAATGATGAATTAAACGAATTCAAGAAGAGAAGGGATGAGTTAAGCAATAAGATAAGGGAGTTGAATGCAAAGAGAAGAGAGCTTGAAAATGAGCTTTCTAAATTAATGGATAAGAAGAAAGATGAGGAGAGTTATATAAAAGAAGAGGTTGAAAACAGGATAAGAGAGATTACAGCAATAAAGGAAAGATTAGAGAATGAAAATAAAGAGTTGAAAGAGAGGCTGGCTGTTTTAGAGAATAATGCTGAAGAGGCATCAATTGTCAGCAGCGTAAAGGAGAATTTAGAAGAGCTTGAAAAAGCAATATCTGAAAAGAAAGGGATATTAGAAGATCTTGAGAAGAAGATTGAAGAGGCAAAGGGAATAAATATTGAAGAAGAAAAGAAGAGACTGCAGGAAGAGTTTGAAGAGGAGAAAAAAGGCCTTGAACAGAAGATAAATGAAGAGAAGGAGAGGATTCAGAAAGAATTTGAAGAATACACGAAAGATTTAGAGAATAAAAAGAAGGTTCTTGAGCAGGAGGTCAAAGGGTTAAGTGATAAGAAGGAAGCATTGAATGTTGAATTACAGGATATAGAAAAGAGGATTGAAGCAGGGAACAATGAGTTAGAAAGGTTGTGGAAGAAAAAGGAGGAAGTTGAGAAGAATCTTGAAAAACAAGAAGAGCTTTTAAATAAAAAAGCTGAAGAGCTAAAGAATTCCGAGAATATAATTAAAAAGCTTGAAGATCAGATAGAAGCTGCAAAGAAGCTTTATAATGATACGAATAAGGATTATACAATTCTGCTTAAAGAGTTATACAATATTGAGAATACTAAGAAGAGACTTGAATCTGAAAACGAGGATTTGAAAGAGGAGATTCTTGGAAGACAGAAACTATTGAATAAGATAAAGAAGGAATCAAAGTCTTTTGAAAAGAACAATAAAAAGGTTCAAGAGCTTCTGGAAAAGAAATCTCTGCTGGATAAAGAAATCAACGAGACAGAAAAAAGGAGAAAAGAGCTAACAAAAGAGATTGAGATGCTTGAGAAAAAGGCTAAGGATAAAGAAAAGGCAATCAATGGAATAAATTTAGATGAAGAAAAGGAAAGGCTTCAGAAAGAACTTGATAAATATTCTCAAGAGATAGAGAAGAGAAAGAATATTCTGGAGCAAGAACTCAAAGAATTGAGCAATAAGAAGGAAGAACTTAGCGGAGAATTAGAATCAATGAAAAAGGAGCTGAATGAGAAGCAGAGAGAGATTAAGTTGTTAGAGATAAAAGCAAGAGAAGAAGAAAAAGATATTGGAAAGAAGAAAGGCGTTGAAAAGAACGAAAAAAAGGAATTAAGGAAGACAAAGGAAGAGAAGAAGAGTGAAGGGAATGAATTAAGAAAAGCTCTTGAAGAGCAATACAAGATGCTTAAAGAGACGCAAAATGAAAAGAAGAAGATTGAAGCAGAGAACAGGGCATTGAAGAAAGAGATTGAGAAACTTAAGAAATCAATAAAAGAAAAAGAAGAAAAGAAGGTAAGTGATGAATCAAAGTTAGGAAAAGCTGTTGACAATGAAAGGGTTAAAGCAGAGAAAGGGAGAAAGATCATTGAAAAGGCTGAGAAAGGAAAAGAAGAAGAGGCAAAGCCAAATATAGTAATCTCTGAGGATGAAGCAATTGAAGAGGGACCTGAAGAAAGAGCTGAGAAGATTTTCGAAGGAATAACTGAAGAAGAAGGAAATCAGATTGAGATCCCTGAACCAAGAAATCTAAACGAGCTTAAGCAATTGATTGAAACTACAAGAACTCTTGCTGAGCTAAACATAACTGATCAGGCTAAGAAAGGCTTAGAAATAATTGAGAAGGCCATAGATAAAATCAAGATGAGCAAGCTTGAAAAGAAGAATATTGAGGTTGAGGTAAGACTGCTCAAATTAGAAGGTGAGTTGGCTAATGAAGGGTCAGCTTAGAATGATTTGAGAGATAAATAAAAAATTCTTGTTGTCCTGACAATTTACTATTGTATCAATATCGAGTCTCATTATAATAGATTTAAATATTTTTTATATATTCAAAAAAATGACAAAATAAAAAAACGAAAAGATTTCTTAACAGATAATGAAAGAGAATAAAAACAATGATAGAAGGGCTTTGATTGTTGGGATTGATCCGGGCACAACTATAGGTCTTTGCATAATTGATTTTAATGCTAATTTGATTGAGCTTTCATCATATAGAAATATTAAAATTGACTCTATTATAAAGAGAATAATTGAGAATGGAAAAGCTATTGTTATTTCCTGCGATAAGAAAAAAATCCCTGAATATGTGAATGAGATTAGGGCTACACTTGGATGCATAGTATCTGCACCAAAGGAGGATTTAAGCACAATTGAAAAGGAAATGATAGTTAAGGAGTTTGGTTTTGATGAAGCTGTAAAAGATAGTCATCAGAGGGATGCCTGTGCTAGTGCTCTTTTTGCTTATAAAAGATTGAGGCAAAAGATTGATAAGATAAGGGATAAGACAGGAGAGGAGCTTCCATCTCAAGGGATACTAAGTGGGGTGCTTATCAATAATTACAATATAAAAAAAGCCATCGACATTGAAGAGAAGAGGCTTCTTGATTTAGAAAGCAAAGGTAAAAGGGAAGAAAAAAGCGAAAAGAAAAGAAAAGAAAAAGGAGAAGAAAGAAGTGAATTAAAGAATAAAGGAAAATATGAAGCAATGAAAAGAGAGCTTGAGCTTTTAGAAAAGAGTAATGCTCTCTTAAAGCAAAGGCTTGAGGAGTTAAGCGATAAAAAGAGCTCAGAAGACAAGAGCTTCAATAGCATAAAGGAAGAGATAAAGAGGATTATAAAAAGCAACGATGCAGAGAAGAAGCTATTAAGATTGCTTATAAATGATATTAGAAAAGAAAACATTCAAATTAATAGAAGGTATAAAAGAGCTAGGGAAGAATTAAAAAGCATTAAGGATGCTGCTGTTGATAGCTCAACAGGATTCTGCTGGTATTGTGATCATCTTAAGAAAGATAGGATTAAGAGAATGAATCTTGAGCTGAACAGAGAGATTATTGTTAAGCAACTTTATGAATTGAGAAATCCTGTTATTGAAGAGTTGAAGAGGCATAATGCGAGAGTTTTTTATATTGAAGGACATAAGAATGAGATAGAGAGGCTTAGGCAGGAAGGAATATTCGTTGCTCAGATAAAAGGAGTAAAAATAAGAATTTTTAATAATGTTGCCTGTTTCAATGCTAGGGAAAAAGAGGCAATTATTAAGAACAAGAGTATAATTGAAGATATTGTTGAGGAGTATAAGAGAAACAGGACAAAAAGATAAGGCTATTTTTAAAGAATAAAGGTGAAAAAATGGATATAAGCAATGAGATTAGGGAGATTGTCAGGAAAGGAGTAGAATTTAATGATATAATAGGACTTGAAAAGGCAAAGCATGATGTTAAATCTGCATTGTTTGCCGGACATCATATAATACTTGTTGGTCCTCCGGGTGTTGGGAAAACAACTCTTGCACTGAACATTGCAAGAATGCTTCCCGAGATAGAGCTTTATGATTGCCCATTTCATTGTTCTATAGACAGGCCTCAGTGCGAGTTATGCAAGAGCGGAAAATCCAAGAAGATTAAGATAAAGGGTGAGGAGAGATTTGTCAGGATACAGGGCAGCCCTGATCTAACTGAGGAAGACCTCTTTGGAGATATTGATCCTAAGAGGGCTCTGGAATTCGGGCCTATGTCAATAAAGGCGTTCAGTCCCGGCAAGATTTTTAAGGCTAACAAGAAGATACTTTTCTTTGACGAGATTAATAGATGCCCTGAGAAGCTTCAGAATACTTTGCTTCAGGTTTTGGCTGAGAGGAAGGCAACGATCGGCGGCTATGACATAGATATTGAATCTGATTTTCTCTTTATAGGAACTATGAATCCTATGGACAGGAGCACTGAAGCTTTGCCTGATGTGTTGGTTGACAGGACAGATTTTATTGCAGTTGGTTATCCTGAGAGCCTTGAGTTGGAACATGAAATTATGGCTTTAAAGGGATTGAAAGAGATTGATGTAAGGGAGGAGATTTCAAAAGCGATAGTAGGATTCATAAGGGAACTTCGGGGACATCCTGATATAGATAAGAAGCCTTCTGTTAGGGCGACTATAGCTCTTTATAACAGGGCCCAGGCAAATGCTGTCATAAAGAATAAGAAAGAAGTGGATATAGATGATGTTAGAGAGGCAATTGAATCGGTTCTTGCTCACAGGATTTCTTTAAAACCTTCTGTTGAATTCAATACTTCAAGAGAGGAATTTTTGAAGAAAAATGCTGATTATTTCTTTGAAAAGTTAAAAGAAAGGCTGGGTGGTCCGGGGTAACTTGGCCAAGGAGTTGAAGCCAACAAGGAACAGTGAGAAGGCTAAAAAGAGGGAAGGAGAGGGGGTGCTATCAAAGGATTTTGATGAAAAGAAGAAAAGGAAAAAGAAGGGAGAGCTTATTGCAGAGGCGATGAATCGCGGGATGCTTAATTTCACGCCTGAGATGATTTTTGAGAAGATGGTGAGCAATTACAAGCTTGCTGAGCAACTCCTTGGTAAGAACATCATAAGGGAGATATCCGATTTTAGCAATGATTATATTGAGAAAAATATAAGGATTCCTGAGTTTCAAAAGGAGATTTTAAAGCGTATTAATAAAAATATAGAAGAGTTAAAGAGAGATGGGTTCTTAGACAAAGAAGCTATGATTAATGATTCCGGGATAGAACTTTCCCTAATTGAGGATTATCTTAAGAATTTAGAGAAGAGCAAGTTGCTGCCAAGCTCAGGGGAAAGGCAGCATAAGAAGATTCGTGGATTTGATATTAAGGCTGTTTCTCCAAATAGAAAGGAGTTATTCAAGGATCTGCTTTTAACAAAAACTGTGCATAATGCTTTAAAGAGAGAGCATAAGAGCATTGAGGAGAAGGATATTGTATGGGCTGAGAGAAAGAGGAAGGCTAATATGGAGATAATATTTGCCCTAGATACATCTGCATCCATGCGCGGGAAGAAGATTTATTATTCAAAGATGGCGGCTCTTGGGCTTTCTTATTGGGCTATAAGGCATTCTGACAAGGTTGGATTGATAAACTTCAGCAAGGAGATTGAAAGCGTGATAGAACCGACACAGGATTTTAAGAGGATAGCTATGGCAATTGCGAAGGTCTTGCCAAAAGGGCAAACGGATATTAGCCTGCCTATGGAAGAATGCTCAAAGATTGTCAGGCATAATGAAGAGAAGGAATTGATTATGATTAGCGATGCTATGCATACTTCATCAAGGAATTCTGAAAAGGCAGTTATTGATAGTGCTTATAAAGCAAGGGATATTGGCCTTAGAGTATCTATTGTTGGAATCTCTTTAAAGGAAGATGGAAGAAGATTAGCAAGAAGGATTTGTGATATAACTGGTGGACATTTGTACGATATAAAACTTGTTAAGGATATACCTGTGGTTGTTATCGCAGATTATTTAAACGAGAGATATAATTGATGAAAGATGAAGCGCGAAATATTCATTTCTGCATCGATTGTATTGATGATTGTTCTTGTTGCAATTGCTTTTAGATTTAGATATGATGCTGTTGAATGTAATTCAGAGTTTGAATCTTTTAAGGAGAATGCTACTGAAGAGATTAATAGGCTAATAGAAGAGAATAAAAGGATTCTTGATGCTTTAAATGAAAGAGAGAATGAGATAGATGCATTGAAAAAAGAATATGAGAATCTTAGCAGTGAATATGCTGAGTTGAACAGGGATGCTGAAGAGATGTTAAAGACAATTGATGAATATAAGAGGGAGATTGAGGCATCTATGGAATGGTTTGAGATGAATTCAAACATAAATATGATTAATGACAGTTTTGCAAGAGAAAAGTTAAAGGGATTGCTACAGAGCAGATGCATTGAGAAGAATAATGATTTATGCATAATTAACACAGGGTGCATTTATCTTGTTAATTCTGAGTATTTTGATGTAGAATACATTAATGATACGAGCATCTATGAAGAACAGGATAAGTTGCAAAGCCTTGATGAATTTTTGATGCATAGAGGAGGAGATTGTGAGGATTTTTCATTGTTCTATAGGGCTGAGCTTGCCTTTTTGATTGAAAAATGTGGAGGCAGGGAGGTTGTTTTAGACAGCTGGCAACCTGTTGAGCATGAAAAGAGGTTCTGGCTTGATGCTGGGCATAACTGGTATTTGAGATATGCAGATGGAATGTTCTTGAAGGGATACAAGTATCCTTATGTAGTTTGCGGGATGCTTTACGACAGCGTTAATGAAGAGAAAGGAGGGCATTGTATGATTGCTCTTGCTAAAGAAGAGATTAATGGCGTTGATGATATTGAATTGTTGAATGGGGGTGTTCTTATAGAGCCTCAGGATGGAAGGTTTGTTGATTACATTGGGAACAAAACTATTCTTGTTGCTGATGAAGAAGATTTTGATGCTCCTTATTATATATACGAAGTGATAATAGATAATGATTTGCTCTTTTTTAGAGATGAATGGCTTGGATTCGCATTGTTTGATGAAAGGCTTGATTCTATTAAGGAAAGGTTTATTGATTGATTCTATTGCCTTTTCCTCTCTGAATTTCATAGAGTTGCCTAACTAGACTTATTGGGGAAACATCATCTATGCCTTTATCAGGCCTAAGGCGGACAAACCTTGGGAAGCGTAGGGCAAACCCGGATGAATAACTTGGACTTTTCTGTATCTCTTCGTAATCTACTTCTATAACAATGGCTGGCTCAACGAAAACTATTCTGCCTTCTTCTTTTATTTTATGCTTTAACAGCTCTTTTGTTATCTCTGAATATGTTGTGCCGCTCTCCTTCAGTTCTTTTAATCCTGTTGACACCTTCCCTATCTCTTTTAGGGAATTGTCTTTAACTGCTATGTAATATGATGTAAGAAGACCTTTACGCTTTCCTTCTCCCCATTCTGCTCTCGTGATTGCAACATCAAGTGTTTCCATGACTGGCTTGACTTTCATTCCATAGCCAACACTTCTGCCCGGAGAATACGGCTTGTCCAAGGCTTTTATCATAACACCTTCAAGTCCTTTATTGAGGCATTCTTCGTAGAATTTTTCCAGCTCTTTTAAATCTGATGAAACAATAGCAACTGCCGGCCTTATCTTGCCCTTTATTGGCTTTATAACCTCTTCTATGATTCTTCTTCTTTCTTTGAATGGAAGATGAATCGTTGATTTTCCATTATAGTATAAAATGTCAAAGACATTGACCTCAACAGGGATTTGATTGGCTAATTCATATATGTTATATTTACGCTTTATTCTCTGGGATATTGACTGAAATGGCTTGAACTTTCCTGTCTTTGTTATCCCAACAACTTCTGTATCTAAAACGCAGGATTCTATATCAAGGCCTTTTATTAATTCAACTACATCCGGGAACTGGGCTGTAACATCTTCCTGATTTCTCGTGAATAGCTTTACCTTCTCCCCTTTTTTATGAATCTGCATTCTGAAGCCGTCATACTTGTATTCTGCCTGCACGGTTGGGCCTAAGACATCTAATGCTTCTTTCAATGAGCCTGCCTTTATATAGAGCATTGAACGGAATGGTTTCATGACTTCAATGTCAAAGCTTTCTAAGCCTCCAATCCCTTTAGAGAATACTGATTCTGCAACCTCTTTTATGTTATTGCGGACATAAAGGGCAAAGTTTAGTTTTTCTTTAATATCTTTGATTATCTTTGACGCATCTGGACTTTTTATTATTGTTTTTGATGTCAACTGCTTGGATTTTTCCCTGAATTCTTCAAAGGTTAGTTCTATTGCATCGTACTGATTCTGCTTCTTAAACCAGTCATCTATTTTTATGCCTTTTAGGGGATGGCCACAGGAGATGCATTCAGACAATGATGGAACTAGGTTGTTGCAATTCGGGCATATGAGGAATGTCCCGGACTGGCCCGGCTCCCCTGCAACCTTTGGCAGGTATGCCCAGTTTAATGTGTCTATTATTATGGATTCTGCAACACCGGTTCTTATTTCACCGAGAACAGCTCTGACGATGTATCTTGTTTCAATTGGAGAGGCATTTGTTATTATTTTTGATAGTCTTCCAATCTTGTCTGATACTGAGCCTTCTCCTCCGGCATAGGCTATTGAACGAATCGTCTCAAAGACCTCTTTTAAATCAAGTTTTTTCTTAAACAGGGTTGCCTGCTCCCTTTTTGAACTGAAATGGGCTGCTACATCCCCCAAATCTCCTTTCTCTTTCCATAATGTCTCTATCCTTGATTCGGATATGCCAAATGACCTTGAGATTGCTTTTATGACTAATCTGTCAGAGATGCCAATCTTGTTTTTGGAGACGCCGGGAAACCAGTCTCCAAGGATTATGAGTGAGGATATGCCTGCTTCTTCTCCGTTAACCTTTTTAAAGAATTCAGAAAGGATGAATGTTTTTTTAAGCCTTGACGATGTTTTTTCAAGGGAACTGCATAGTTCTGCGAATTGTCTGAATTCCATGATTTGGCTATATGATTAAACCTATTTAAAGTTTTTTAGGATTTTCACGCTTTTTCATAAGAAACTCTTAAATATTTCATTATGAATGAAATATATACTGTATGAAAGGAGAGGTTTATTTTCCAAGGGAGGATAGCATTCTCCTGAGGGATTGTGCTCAGATGCTTGCTAAAGGCATTGTAGCTGAGATGGGCTCTGGCACAGGCTTTGTTCTTCAAGGGATTTGCGACAGGATTGAATGTGGCATAGGGCTTGATATAAATAGTGATGCTGTAAGATTTGCTGAAGAGGAAAGCAGAAAGATTGGTTGCAAGAATCTTTATTTCTTTGAGAGCAATCTTTTCTCTTTTTTAAAGGATTATAAGATAGAGTTTAAAGAGGGAAGATTATGGATTTCATCTGGAAGAACCGGGAAGATCTTTGATTTTATTCTTTTTAATCCTCCTTATTTGCCTGACGAGGGCTCTGATGTTGCTCTGAATGGAGGGAAGAGAGGGATTGAGTTAACTGAAGAATTCTTAAAAGAGGCTTTTGATTTTCTTAAGGCAGATGGAAGGATTCTGCTTATCTCTTCTTCTATATCTAATAAAGGGCTGGAGGATTTTTTTGACGAGCATCTGATTTCACATAGAATCATTAAAGATACGAGACTTTTCTTTGAAACCCTTTATTGTTATGAGTTAAGCAGGGAAAAGCTTTAAAAGGGGCCTCTTTCCCTCAGGATTATGCAATCTATTAAAATAGAGGTGGAACGAGCAGAGAGACCTATCTTCTTCTATGATGATGATCCTGACGGGTTAAGCTCTTTTGTCCAGTTTTACAAGGCAAAAGGTGCAGGAAAAGGAGTTATTGTTAAGAGTAGCCCTCAGTTGAAGCCTATCTATCTCAGAAAGGTTCAGGAGTACAATGCGGATGTTGTATTTGTGCTTGACAAGCCTCTCATTTCTGAGGAATTCATTAATGGACTTGATATTCCTTTGCGATGGATAGATCATCATGAGTCGCAAAAGAACTGGATAAATGGCTTTAAAAAGGATATCTTCTATTATAATCCTAGGGATAGCTTAGGCATGAATATTCCTGTATCTGATATTGCCTATCGTGTATTTAAGGAGAATCTCTGGATGGCAATGGTTGGGGCTGTTGGCGACTGGACTCTTCCCGAGTTTTCATCTGATTTCTGCAATGAATATCCTGATTTGCTTGATCCAAGCATAAAAGAGCCGGGAAAGGCTTTGTTTGAGAGCGAACTTGGACATCTTATCAAGATAATATCTTTTATGCTTAAGGGCAACACTAGGAGGATTAATTCTGCTATAATGAGTCTTTTAAAGGTTAATTCTCCTTACGAAATTCTTCATCAAAGCAGTCCTCCCGGGAGGTTTATCTATAAGGGTGTTGAAAGTATTGAAAAGGAATACAATAAGCATTTAGAGGAGGCAAAGAGGGCTGCAAAGGATAACTTCCTTATTTATCTTTACGAAGGCAAAAGATTTAGTTTCACGAAAGAATTATCCAATGAACTTCTCTATTTGTTTCCTGATAAGCTTATTATTGTGGGAAGGGAGACTAAAGGGATTTTTAAGCTTAGCATAAGGGCTTCTAATGTTGAATTGCCACCTATCGTTGAGGCTGCTCTGCAAGGGCTCTCAGGCTCAGGTGGAGGGCATGAGCATGCCTGTGGTGCTGAGGTCAAGCATGATGATTTAGATTTGTTCATTGAAAGAATTAAGAATTTTATAAAAGAGTAATTCTTGGTGATAAAAATCAAATCTTCCATAAAGAAGAGTAAGCCAATTTCCTAAGATGATCACAGAAAGTAAAAGACTATCTAATTATATCAAAGATAATTTTTCTAATAAACTCCAACTTATACCCTTTTATCTTTCCAATCTTTTTTATAATCATTGACTTCTCTATTTTAAGAATATTCTCAACCTTTATACAACAAGGAACATTAAGCTTTCCTTCCTCTAAATCTTTATTTGTTAAAGGAATAGTATATTTCCCTTTAGATATATTTGATGTGACCGCGACAACTAAAACATCTTCAGAGTTATTATTGAATTCATCATTACTTATGACTATTGCAGGTCTTACTTTCCTTCCAGTTTGGTCTGAAAATGGAAAAGGAAGAAGAACTAAATCTTTCTGGGCAATAACAAATATCCTCTCCAAACCTTGTCATCTTTTTCATTATTCCAGATCTTTTCCATGGATTTCTCTGCAAGAACCATCCAGCCATTCTTTTCTTTTTTATCACTATCTAAACTGGAGAGTATAAGGTGTCGTATAAATTCGGATTCAGATGGATAATTCTTTCTCTTAATGAATTCATTAAGCTCTCTAAACTCATCCTCAGCCAACTTTATCGCTATAGTTTTCATAGTAATCCTTAAGGATTAATATTATTTAAACTTTTTTATCCACAAAAATCATAAGAACTATTTTTCATCCAAGCAAAGCAAATGGCACAATAAAAACGATAGTCTCATTTATCTTAACTTCTGAAAAAGAGTTCAGGTT
>JASGME010000001.1 GCA_030156615.1 Candidatus Woesearchaeota archaeon | reverse complement strand
TAGAATAAAAAAATCATACGATCCTTTCAAAATGTTGGGGAGTTGGATTGGATTGTTAATTGGAATATCTTCATTATTTTGGTTACCTAATACGCACATAAATTTTTCTAAATTCAATACAGATTTCTTACCAATAATATTTCTATTCTTATTTTTCGGGGTTATTGGTTTTCTCTTTGGTTGGGGAATACATTCTTTAATAAGAAAACAAAAAGCTGACTCGTAACTCGTGAGGATGCTGTGCTTCTCCCTTTGTTCAACCATCTTTTCGCAACGGATAAAAGAAAAATGCTCGGCTCGCAATTTTCCAAAATTGCCTTTGGCGACTTCGTTAAATTTCGATTTTAAGGTCAATCCGAAAATACTCCTTCCATCAACGAGAAAAGCAAATCATAAATCATAAAAGTTGGTCGCCTTCGTTAAATTTCATAAATGAGAAAAAGAAGAAGTGCTTTGCACTTCTTATAACAATGATTTAACGGTTCGATTCGCTCTTCAAATTTTTTTCTTAAATGAAACGTTGTGCTGGTGCTACGAACGAAACGAAAACGAGATGGCGTCTTAACTTTCTGCTTCAACGTTAAAATATTCTCTTACATCTGAATTGTTATAGAAAAAGAAAGAGAATAAATCAAATGCATCTTTTTTGTCTAATTCTCCATCAATTCTGAATAATTTTACTCTATCTGAATCTTTTTTTGAAACTTTTGAAATGTCGTTTGCTGTAACTCTTAAATCAAACGTTTGTTCTGGATAAATTCTTAAAGCACAGTATAAATGAATAATCTTTCCAGAGTTTTTACGATATTGTAAATGACCATACTTCATAGGAAAATATTTACCATTTTTTTCTGGATGAATCAAATAACGCTGTTTATTTCTTATCTCCTCAATTTCAAGAGACATCAAAGTGCTGTCATCTTTATGCCACCAAAACTCTGTTTTATCAAAATTTTCCATTAATCTGTCTTTGTCTGAAGAAATGTACTTAGTAACGCCTTCTTTTAATTGATTAAGATCCTTTGGAAATTTTGGACCCCAAGCATAATCAAATTCAAAAGATTCTTTAAACTCATTCGTTAAAGAAACTGCATTTTGAGTTACTAAAAAAGCAATTTTCAGAGCAGGATTTTTAATTTTAAGCTATTTTATCTTGTCAATGAGCCGTTTGTTAAATGAATTTGGTTCAGTATAAGACCTTCTTAAAAAATTATGAAAATTAACAATAAAATCATTTTTTATTATAATCCCTTTCTGACATAAATTTTTAGCATCATCTAGTATTAACAGATTATCTTTATCCAATTTAGGTGTTATGCCAAGTATTTCAAATAAAGGCTTATCTAACCAATAAGTTGGGCAATTGGTATCATCTATCTTTGTACAGTTACCAAGTTTATTTAAAGTAACAATTTCACTTTTTTTTCTTATATCAACAAAATGATTTAATTTTTCTTCTGCATTTTCATAAACGTTTACTTCAGCTTCAACAGCAAACTCTCCATCATCAAGCTGAATTATCTTTGCAGAGCCAGGCACAACAAACCCAATTTGTCTTGTAGAATCATGATTTACATTAAATGGTATAATCTTATCTGAATCATTAATTTGTTTCACACAATTTTCTAATGCTTCTTTACTAAATATTATATTATCTCTCGTTAAATTGGTAGTTATCAATCTACCTTTTAATTTGAGCATCTTTACACCCTATTTCTGAGCAAGATTCTCCTTTATTTCGTTCCAATCCTGAATAATGTCTTTTGATTTATCCCATAAATCATCAAATTGTTTCTCTAATGCTTCTTTATTTCTGCTCTTTGATATTTCGCTTAATTGCCCTCTGACCACAATATCTGGGGATGGAACATTATAAGAATCGTACTTGCTAATAATAAACCTGTCATGAATTGCTGATTTAATTTTAGAATCTGTTATAACCCTTAATTCGCAAGAAATTCCCTTATTTGACATCTCTTTTTTAAAATCCTTGAAAACATCCCTAAAGTTTTCATCAACTTTATCGACGGACATAATAATCTTGATGCTTTTTATTTTGTTTGATATGGATTCTGCCAGTAATTCTAAACCTTTTTTTGAGAAATATTTATCTACCCAATAAACGTATTCATCACAAGATCTTAGAGTATTTACAAAAATAATTCTATTTGTATATGGATTTTGTGGAGAAATTAATGTTTTTTCTTCTTGCATTTCTTCAAATCCTGTCATTTTCTTAATTCTCTTAATTATTTCATTTTGTCGTTCTGTTATGAACTCTTCAAATTTATCCTCTCTGAGACAATCAAATGCCTTACGATTTATGAAGTGACTTTTTAAGATTTCAAAAAACTGGCTTTCGTCATTATTGTACTTTGATTTAATAAACTCAACCACATATGAAGATGGTTTTTCGTATCTTTTTATTTTTCTATTTGTATGATCAGACATCCAAGTCATATTTAATACTGAGTTAATGTAGTTATTTGAGCCAAAGCCATAATTGAAAGACTTAGGGAAGATATGATCTTTATCATTTTCTCTTGAATTTTCTAAAGTTTGTGCAGTATCAAAGTCTTTTGCACCTTCCAAAGCAATTAAAGACATTACTCCTCTATACTTAGCATTGGATTTTGATTTAATATCTATTAAATTCAAATTATGAATTTCTCTGAACATTTGAACAATAGTTTTCGGTATTTCTTTATCATTATCAAACCACTTTTTAACTTCCTTAAAATCCTGCGTCATCTGGGAGTCGGCAGCAGAAGAATAGGCATTTGTGAAAATTGCCGACCAATACCAGTTATTCAGTTTTCTATAGCATTCTGCTTTGTTATCTCTTTCATCAATAACTTTTAACAATGCGGTTAAAACTGGAATCATAGGTGCAAATGGAAGTTCTTTTTCATTCTTTACTCCAAAGCCATCTCTCATATTTTCAAGTTTTTCAATGGCTTTATTCATATAATCGGCAGTATCGTCCCAGTCATATTCAAAATCTCTTTCAGAGCCTTCATAAACATTTGAAAATATATCTAAAATGTCGGCCCTTTTTGCCGAGCTACTTTTTTCATAAAGTAGAGACATAGACTGGAGAATATAAATAGGAGTTTTAGAAATTGTTTTTGAGTATCTTGATATGTTTGGATAATTCTTTATTGTAGCATCCCACATTTTCTTTAATTCAATATTGTATTTATAGAGTCGTGCTATCAATAAGTCAAAAACACTAAGCAGTTTTCCTTTTGTGTTAATATTTTCAAATATATCTGTAACTTGAGAGAGTTCCATACTTTCTGGAAGTGCGACATATGGAATTTCAAAACCATCCCAAATGTGTCTTAATTTTTTATCTATTACTCTTCTAATCTTCCTTACCTTGTCTTGGTCATCTGTTTGTGAAAGCATAAAATCTTCAAATTCATCAACCCAATTGCTATATTTTTCCAACTCATAAATCGGGAATAACATTGATTTGAAAGAATCCTCCTTACTAATTTTTTTAGTATGAACCTCAATAATTCCATCATTCGGATTTTTGGTAAAAAAATTATAGAAATTTATGTAAAAAAAAACTGGTGATTTAAGCCCACGAAGTGGAAAATTTGGTGATTTAATAGCATAATATAAAGAGGTTATTCTCTGCTGCCCATCAAGTATGATTGAATCTGGTTTAATCTCTTCTTCATTTTTATTAACACCTAAAATTGGTTGTATTCCCAATTCTGGACTTTTCTCTGTCTTCCATAACAAAAATGAACCAACATAATAATCATTGAATATTGATTCCCAAAACTCTTTAACATTCGTTTTATTCCAATCAAAATATCTCTGGAAATGAGGCAAAACCCATCTTTTTTTAGAACTCAGATTTATTATCTCATTTATTTTTATTCGTTGAGGATCACCTAAAGAATGCGGATAAAAGTCAATTCCTTTTTTAATATCAATTTCATTTATGAAATCACTAATATTAACTTCTTCCCTCTTTACCTCTTCTTCGGTTTCGGTTTCTCCTTCTTCTGTTTCTTCTTTTACAGTTCTTCTTTCTTCGCGTAGTATCTCAGAATCGTACCAATAGAAAAATAAATCTTGATAGTTATTGTCTTTTAATATTTCTAGTCCAAGTTGCTCAACTAATTTATCTATTTTTTTAATGTTTTCAGGGTAATCTTCTAATTTTTGGGATAGTTTTTCTTTTTCTCCTAGAATAAGTTTTATGCTTCTAAATGTTCTGATAGTTATATTATTCACAATTGGATAATTATCATTAATACTGAAAAGAATAGGGGTAATTGAACCACATTGTAATCTTCTGCTATATTTGTCTTTTGTAAATTCTTCTATATATTTAGATAAATTCTTTGGATTTTCTTTAAATCTGACACACAAATCATAAATTCTGTTTGCAACAATATTCCATTCGACTTCAGAGTAATTAAATTTCTTGAAAAATATCTTAATATTCATAAAAGCAGGGAATAAGCTCACTCTCTTTGCTACTTTTGTATTTGAATAGGGGAGTAAACCATACAAGACCAATTCAGTAAATTCTGAACCTTTTTTATCAAGCGTAGAAAGCTTATCCATTAATTCTTTGACTTCTATCTTTTCTTTTTCCATTGTCTGAAGATATTTTTTAGCTTCCTCAGTTTCAAGATATTCCTTATACTGTTTCAAAATTTCTTCTATTTCCTTTTGTTCTTCTTTTGCCATATTTACGACCATGATTTATTTTTCTCTAATTTTTCCATCATAAACTTTTTCTTCAACGCTTGATGATACTGTCTTTTTTGCCATAATCACCAACTAATTTATTCATATATTAGTTTAAATTTAAGTCATATATAAATTTAACGACGTCTTCTCTCAAAGAATATTATTTTATAAAAAAAGAACCAAAACAAGAATGCCAATAACAACAATCTTTTTATATTACTTTAATATCTTCAGAGTTATGGAGGCGTGGCCAAGCGGCTAAGGCGGTCGGCTGCAGACCGACAATCCTGGGTTCGAGTCCCAGCGCCTCCTCTTTTCAAAAATTATATAAAGAGCTCCTCCAAATCTATTCTTATGAGCTTGCTCTTAAGACAGATTGATAAAGGAAGGAGTTTTCTTATAAGAGATTTAGATAAAGACTTTCATTCTCAATATGGCATGATAAGAAAAGAGCAATTAAAAAAAGCAAAACCTGGTGACATTATTTCAACGCAGTTGGGCAAGTCTTTTCTTGTTGAGCCAATAACCTTTAAGGATTTATTTAACAAAATAGAAAGGAGGGCTCAGATAATCCCAATAAAGGATTATGCTACGATCATCGCCAATACAATGCCTTCAAAGAATTCTATTTGTTTAGATGCAGGAACAGGCTCAGGTGCACTGGCATGCTTCATTGCTCGTTTTGTAAGGCTTGTAATCAGCTATGACTTAAGAGAAGATCATCAAAAGATTGCAGTTAAGAATGCTGATTATCTAGACATAAAGAACATAGAATTCAGGATTGGAAATATCTTTAATCCAGAGGAGATTGATTTGCACGATATAGATTTGTTCACATTGGATGTTACAACGCCTTGGGATGCTATAAAAACCGCAGAGAAGGTTTTAAAGACAGGAGGCTTCTTAGTCTCTTATTCTCCTAATCTTACGCAAATTGTTAGAACGGTTAATGCAATAGAGAAATCAGAGAGCATCAGATATATTAAAGTTGTTGAAACAATAGAAAGAGAATGGGATGTTAAAGAGGACAGAATTCTCAGACCAAAGCTTAGGGAGATTGCCCATTCTGGTTTTTTGCTATTTGCGAAGAAGATTGCATAATCAATGTCTTTGCCTTTAAGTAATAACAAAAATATTTATATTAATCATTCCAAAAGAGATTAAAATGGTAGCTTCAAAAACTAAAAATAATGGAACAGCGATGGTATTCAAGAAAGATAAAGTAGTAGGAACCTTCATGCTTGCAGGGATGGTTGCAGTATTCTTGGCTTTTTACAATGTTATGATAGAATTTTTTATGATGCCAAAAGCCCTTGCATGGTTCATAATCGCCCTGCTCTTCTTTCTACTGGCATTGATGTTTAATGTTGCAGAAGGCAAATAAAACTTTTAATTTTCTTTACTTTTTCCGACTTTTCTCTTTTTCTGAGTTATATTTTCCTTAACGATTTCTCCGGGCTTTGTCCTTGAATGGGCTGAAATGGCTCTGCCGGGATATATTAATGTGCCTATCCCTGTTTTGACATCAGAGCTAAGAACTGCTCCGAACTTTCTTCTGCCAGTGTCAATAAGCTTGCCATCACTAAGCCATTTAACATTCTCTCCATCATGCCTGAGGTTTGCAATAATAGTTCCAGCACCTAGATTGCAATTTTCTCCAATGATTGAATCACCAACATAGCTTAGATGAGCTACATTGCTATTATTCATAATTAAAGAATTCTTTATCTCGCATCCATTTCCAATATGACAATTATCGCCTATTGAGGTTGTTGGCCTTATATAACAATTAGGCCCAATCTTGCAGTTCTTTCCTATAACAACAGGTCCTTCAATATACGCTCCTGGTAAAATCCTCGTACCTTTACCTATCAAAACCTTTCCTATTATATTCGGCTTCTTTGAATCCTTCCACTTTGACGAAGCAATGTTAATGAATCCTTCGTTTGCCTCAAGAAGACTCCAGGGATAGTTCAAAGGGAACCAGAATCCTGTTGATTCAACTGCTTTTATAGGATACTTCTTTAACAGAAGATTTACTGCAGAAGGAAGCTCAAATTCGTCTCTCTCACTTTTTCCTATTGTCTTTAAATATTTAAATACAGCCGCTGGTAACTTATAAACGCCGATACCGGCAAGATTTCCTACAAACCAATCGGGCTTTTCAATAACTTCTTTTATAATGCCATTAGCATCGCATTTTAAAATTCCAAATTTGCTTGGATCCTTAACTTTTTTTGACAGGATTGCATAGCCTGACTTTGAAATCCTTTTAATATCTCCTGCATAATAAAGATCATCGCCATTCATAATAATGACAGGCTCTTCATCATCTATTGTAGCCTCTCTGCCTAAAACAGCATGCTCTGATAAGAGTGCTGCTCCGCCTGTTCCACTCTGTTCCTTCTGCTCAATAAAACGCAACTTTTTAATGATCCTTTTTTTCATGAAGTAGTTTATTATGTATTCCTTCAGATGTCCAACCACAACAATGATTTCATCAACAAAAGGTTCAATCGCTTCTATATTGTACTCTAAAAGAGGCTTGTTTGCTATTGGCAACATTACCTTTGGTATGCTTTCTGTTAATGGCATTGTTCTTGTACCTATTCCAGCAGCCATTATAATTGCTTTCATTTTTATCGTTTCACCTCGGATTTAGTTTGAATTTTTTATTAAATTTGCTATATAATGAGCGAATCTTTCACAATCTCTTTTGTCTTCTGCCTCAACTAAAACCCTTGCTTTCATCTCTGTTCCAGAATATCTTAAGAAAACCCTTGCCTTGTTTCCAAGTTCTTCATAACATCTTCTAATTGCTTCTTCAACGCCTTCAATTAATGAAAAATCCTTTTTTTCTTTAACATCTACATTAACTCTCTCCTGAGGGAGGAGCTTGAACCTTCTCAATTGGCTTAACTTAATCTTCTTCTTGTTTAATAGCTCAATGAGTTTTATTGCAGAAACTAAACCATCTCCTATGAGCAGATTATCTGAAAAGATATAATGTCCTGATTCTTCACCTCCAAAAGAGAATCCTCTGGCATCCATCTCCTTTGCAACATTCTTATCCCCACATTCAACTCTGAAATAGTTTATTCCTTCCTCCTCTAAGAACAAGTCCAAGCCTTTGTTGCTATATTCTGTATAGACAACGCCGTTAGGTGATAGTTCTTTAGCAAAAAATCCTATAATATAATCGCCATTCATAAGCTCTCCATTCTCATCGCAGAATACAGCTCTATCTCCATCGCCATCAAAGGCAACCCCTAATTCAGCATTATTTTCAACAACTGCTGTGCAAACCCCTTCCGGATGCATTGCTCCGCAATTATTGTTAATATTCATCCCATCTGGCTTATTGTTTATAATTATGGAATTTGGAAAGACTTTTTTCAGAAGAGAATCACCAAAGCCGGAAAATGCTCCATTTGCACAATCAAAGACAACTCTTGTATTATATTGACCAGCTCTTTTTAAAAGCCATTCTATGTATTCATTAACAAATTCTTTTCTTAAAGAATTATCTATTGCAGATATGTTAGCTATTTGATTCTTATCTAAATCTTTATAGACTTTATCAAAATCTGAATAATAAAATTGTTCAATTGCATCCTCCTGAGCATTAGACAACTTTCTTCCATTCAAGAATACCTTTATCCCGTTGTCATCAGAGGAATTATGAGAAGCAGTAATCATTATACCTATGGATTTTTTTAGATAAGATAGATAGGCTAATCCTGGCGTAGGCACAACACCAACATCAATAACTTCGTCAAACAATTTGACGAATTCTTTTTTCAAAACATTAATTATTTTTGGAGAAGATATGCGAGTATCCCTTGCAACTATAGCTTTCATCTCAAGCCCATCATCAAGGCTCCATTTCCAGATTGCCTTGACAATTTTCTTCAGGCTATTCTCGGAGAAGAGCTCTGAATCTGCTTTTCCTCTTATCCCATCAGTACCAAATAACTTAGTTATGTTATTATGTTTTTCATCAATTCCATTATCTTCATTCATATTGTTTGTCATAGAGCCATCAATTGAAAAATTCTTATTTATAAAACATACTAACTTTTTTTCATAGATTATGAATTTTTCATAATACTTCTGCAATTTTATGCCTTATGCACTTTCAAATCTTTTCATTTTTTCTTCTATTTCATTAATTACAAAAGAAAAAAGATATAAATAAGCAAAACAGAGAATAAAAATATGGAGAGCAGTATAAGAAGCGTAGAAACAACAATAAGTCCCGGAGACAGAATATATAACTTGATAGTTGAAAGAGATGAAAATAGCTGGAAGGAACTTCTTTTTGAGATTATAAAGACGGAGAATATGAATCCATGGGACATAGATGTAAGTCTTCTTGCCAAGAAGTATCTTAATACTATTAAAAAAATGAAAGAGATGGACTTTCGGCTATCAGGAAAGATGATACTTGCCTCTGCTTTACTCTTAAATTTCAAGGCAAAGAAGCTATTTAATGAAGACATTGATAAGTTAGATAGTCTGATAAATCTTGCAACAGAGGATGATGAATACAACTTTGAAGGATTGGCTGATTTCTTCTCATCAGAAGATAATTATTCATCAATAACTCCAGAGGAAGATGCAATAACAATTCCAAAGATTCAACTCAGGGCTCCTCAGCCGAGAATGAGGAAACTAACTATAAGTGACCTTGTTGAAGCTTTAGATGATGCAATGAAGGTTGAGAATAGAAGAAAGAATCGTCTAGAAATGCGTGAGAAAGAAAAAACAACAGTTCAGGTTAAAAAGTTTGATTTAAAAGAAAAGGCAATATCGGTATATAACACTGTTGTCTCATTGTTTAAGAGAAAAGATAAGGTTTTTCTTGATGATATAATCCAGTCTCCGAACAGAGAAGATATTATATATTCTTTTGTTCCACTTCTTCATCTGGATTTTTCAAGAATGATAAATATGAGTCAGAAGGAGAACTTTGGTGCTGTTGAAATTGAGATCATTAAAAAAATAGAAGACCGAAAAGAAATAGAATCTTCAATAAAAATCTGATAAATTAATCATTGACTTCTTCATCTGAATAATCCGATTTTGTCGCTTTCATCAATTCTTTCAGGAGTTTTCTTTCTTTCATAGTTGGATGTTTTGGTATGTTTAGCTCAACAACAACATAAAGATCTCCCGGCTTTCCTTCTGGGTTTGGAAGACCTTTTCCTGGGATCCTTAGCATACCCCCAACATTAGTTCCGGGAGGAATCTTTAATTTAACCTTCCCGTCAAGTGTCTCAATTTTCCTCTCGCTACCCAAAACCAGTTCTGGATATGAAAATGATTCATGCAGATATAAATCCCTTCCATCTCTTTTAAACTTTTTATGCTCTCTTATCCTCACTTTTATGTATAAATCACCGGCTTCTGCTCCACGTATACCAGCTTCTCCTTCGTTCCTTATCCTTAAGGTTTCTCCATCTATTATTCCTTTAGGTATCTTAACCTTTATTTTCTTCTTTTTCAATACCCTGCCAGTGCCATTACACTTATCACACGGATCAACTAAAATTTCTCCTTCTCCATTACATCTTGGGCATGTTGTTCTTGTTGAAAAAAGACCAAAAGGAGTTCTCCTCGTTTGCTCTACATAACCGCTTCCATTACATTCTGGACAGGTCTTCGTTCCCTGCTTTGATAAAGAGCCTGTGCCATTGCATTTATCGCATTTTTCATACTTCTTAAGAGTAATATATTTTTCATTACCAAAATAACTATCTTCCAAATCTATATCCATTTCAAATAGCAAGTCGTTTCCGCTCTTTTTCCTTTCTCGTCTAGTCTTCCTTCTACTAGTTCCAAAATCTCCAAAGAATTCATTAAAGATATCTCCTATATCAAAATCGTTGAATCCGCCGAAATTAAAACCTGTGAAAGTATCAGACGAAAAGTCTCCTTCATCTGAAGCAGTTCCAGTAGCATCGTACTGAGCTCTTTTCTTATCATCTGAAAGAACAGAGTAAGCCTCTCCAATTTCTTGAAATTTCTTATGTGCATCTTCTGATTTATTAACATCAGGATGATATTTCTTTGCTAATTCCCTATAAGCTTTTTTAATCTCTTCTTTTGAAGCATCCTTAGAAACCCCTAAGATTTCATAATAATCCTTTGCCACTTTGAATCACAGCATTCCTTTAAAATTAAACAACTAAAGGTTTAATGAATAAAAGACAATTAAAAAAAGAAAGAAAGTCTCTTATTTTTATTTTTTATTCTCTTTCTCTTTATCATCTTCAACAGTGAACTCTGCATCTTTCACTTTTTCATCTTCTTTCTTATCGGAAGTTGTCTCTTCTCCTCCTGTATTTGTTTGAGCTTTTTGATATAGTTCTGTAGAAGCATCCTGTAGTTTCTTGTTCAACTCGTCCATCTCTTTCTTTATTTTCTCAATATCCTGCTCCTTATCTTCAACCATCTTCTTAAGTTTGTCTTTCTCTTCTTCAATTGCCTTTACCTTATCTTTGCTTACCTTCCCTTCAAGTTCTTTCAGGAACCTTTCAGCCTCTGCAACAAGCATATCCGCTTGATTCATTGTTTCAACAGCTTCCTTTTTCTTTCTATCTGCCTCTGCGTATTTCTCTGCGTCCTGTTTCATCCTTTCAATTTCTTCTTCAGAAAGCTTTGTAGTTCCGGAAATCCTTATTGATTGCTCCTTTGATGTTGCCAAATCCTTTGCTGAAACATGAACGATTCCATTTACATCAATATCAAAAGTAACCTCTATCTGAGGTACTCCTCTTGGAGCCGGTGGTATCCCAACCAAATCAAATTGTCCTAGGAATTTGTTATCGTTAGCCATCGGTCTTTCACCTTGGAAAACTCTTATTGTTACTGCTGTCTGATTATCTGCTGCTGTTGTGAATATCTTGCTTTTCTTTGTTGGTATTGTAGTATTTCTAGGGATAATCGGTGTCATTACACCACCAAGTGTTTCAATTCCTAATGTTAATGGAGTTACATCAAGCAACAAGATGTCTTTAACATTTCCTTCAATCACCCCTGCCTGGATTGCAGCTCCTAATGCAACTGCTTCATCAGGATTAACATTCTTCTCAGGAGGCTTTCCAATTATCTTTTCAACAAGCTGTTGCACGGCAGGGATTCTTGTTGATCCTCCAACAAGGATAACCTTTGCAATATCAGACGGCTTCATCTTTGCATCTTCAATTGCCTTTATTGTCGGTTCCTTCAACTTCTCTAAAATCTGACTTATCATTGATTCAAACTTTGCCCTGGTTAATGAAACATTAAGGTGCAATGGAGAGCCGTCTTTCGTAGCAATAAAAGGTAGATTAATCTCTGTTTCCATTTTAACAGATAGTTCCTTCTTAGCATTCTCTGCTGCCTCCTTTAATCTTTGCAATGCATTCTTATCTTCCCTCAGATTTATTCCATTCTTTTTCTCAAACTCTTCAACAAGCCAATCATTAATTATTTCATCAATGTCATCTCCTCCAAGATGATTGTTGCCGTTAGTTGCCTTAACTTCAAAGACTCCATCACCAACTTCTAGTATAGAAACATCAAAAGTACCACCACCAAAATCAAATACTAAGATAGTATGATCGTTTGTTTTATCTAAGCCATAGGCAAGTGCAGCAGCAGTAGGTTCGTTTATTATCCTTTCAACCTTAAGCCCTGCAATCTCTCCTGCATCCTTAGTTGCTTGCCTTTGTTCATCTGTGAAATATGCTGGAACTGTTATTACTGCTCTTGTTATTTTTGTTCCTAAGTAATCTTCTGCATCTTTCTTAAGCTTCCTTAAGATAAAAGCACTTATCTCCTGAGGAGAGTATTGCTTATCATCTATCTCAACCTTATAATCAGAACCCATATGCCTTTTAATACTTCTTACTACATGGGCAGGATCAAGTATTGCCTGTCTTCTTGCATGAGTTCCAACTACAACTTCACCGTTTTTCATCAAAACTACACTAGGGGTTGTTCTTTCTCCTTCGGAATTTGGAATAATGGTTGGTTTTCCTCCTTCCATTACAGCAACAGCTGAAAATGTAGTTCCTAAATCTATTCCAATAATTTTACCGCTTTCCGTCATTCTCATCACCTTTTTTATTTTCTTTTTTTACACCAACAATTACTTTTGCTGGCTTTATTACCTTATCATAAAGCTTAAATCCCATTCCTGAAACTTCTATAACTTTACCTGCATTTTTATCATCTTGTTTTGTAGCAACAGCTTCATGGATTTTTGGATTGAATTCAACATTATCCTCTTCAATAAATTCAACACCCTCTTCTTTAAGCAATTTTCTAAATTGATTGTAAATTAATTGTATTCCAGTTAATAACTCTTTTTGATTCTTTTCAATGTTTTTAACAGCTAGATTAAAGTTTTCAAACAATGGAATAAGTTTCTTTACTATTCTTTCACTTGATTGCTTAACCCTTCTCTCTTCCTCTGCATTTGTCCTTTTTCTATAGTTGTCAAACTCTGCTGCCGTCCTTAGAGCCGTCAGTCTATATAATTGAAGCTTCTTAGTTAGCGAAGATCTCTTGAGTGCTTTTGTCCTTGAAAGATTTATTCTTTTTACCATTTTGTTGATTTAAAGTCAACCCTGTCTATTTGAGATAAACAGCTGATATAAATATTTTTTGGAAAAGGTTTAAAAAGCAGTAAGGGATATATTATAACAATGGCAAAACAAGAATCATTTCCGGTCTATAGAAAGATAATTATTCAGGACATTCCATACAAAGAAGATTACAATATAAATGAGAGGATTCAGTGGTTTGCTAGATCCTTTGGGTTATTTGGTATAAGGGACAGGGATAAATCCTGCTTTAGGGTTTTTTTAGAATTACTCAAAGCAAATCTTAAGAATGAGATGATGACAAGCGATGAACTTTCAGAGCAGTTATCTCTTTCTAGGGCAAGCGTTGTACATCACTTAAATAATCTTATTGACAGGGGGCTTGTTATAAACATAAAAAGCAAGTATAAGATAAATGCAAACTCTCTTGAAGGTTTAATAGATAAGATATGGAAGGATTCCGAAGAAATCTTTGAAAGTTTAAAAGAGATTGCAATCCAATTAGATAAGGAATTAAAGATTTAATCCTCTTCTTTCATTCTGTGGATTTTGGCAAAAGAAGGGGTTGCCACTAAATAATCCTCACCGAAACCTGCAATATCTCCGTCAATAGCATCAACAGTTTTCTTTATTTTATTTATAGCCCTCTTGAGCTCAACGATATCTTTCTCTTTCAGAGTTTTTATATTGATAAGAGCAATTGTATGTCCTTCTCTCAAGGAATCCAAAACTGGTTTAACATCTGAAAAATCATCAATTGAGAAAGGCCTGACGATAATCTTGTTATCTGATTCATAACTAGATTTCTCTGTGTCTAATTCTACATATTCTGTGTCATTTCCACTAATAAATTCATCATCCTCAGAATGTTTCACTCTTTTACCAAGTTTATCGAATATTCCCATCTTAATCCTCCTCAAATGCTCTTTTTCAATGTAATATTTGATTATTTAAATCTTTTGGTTTTTGCGATTTTCGTTATCTTTAAATATAAGAACTATTAAAAACTAAGAAGAAGGTGGCTGATAGTGAAGTTTCGAACCCTTTTGATGGCTGTTGTTTTGCTTGGATTTCTTCTTAGCTTTGTTCTTTCTGTTGAAGTTGTTGAAGCGTGCAATTTTGATTCGGATTGTCCACCTAATTCATATTGCGATGGTAATGTCGCAGTGCACCAAACCTATTACTGCTTAGATGGATATTGTGTTGTGGATGAAGAAACAACAACTACCTGTACATACGGCTGTTCTGGTGGAGAATGCAACGAATGTACTCCTTCTACTTGTAGTGAGCTTGGTGTTGAGTGTGGTACTGTAAGTGATGGTTGTGGGGGGACCCTTGATTGTGGAGGCTGTTACTCTTCTCAACCATATTGCCATGATGGACAATGTGTAGAATGTACTTCTAGTTCACATTGCGATTCTGAAGTAAATTATTGCGCTGGTGAGGTTTCGGTTACTGGATACGAGGAGTGTAGAAACTACGCCTGCCACTTCGTCGAGACAAGCCGTGAAGATTGCAATGATTACGATGGATATGCTTGTGGTTCTGGCAATAAATTAGAAGAACGAAACTATTACTGCATTCCAGGAGGATGTGATTATAAAAGAACCAGCAGTAAAGATTGTGATGATTATGATGGAATCTATTGTAATGGAGACATCAGAGAATCAAGAGATTATTCTTGTACAGGAGCCGTGGGAAGTGCATCTTGTACGTACTCTTTAAGTTGGAGTGATAATTGTGCTCTTTACTCTGGAGACTATTGTAAGGATGCTTCTACTAAAGAATACAGAACTTATACTTGTTCTGGTGGATCCTGCACTTACACAAGTTCAAATGTGGAATCCTGTGGCACAGATGGTTGTTATGGCGGAGAATATATAAATCATTATTGTTCAAATGGCAATTGTTATTCAGAAACTCTAGATGGAGACGATTCATCAACATATTGCTCATGTTGTTCTTCTTGTAAATGGAATATAGGTGGAGAGGTTTCAGCCACAACATGCTGTGGTGATGATGGGAGCGAATATGTTTGTGGCGGGGTAGGAGACAACACTCTTGATTATTCATACCAAGATCCAGATTTAGATGATAAAGCATGTTGCCTTTCTTCTACGGATTGTGTGTATAATAATGTATGCTATCCTTCAAATAGTCAAGGACCTAGCGTAGATCATGATAGTGATCCTGATTGGTGTGGCTATCCTGGGACTTGGCGTGATTGTAATACTGATGCACAATGTGGAGGAGGAGCCATTTTTGGAGATTATGAAGTATGTGTTAACAATAATTGCACAGTATCCTGTTATAATCAACCGTGCATTGCAGGGAATTCAACATGTTACAATGAAGTAAGTGGAGAAACTCTTTATTGCATGAATTCCACATCTTTTGCATCTCAATCAAGTTATGTTGAGAATCCAATAGGAGGAGAAGATAGGAACGAAAGATATTGTCGTCAAGATGAATATTATGATCCAGTGGTAGATAGTTGCCGACTCAAATACGGAGAAGACATCTGTTACAATTATTTAGATAGTGATCCAAACATATGTGGCACAGGAAACACTGCTTCAGTTGTTTATTGTAATTTAGTTGGAGAATATTGTAGTTTTGATACCAGAAAAAATGAAAAGATAGTAGTAATAAAATCTGCTGATGCTCCTCGTAATGTTGTTGGTAAAGGACCAAAGAGTCCAACTACTAGCCTAGGAGAATGTATAGAAACAGATTATGGGGACAAGCCAAAGGAATGGGGCTGTGTCTATACAATGTACGCAGAGAATAATAATGACGGGAACGAAGAAAACGGACAAATAGATGATGACTTCCAATTTGTTAATGTTGAAATGGGCTGTGATCAGGTTTCTGATGGAAAACTGATAGAATTTTACTGTTCTGGAGGAGAAATATTAGCTAAAGAATATACTTGCGAAAAAATCATCACAACAGAAGATAATACTTCTTATTGCTTTAAGACTCCGTCCGATTCAAGGACTGTAACTCCGCCAAAGAAAGATCATCCAATAAACAAACCTTAGAACTCCTCTCTCTTAGGAAGGACATAAACAGTCCTATTATTATTTGCTGATGTTGTTGCGTTACCTGCAAAAGAGACTTTTGTTTCTGGCCAAGGGTAACCCCCTGGATCTGGTTCATATATCACAACCCATCCTACTTCTGGTTCTTGGCTGTGTTTTATAGCAAAAACAGCTTCATCACAGGGTGTTATTTCTTCATTCCCTGAAAAAATTGAATTAAACCCAGTTCCTTGCGGTTCTGCTGCGGCTTCAGCAACTGTACCTATCTCTTGATTAACGGCTCCTGTTGAATCGTAACGCAAGTATACTCCTCCATTTCTAACATAATTTGTTCCATATTCATAATTATCAGTACTCCAGAAAGTCACAACAGCGCCAGCTTGGCCATCTGTTTTTTCTATAAAAAAAATTTTATCTGGAATAGGTGTTTCATAACTATCTTTTATTATAATAGGGACTCCAGGGAAAAAGTATTCACAAGAATCTCTTATCGCTTGAGAGGCTTCAGGCGTTAAGTTGTATCCTTCTTTATTTATCCACCAGATTTCTTCAGGGCTGCCCTCAGGCCAATCGCCTGTTGAATATTCTATTGCAACCTCATCGCGTTGTACAGGTTGTTCACCACTATTCTCATGATTGGCAACACCATAGCCTAACAAGATATTCAATATTTTATTATTCTGACCAAGCTTTACATATTTATCAACTTCTTCCATCTGAGGATCAACTAAGAAAGAGTAATTATGATGACTTTCATCCTTATCTCTGACTTCTATTTCAATTATGAAATCTTCTAAAGTTTTGTCTGGATAAGTCAAAGAGAAATTAATGTCAGAACTATCGCTGAACTCTTGTTCTTCCATAATACATTCTCTCGCGTTCCTGTCAACCTCAAGATAAATAGAATCTAATTCAGGGAATTCTGTGCTAACTGTATATTCATCATAAGAAGTAACAGGAACCTTATAAGCAGATACATAAACTGGACCAATATCATCAACCTCATCCCAAGAGTCAATAATATCATCGTTATTGTTATCAATAACATTAACGCCATCAAAATCAAGATGAATATCTAAAGTTTCAATGTTTATCACAGGTTTTTCATTAGTCGGGGGCGGAGAAGGAGGAGGAGAAGTGCAACCACTAAGCAAAGTTATGCCAGCAACGGCTGCCACAATCCCGCTTTTAAAATGTCTTTTCGTCTTGGCAATGACATCTTCAAGTGTCATGCTCATAGAGTAATAAAAATATTATATAAACATTTCTAAGAAAAAAGATGAAAAAACTTAATAAATGAACATGAAAACTAAGCATTATGAAAGAGATAATCTTAGATACAAATTTCTGTCTTCTGCCATTCCGTTTAGGAATAGACATCTTCAGGGAGATTGAAAGAATATGTGATTTCAACTATGAACTCTCAGTCCCTGAAGAAGTTGTTGCTGAACTCGTTAGGCTTTCAAAATCAAACTCAAAAACAGGGAAATATGCTAAAGCTGCAATTGATCTTCTCAAGCAGAAGGAGATAAAATTTACAAAAAGCAAAAAAGTTATAAATACCTCAATTCTCCAAAGCACAGAGAAAGACGGAGATGAAGCAATTATAAGCTATGCAAAAGAGAATAAAGAAGCAATAATCGCTACGGATGATAAACTACTGATGAAAAGATTGCCGGGTTTCAATTTCATCTCTACAAGACAAAAACAATATCTAACGCTAAGGAAGAATTAAAATGTTTTACAAAACAAAAATCAAGGCTCATATAAGGGTTGCTCCTGAAAAATTAATGGCAAACATTAAAGAAGGAATCCTGAAAGAGGTAAAGGAATCTTACACAGGGCATATATCAAAGGAGTTAGGCATAGTTATTTCTGTAGCAGATGTTGAAAGTATTGGAGAAGGCGTTATTGTTCCGGGTGACAGTGGTGTATTTTATGAGACGCTTTTCTCGGTTTTCACATTCAAACCAGAGATTCAGGAGATTATTAAGATAAAGGTAAGAGATATAGCAGACTTTGGTGTGTTTGCAGATATGGGACCAATTGATGGAATGATTCATATATCTCAAACGATGGATGACTTCGTTACATTCTCAAAGGATAAGGTTCTTTCTGGCAGGGATACTAAACAAACAATAAAGATAGGAGATATATGTAAGGCAAGAGTAGTAGCAGTAAGCTTTAAGGACATAACTAATCCAAAGATAGGGCTTACTATGAGACAACCGGAATTAGGAAAGATTGAGATGCAGGCAGAAGATAAGGCAAAAGCCTAGGTGAAAAGATGCAACAAAAGAAAGCGTGTAGAAAATGTAGGATGATTGTTACTGGAGATGTATGCCCAAATTGTGGCGGCAGTAGCTTCTCTAGTATTATATTAGGCAGAGTTGCTATTATTGACCCTGCAAAATCAGAGATTGCAAAAAGACTTGAATTTAACACTAAAGGGGAGTACGCTTTGAGGGTGAGATAGAGATGGTTAAGTTAAACATAATTGAAAAGAAAGAAGAACCTTTATTTGAAAGAGTTCGTTATAAAATGGAAGCAGAAGTAGGAAACAGTCCAACGCCTTCAAGAGCTCAACTTAGAGATGAAGCAATTAAGCTATTAAAAATACCAAAAGACAATTATTTTATTATTGATAAAATCAATAGAAAAACAGGGGATAGCAAAATAACCTTCTCATTGAAGAGTTATTCATCAGAAGAAGCAATGAAGAGGGTTGAATTGCCTGGGATAATTAAAAGGAACTTAAAGGTGTTAAGCAATGGCGAAGAAACAACAAAAGAAGAAAAAAGCAACTAAAAAGATTTACGAATTATACAATAATGGAAAAGCAAAGAATCCAACCTGTCCAAAATGTGGACCAGGTGTGTTCATGGCGGATCATCATGACAGGCATACCTGCGGAAAATGCGGGTATAGCGAATTCAAAAAGAAGTGAATAAAGAAATAGAAAACATTTTTAAAGCCTTTTTCTTAAAATCATTCTATGAATGTATATCCAAGAGATGCTTTGATATTTGACTTTGACGGTGTTATAGCTGATTCAACTGATTTCTTTAAAGAATGTTATAAAAGAGCGGCCAAGGAATCCTTTATTAAGCCGATTAGCAGGCAGGAAACAAAGAAGATTCTATCTGAGAATCCAAAAAGACTTTTGCTTCCGGATGAATCTTTAATCAAGAAAGCTTTTTTCTTCTCAAATATGATTAATGAGATGAGGGAAAATTTTGAATATCTTAAGTTAATAGAAGGAATGAGAGGTTGCATAGAATACTTATTCATTGAAAACGAGCTTTATATATCTTCAAAAAATCTTCCAAAGGTAATAGATCAATTCCTTATGTATCATGAACTAGAAGATTACTTCTCAAAAATATACTCTATGAGATATAACAAACTTTCTTCGTTCAAAAAAATATTATTAAAACATAAGAAAGAAAATACCTTGTTTATAACAGATACATATAATGATATAATGAATGCAAAAAAGATTGGAATTGATTCCATAGGATGCTCGTGGGGCATAGATTCTTTAAATAGACTTAAGAAAGCAAAACCTTTGGTCATTGCAAGAAGTCCAAAAGAGCTCATCAAAGCAGTTGAAAAATGGAAGAATGAATAAAATCCAAAAAAATCAAGCGAAATGTTTTTATTTTTCAAAAAACATAAGAGTTCTATGGATCAGCAGGATATGATAAAATTCAATCTCCATATGCATACAAATGAAAGTGATGGAGAGCTATCACCATTAGAGATTATTGCTCTTGCCTTTGAAAAGGAATTTGGCTTGATCTCTCTAACAGATCATGATAAGACTTTGTCTTATGATTATATAAAAGATATAACAAAAAAAAGCCCTTATTCTCCTAACTATATCTCAGATGAAGCAACTCTTATTGAGAAGGGAAAGGATCGTTTGGTTTTGGTTAAAGGGACGGAGGCTACAACAATAAGAGGAGACTATGAAAAGAATGGAAAATTTTCAAGCCCATACGCTCATCTTTTAGGGATAGGTCACAATAGAGAAATAAAACGCTTTGAATATCTTGATGATGCTATTGCAAAGATAAAAGAAGGAGATGGGATAGTAATTGCGGCTCATCCTGTTGCAGCTCCATTTTGGGGAATGGGTGAGAAGGCTTTACGAAAGAATATAGAGAATATTGATGCCATTGAAATTAATGGATTGCTTGTAGGACCTTTTAAAAGATACAACAAAAAAGCAATGGAGCTCGCTCTTTCTGAGGAGATTGATAAGCCATTAATCTGTGGCGGAGATTACCACTTTAAAGGAACCTACTTTGATGGCTTTTATAATATGTCAGATTATAAGCCAAAGCTTCTTTATCAGGATCCTGTGAGATGGCTAAAAGAGGTATTGGCTAAAAGAGAATATATTATGCAAACAAAATACGAAAAAAGAGGAAATAGCTTAAGGGTTTTTGCACTTGAAGGAACTCGATACTTATCGTCAAGAATCATTCCAAGGTTAGAGAGGGCTGTGAAGCATAAAAATAAAAATCCACAAAAAGTTTAAAGAGAATTAAAAAAGGATCATTCATTTCTTTTGATTTTTATAGGAAGCTTCCCTTGTTCATATTCCATCTCAGCAATCATAATCGGATTATATTTTATCTTCTTAAGCTCTTCTTCGCTAAGAGTAACAAAGAATGGAGCGCCGTCTGCAATCTGCAAAGCCCTTGCCTCAATCAATCTTGAATACTCGTACTTTGTCAGACTCTTCACATCTTTTTTATTACTATCAATACTGTTCTTCTTTGTGCCCTTCTTTGAAGTTTTCTTTTCAGCCATTAAAATCACCTCAATTAAGCTCCTTCTTAAGTTCACTCCTAAGCTCTTTGCTTTTCTTTAGAGATAATTCAATCATCTTATCAATAGAATCTATGCTAAGAGTTCCATCAAATCCCTTCTGCAATGCACATATTTCGCCAGAAGATAAGGTTGTAACAGTAAGCCTTGCATCTGCTAACACTTCCTCTTCATGAAGCGGATCAATAATTAGTGATTCACCATACTTATATACCGTTACTGGTATTGGAAGTTCGCTGAGAACAAGCTTTTCTTCTGTAAGCTCATGATAATCTGGTTTTCCATCCACAACCTTAGGGAATCTTGCATCCTGAAGAGCGGCAAGAGCAGCCAATCCGCAGGCATCTAAAAGATTTCCATCATCGTTAAGAGTAACAATATCAACTGAAACAGACCATACCTTCTCTCCAGGAGTTATACAGAGACCCTTTAAATCAATAGCCTTTGATTCTCTTAAACCCCTATCAACGACCCTTGAAAGTTCAATAGCTTCAATAGTTGGAGGTCCTTCCTCAAATTCTGGAGACGCGACTGGCGACTGTTCAACATTCACCATAAGAACCCCTTCATCAGGCGTATCAGGGAAAGGAACTTCAATACTAAATTTAACACCTGCAATTACATGTGTTTCTCCCAAAAACAATTCTGCAGAACCCTCTGCTGTCTTTGAACATCCTCTAATAATCTTCAGTTTTCTAAATTCATCGCTTTTCCTATCATCTAATCTGAATCCTGCATTTAAAATTTTTAAAAAATAAGCCTTTCCTGTATCATTCATCATAATCACCTTATTCTATATTTTCAACCTGTTTGAATCTTTCCTTCAATGCCTTTACCTGCACATCATGGATGAAAGTTAAGGCTTTCTTAGCCCTTTCTAATGCTTCCAATAACATATCCTTCGAGATTTTCCCATCCATCTGAAGCAAGCTAATCTCTCCTTTGTTATAGAGCATCGCAACAGGGATGTCTGCAACTTCTCCTTCTTCATATGCTTCCTCATCATAACATAAATCTACAACAACTTTATCATCAACCCTTCCAACAGCAACGGCTCCAACTAACTCAGTCATTGGAATACCTGCATCAGCAAGAGCAAGTGATGCAGCGCAGATGCCTGCACATCTTGATCCCGCATCTGTTTCTGGCAACGAAATAAAGACATCAACGATTGCATTTGGAAACTCGTGCAGATCTATCGCTGGAAGCAATGCATTAGTTGTAACAAGAGAAATTTCTTTCGCTCTTCTGTTAGGACCAGGCCTTACCCTGTCTCCAGCTCCTGAGAAAGGCATCATAGCATAATGACACCTCAATACTCCTTTTGAAGGATCCTGTAAAAACTTAGGATATGTTTGCCTTGGACCATAAACAGCTGCATAAGCTGATGTTCCTCCCATACTAAAATAAGCACTTCCATCTGCTCTAGGAATGACTCCTACCTTTGCCTCCATCTTCCTTAATTCATCAAAACCCCTACCATCAACTCTTTTATCATAACTCATACTTAATCACCTTCTTCTATTTTCTTTCCTGTTTCTTTCTCAAGAAACTCTTTAATTCTTGCTGTCAAGCCAGATATATGAGCTTCTTCTTCAATCAATTTTATAACTTTTGCAACAAGAATTTCTTGATCTGGACTTCCTGAAATCCAAATAATACCGTTCTGTCCAACATTAATCTTGCAGTCAGTTGCCTTTGTAATCATTCTCATCATAGATCCTTTTTTGCCGATTATCCTAGGCACTTTATACGGAGAAACCTTAATGATTCTTCCGGGCTCAAGTTTTCCTAGGCCGTAGCCCTTAGTAGTTAAATCAACGAGCTTTTGTGTTGTTACATTTGTAACCTTAGCCATAATCCAGTCCCCTATCTGAAAGAATCTTGTTAGATCCTCTCCTTTCTTAATGAATCTGTCAGAAGCATCTCTTATATTCAAAACACCTTCGTATGGAGAAATTAAGTCTATTCTCCAACCAGACATAAGAATATCAACAATCTTACCTATAACTACATCGTTTCTCTCTGGATTATACTTTCCATTGAGAGGAATTACCTTAACAATCCTCCCATCAACCTGTACTAATCCAACCCTGTTTGAAAATATCTTGTCTTTTACCCTGTATGCTGCACCAGACGGAATGAAATCCATTCCCTCGGCAAGTTCTTCGCCTGGAACAACAATGTCCTTATTCTTTATCTTTATCTCACTCATTTATATCATCCTCAATCTATTCTTTTAATCTCTACCTCACCTTTAGTCATATCATTTAAAGAATCTACGAGATCAGGGAATCCTGCTACTGGGATCTCTATCTCGACCATCAGGCTTCCATCATCGAGCCAATCCTCTTTCTTTAATTCTTCAAACTTCTTCAGATAGCTATAAATCTTCCCCGTATGAGAAGGAGGAACGAGAATTTTTGCTCTCGTAATCCTAAAAGATAATGGGATTATTGGATTCAATTCTTTTATTATCTTTGGAATCTGCTCCTTTACAGGTTTGAATTCATCAATCCTTACCTTTGCCTCTTCCATTGCCGCCTCAATCCTTGCTCTTGGATGAGGAAGTTCTGAACGTGGATCTATTGCATTCTTTACAATATAATCAATTATCTGGTTTCTTTTTCTCTCACGAATTTCTTTGCGCTGTTCAGAAGTAAGTTGGATTTCTCCTGTTTTAATGATTTCCAATGCTACTTTCTCTTCCTCATCTGTTCCAAAAATCTTCTTCATATCCTCAGAAGACGAAAGCAATCCCTTTTGAGCATCTTTAAAAACTTTAACACTTTGAAGAGCATCCAGCAATTCAGATTCTTCAGGGGCCTCCCCTTCACTATATTTCTCCTTCAATGCCACTGCCTTCTCGGGGATAATAACAACCTCAAAGTTAAGTCCATTGTCCTTTACACGAGCCAAGTTGAATTCTGCCCGTTCTTTTTCTCCAAAAAAAGGCACCATTTTTTATCCCTCAATGCTTTGCCGTTGCTTGCTTGAATGCATCCTCTACTTCTTCTTTGCTCATTACGACAAGGTTCTTATCCTTTGTTGTTATATAAGCACAATCAAGCCTGTCCGCATTGAATCCATGATCAGCTGCTTTTGCCAAAGCCCTTATGCCTAAGTTAATAGCTTGCTTTATATTCATATTATCTGAGTATTCTTTATGCAATATTTCTTCAATTACTGATTCCCCTTCGCCTATTGCTGTCGCTTTATATCTGAAAAATATCCCAGCAGGATCCGTTTCGTATAGTTTTGGACCATCCTCATCAACTCCTATGACGAGCAGCGAAACCCCAAAAGGCCTAAGACCTCCTGACTGAGTACAAACCTGCATCAGAGAACATAGATCCTTCACAACAAGCGATGTTTCGATTGGAGAGTCGTATGTAACACGATATTGTTGTGCTTTCAACTGAGCTCTCTCAATAAGAACCCTCGCATCAGAGATGATCCCTGCTGCTGTAGCCCCCATATGATCATCAATCTTAAATATTTTCTCTACAGAATTAGGTACAATTAGCGTATCAAAAATTCTTTTATCTGTAACAAGGACTACACCATCGGATGCAACAATCCCGATTGCACTTGATCCCTGTTTAACTGTTTTCTTTGCATATTCAACCTGCAAAAGCCTTCCATCAGGGCTAAATAAAGTAATTGCCCTATCGTATCCCATCATTTGTTGTTCAGCTAAGTCTTCCATCTTAACACCTTCTTTATTTTTTATTATGTTTTTATCAACTATTAATTAACTTTTCCTTTGCTTTATGAAGAGTTCCTGAGCAAAATATGCTTCTCATTATCACTCTGTTTCCGTTTATATTATCCAAAAGAGCAAGACTGCCCAACAGTTCATCAACATAATTATTTCTAACTTTTATAATAAACCTTTGATTTTGCATTTCAAAACTGTTTTTAAGGAAAAAGATTCCAGCTCCTGCTTCTCCCAGCAATCCGATATAATCTCTGACTGCCTGAGTTAATGCGGATTGCAACTCAGGAAAATCAAACTTCTGCTCAGAGATACACTCTAAAACAAGATATCTCTTTTTTTCCCTTTCAGACGGCATAAGGGGTTTTATCTTTTTCATTTTTCCCCTAAGAAAATCACTGCCTTCTTTGATGAATGCAGCAATATTCTCTCTCCCTTCCTCACACAATCTAAGGATTTAGATATTGTTTATAAAATTTACGGATTTGTATCATATGATAGAATAAGCTTTTAGATTTTTCATTCATAGGCCTTTTTATGAATATCTAGAAGTTCTTTATCGTTCCTGATTCTTTCTAGTAGAGTATTCAACTCTTTAGCAACAGCATTCTTCAAATCAAGCGGGTGTAACCTCTTTGATACAAAATCATCTTCAATCTCTTCATAACTGCTGTATTCAACAGTTCCTCCGAACTTTTCAGGTCTTTCAACGATAAAACTTTCTTTTGCATCTTCCTTTAAAACCATAATCAAATATTTCAAAAGAGACATTATCCCGTTATTTGGATTTCCTTCTATGCATTCTGCTTTGTTTATCTTCCTCCTGAGGGTATTTTCATCATCAAGCAAATCAATTTTAGTTGATTCAATACTGGAACTCATTTTTTCTCCGATTAATCCTCTTATCATCGGAGTAATTAATTCTATCCTTGGTTTGTATCCTATTTTTGGAAGATTCTCTCTAGCATAAACCATTACCTTTCTTTGATCTAATCCACCATATTGAATATCTACCTGAAGATATTCCTCATCTAAAGCTTGCATTATAGGATAGATGAGATTTCCAAGCAATGGATTTTCAGCCATTTTAACTACTTCTGATGCTGCCTTTTTGCAATTTCTTACATTAGAAACCATAGCCAATTTTAAAACATCTTCAAAATATTTTCCGTTCAATTGGAAATCTCTTCCTCTAACGAATTCCAATTTTTTGATATCTACTCCAATTGTTTCCAGAATAAGGATGATTGCTCTTTTATAGTATGCCGTTCTTTTTTCTAACAAATCAAAAGGAACTCCGTCTAATGCAGCATGTAAATCTGCTATTAGAATCTTAACTTTTAATCCTGCCTTCAAGAAATCAGCTATCTTCAACATAGGAAAGAAATATGCAATTGAGATGCTTCCTGTAGGCATAGTCCCCCAATAAACGGAGAGCTCTTTTTTTGTTTTTAGCAATTCTTCTAGTTCATCCTTTGTTATTATTTCCTGCAAATTCCTTGTTATTAGATTAAATTTTTCCTGAATATCCATTGTAATCTGGTTTAATAGTGCTCAATTATAAAATTATCCTTTTTATAAACTTAACTCCTTTTGGAATTCGTCTTTTTACAGGATATATAAAATGAAAGAAAAAATATTTAAACTGATTGGGCTTGCCTAAGAAGCGGACTCTTAGCTCAGTTTGGTTAGAGCGTTCGGCTCTTAACCGAAAGGTCGGGGGTTCAAATCCCCCAGGGTCCATCTAATCTTTCAACATAAAGATTTAAGAAAGTTAAAAAGTTTTTTATAGTTCTATTAAAACATTATGAAAGATGAGGAGATGAAGCCTTTAATAGCCTTTGGGATTGAATCAACAGCTCATACCTTTGGGATAGGCATAGTAGATTCAGACAAGAGAATTCTTGCAAATGTAAGAAGGGCATATTCAACAGAACAGGAAGGGATGATCCCTGCCAAAGTTGCAGATTTTCATATTAAAAATGCTGAAGAAATAATTAGGGAAGCATTAACAAAAGCAAATTTATCGATGAAAGATATTGGATTGATTTCTTTTTCTCAGGGGCCGGGGATGGGACATTGTCTAAGAGTTGGAGCAATAATTGCTAGGTCGCTTGCTCTCAAGTACAAGATTCCTATTATTGGAGTCAATCATTGCATTGCTCATTTAGAGATAGGTAAGGCGCTCACGGAAGCAAAGGATCCTGTATTGCTTTATGCTTCCGGAGCAAATACTCAAATAATTGCCTTTGAATCAAACAGGTACAGGATTTTTGGCGAATCCTTGGACATTGGAGTAGGAAATTTTATTGATGCCTTTGCAAGATACATTAAACTTGGCTTCCCCGGTGGGCCAAAGATAGAGGCTTTAGCAAAGCAAAGCGATAACTATATTATGCTTCCATATGTTGTAAAGGGAATGGATGTAAGCTTTGGAGGAATATTAACAAATCTAAAGCAAAAGTATGATTCTGGGATGTACAAGATTGAAGATTTGTGCTATAGTATGCAAGAAACTGTTTTTGCTATGCTTATAGAGGTTAGCGAGAGGGCTATGGCTCATTGCAGAAAGAATGAATTACTGTTAGGAGGAGGTGTTGCCTGCAATAAGCGTCTTCAAGAGATGGCTGAAAAAATGGCAACAGAGAGGGGTGCGAAGGCATATTTCCTTGAGAATCAGTTTAATGTAGATAATGGGGCTATGATTGCATGGCTTGGGATATTAGAGTATTTAAGAGGGAAGAGACAAACCATATCTGAAACTGGAATAAGACCTTATTGGAGAACAGACGAAGAAGAGTATTAAGAAAAAATTGGAGGCTTATTATGACAATGAAATTATACCTTGTTAGACATGGGGAGAAGATTTCCCAAAATTCAGGAAGAACTCTTAATGCTGGTCTGAGCAACACGGGCATAGAGCAGGCAAAAAGAGCAGGCTTGTTTTTTAAGGATAAGAAGATAGATTTTATTTATTGTAGCAAACTTGAGCGGGCAAGAGAAACATTAGAATATATAAAACCCTTTATTGTAGATCCAAAAATTATCTTTACTCAAGAGATTAATGAACGAAGCATTGGAAAATTCAGGAATCATGAGGAATATAAAGAAGCACTAAAATTATCAGGACTAAAAGATTACCAATTCAGACCAGAAAATGGAGAAAATTATTTTGATGTTGAAAAAAGAGCACAATCTTTTTTGGAATCTCTTAAAAGAGAACATTCTAACGATACTGTGCTTTTAATAGGACATGGTATTTTTTTCAGGTTGTTGATACTACGTATGTTTCAGTTGCATATGAAAGAAATGGCATATTTTAATTTAGAGAATTGCTCAATCTCTTATTTTGAAGTTGACAATGGAAAAGTAAGAGACTCAAGAGTAAATGATTGTACTCATTTGTTAACTCTATCATCATACAATAGAGAAGTATGTGCTGAAGGAACTGATAAAGAACAGGATTAATGATATCAACTTAAATTAATATGAATGAAATGGCATTGAAAATCTATCTTATGAGACATGGCGAAACGAATCACAACATAAAGAGCAGCGATGACGATGATCAACCAAAGGAAGAACCATTAAATCAAACTGGAATCATGCAGGCAGAGAGGCTTGCAAACAGAATAAAAAACATAAAATTTGATAAACTATTCTCGAGTGATTTCACTAGGGCAAAGCAGACTGCAGAGATTATAAGCAGGAGAACAGGCTTACCAATAATAGAAGATAAAAGATTACGTGAGTACCAGCACGGAAGAGTAAAGCCTTCATCAGAAAAATGGATTGAAGAATATATGCGTTTGTTGAATTCTGGAATGTCAAAGTATGATATAAGGCCTTTTGGAGGAGAAAACATCTGGGATCTTATAAAAAGGTTAAAATCATTCTTAAAAGAGTTGGAAAAAGAGAATGGTGTAATTGCAATTGTTGCACATTCCGGAGCAAACTCAGTACTTATTAATCTCTCACAAAGACGGGAGAAAGATGAATTTATAGATATCAAACAAGATAATTCATGCATCAACATCTTAGAATTCTCTGAAGAGAAATGGAAAATAATATGCATTAATGACTCCAGTCATTCAGATGAGCTTAAGCCAAAAAAGAGATTGTATGAAAATCAGAAGGAAATAAAAGAAATCGCAAAGAAATATGTTCTTGAAGAACTTGGTCTTGTAGCGAAAGAGATTTATCTCTGTGGAGACATTTTGTATGATCAGTTTGGTTTTTATGACAGGCCTTATAAAAAATATGAAGGTTCAACTGTAGAAACATATGTTGTGCCGAATGACAATTTTGATATTTTGCAGTGGGAAATGTCTCTGATTAAGAAGATATCTTCTATTAAGAATAATGTGATAAAATATGAAATAGGTAAAATAGAGATTAATAACAAAATACATAAGATTAATGCAATACTAGTTGAGAATTCTCACGAGATTAAAACTGAAACAGAAAGGATAAAATAAATTGATTATTTTAGAAAGAATTATTAAGCTACAATTATTACTTTATTTTGCGAAGATAAAAGCAGTTATATTTGATTTTGGAGATGTTATTGGTCATTTTGATATTGAGCATTTTGATAAGTTTGTATCTCTAAACAGAGGTTGTCCAAGCAAAGTTGAATCTTTCTTCAAAGAGTATAAGTCTGAATTTGACAAAAACAGAATTAGTGAGAAAGAATTTTGGACTAAGTTATCAGAAGTTACAGAGTTAAATATAGGTTGGCGTGTTCTTGCAAGAAACAATCAAAAAAATCTTATGATTGATTATTATATGATCGAGATCATAAAGGAAATTAAGATTACAAAGATTTTGTTATCCAATATGGATATTACTACAGTAAAACAGATTAAGTCAGAGTTAGAAATAGATGCCTTATTTGATGATGTAATCTTCTCTTGCGATATTGAGAAAAATAAACTTGATTTTGAAATCCTAAACAAAATCTGTAATAAACATAAGATTAATCCAGAGGAGGTTCTTTTTATAGATGATTACGAGGGAAATATAAGTAAAGCAAAGGATTATGGATTTAAGACTATCTTGTTTAAAGATTCAAAAGAACTTAAAGAAAGATTGAATAAAGAATTTGGTCTATTGAGATAAAAAATCTCGAAGGATTCTAATAGATTGCTTTGTATTTTGTTTGAGATGGTTATTATCCCTCTGAAACAGGAATAAGACCTTACTGGAAAACCGATGAGGAATAGTATTAAGAATCCAAACATTCTTGGATCATTGAATATCAATTCTTTAGTAAATCTTAAAAACTATCATTTTCTATTAAAGTTATGGTTTTGTATATCTTAAAAGCATATTATGGAAAAATATTCTTTGAGTTTTTAACTCATAAAGATAAGAGTGACGCTGTAATCCTTTTAGATGGTTTTCCAAGTTCCAACAAAAACGATGAAACTATGTACTTTTTCTATGAAAAAGGATTCAATGTATTTTTCCCTAGGTTTAAGGGGTCTTTTCAGAGCGAAGGAAAATTTCTAAAAACAAATCCTGTTCATGATTTATTATTTTTCATCAAAGAGTTAAAAAAAGGAGAGGCTACAAACCTTTGGGATATGAGTAAAGTGAATTTTGAGATTGAAAAAATTAATGTAGTTGGAGAGAGTTTTAGTGGAGCTATTGCCTGTGGACTGGCTGCTTGTTCTGAAGACATCTCTAAAATTATTTTGGCTTCTCCTGTACTAGATTATAAGAAACACAACATTAATGGAGATGAGCAGGACCTAGATGCCTTAACATCATTCGTTAAGAGAGCATATAAGCACTTATACAGATTTAATTTTAATTCATTGCAGAAGGAAATAAATAAATTCAAAGAGATTTCCCCTGATTTTTATTTAAGGTTGTTGAACAAGCCTATCTTACTTTTTCATGACCCAAAAGATAGAACAGTTTCAATTAAACATAGTAAAACCCTTTTTTGGAATAAAAAGAATTGCAGAATAATAGAAACAGATACTGGGCACGGGTTTCGCAGGGCACTGGAAAAATACCCTGATTTAATCGTTGATTTTCTAAAAGAATAAAAAGATTCACAACATTAAAAGAAAGAAAAAGAATTTCCATCTATATAAATTAATAGACATTCCAAAAATTTCGCCAAATTTTAGTTTCAATTAAATTTCAACTAAAACGAACTCTCAAACTTATAAAGATCATTATTAATAGAATATGTGCTAGTTTTCACTTCATAAAAAAATAGTTGGAAACCAAAGATTTCCAAATCAAAATTTCAAAAAAGAGATCAATGTTTTTTGTAAAATGATATAATGAGACAAAAAATTACCTTTAATAGGTTATAGAATAATCTTTTTGGTGGAATCCCATTTCTTTTTGAAGATAGTCTGTCATTTTGAAAATTGCTTCCTCACTACCAGTTAGATGCTCTTTAAGATATTCATAAAAAATAGAATCCAATTCTTTTATTTTTGGAAGAACATATTTATTATGTGGTTTATAGGTTCTGTTTATCTTGAAAAATATATCTGTACAAATCCAAAACAAATCATTTATCATAAATTGTTTCTGAATTTTATCTAAATCTCTCTTTAGAACGATCACTTTATCATATAAATACCATCCGTAATCATATATTTCCTTTTTTGTCAACTTAGGGAGTTTCCTTTTAATGACATTACTTGCTTCTTCTTTTAATTTTTTTGATAATTCCTCTCCATAAATACAATCAGAAAAAACTATTCTTTCTGCTGTTGGTCTTTTAAAGAGATCTTTTTCTTCATTTAATAATCTTTTAACCATCATTAAAGAATTCATAAAAAATGATATTTTGACATTGCTGATTCTTTTTACTCCTCTTTTTGCGATATCAGAATCTGATGTTATAATAAAGATATCAATATCTGAATTTTCTGATAACTTGTTATTAAAATAAGAGCCAGTGATCAAAGCACAAACAACTTTATTTCCTTTTTTTATATTCTTCAAAAATTCTTGAGATATTTTTTGATATTTTTGTTTTAGGCTTTCCATTTCAGTATTTCATCTATCCTCTTTACGGTCGAAGGAAAAATAGGACTTATAGATTTTATCAGTTTTTGATATTCTTTTATATCATCTTCAGTAGTTTTTTCTCCTCGTTCTATCTTTTTACTTAACCAATAAATTCGGTTTCTAAAAATTTCCATAGCAAAAGGGATTCTCATCGTTTCAATCATTTTTTCTATTTCTTCATCACCCTGTTGGTTATTTTGTTGGGGTCCATAATGTTTTACAAAGTATTTTGCTAAATTTGAAGCTCGATAAATCATCTTTTTACCCTTCATCAAAGTATCTTGGTTAATTATCATATCTTTTAAGGAGTTTGTTGGTAAAAGCACGCAATACCTTAGAACATCTGAATCAATAATAGGATCGCCAATACTTTTTTTAATCTTTTCAATTTTCATATTCTCTAATCCATCAGTTAGATTTAAGAATCCGTGAGCACAGCAATTGCGTGCAAAAGGCTTGTCAAAAAGTGCACTCCAAATTGCAAATGGGATAAATGTCCCTCTTAGGAGAGTTCTGTTTCCATCTATACAATAATCGACTGGTTCTTCAGAGAATAATGCAGGACTAACTGCTAAATCAAAAATAGGATTTATACTAAAAACAGAATTTGGAATGGGAGTAGCATACCTTCTTCTTTTGGAGATTGGATATAATCCAGTTAGAGTTTTGGTCAAGTCAAATATTCTTTTTTTCAAATGTGGAGGATTATATCTTACAGATTCTAAGTGTTCTTTTATTCTAGTTTTAGTGTAAATTCTTGATAAGTCCAAGAGATATTCTCCGTTGTGCTCTACAATAAAACCTCTTTGGATCAATTGCATGAAATATTTTTGGGAGTTTTTTTTGGATATTTCATCAGTATCTCTGTACAATGTGTATGATTCTTCAATACCAAAACATGATAATTCTCTTCTCATATCTTGTTCTAACGCCAATATTTTTTTTTCTAATTCGCTGCTATCCAACTGATCAGCTCTTTTTCCTTGATGATTCCAAGAAGGATAAAAATATTGTATTTTTTCTCCTTTAGATCGCATGTACCTGCCTATTACATCATTCCATACAATATTTACGCCATGCCCAAGAACTAATTTTTGTTTCAAACTTATGATAGGTGGCGAATAAAGCTTCATAAGAAAATGTTAACCAAAAATCTTTATAAATTTTTTCAATTCATGTGTGGAATAAACAAGAACCTAAGTCTCTCTTCATTGTATTTAAAGGTTAACAAAAGAAAAGAAAGAACGGCTAAGATTAAAAAAGTAGATTTTTTTCTTACTTTTATTAATTATAGAAAGCTATATTTATAAGACTCTTAAAGTTCTATCAAATTTAAAGAATTCGTTCTTTAATTGAAAATTAATGAGAAATCTTTTTCTCTTTGAATAAATCAACTTATTTTAATTGATTAACTACCCCAACAGTTTTATATAACAACAAAGATAATTGGATTTTGATAAAAAGTTGAGAAGTTATCCATTTTATATGATTCCTGTTACCTTATATAGTTTAATAAGAGAAGAAGTGTAATAAAACAATAAAAAAGGTTATCAATAGGCAAAGTTTATGGATAACAATAAGTGTATAAAAGCAAAATTATTAAAAGAATCATTCTTTAGAAAGTGATTAGAGGTGGCAGGATGCCTGCATATTGCAAATATGATGTTGATAGAGAAGGAGAAGATACAATCATAGAATTTGATTGCAAGGATTGTCCTTTTTCTCCTTCAATTGAGGAAAATCCGCAGTGTATGAAAGCTGTTTTAAGAGCAATAGGAGAGAACGATGCTGCTACTAAGATTGTATTAAGAAAGACGAGAGATTATGAATATGACTTTCATCAAACAGTTATGCTTTCTGAGATTGTTAATTTATTCACAAGATTAAACAAAGATAAAGAGCTCATGTCATTCTTAAACCTAGCTTCATCCCCAGAACAACCCATTCAAGAGGTAATGGACTTCTTTTTAAGATTTAAGAAGATAATAACAGATTCTCTTCTTGAAGATCCTATTGGCTCTTTTGTCCAGCTTACGAGGTTAAAGAGAGAGGTAAACATTCTCTTAAGAAAAACCACTGATGAGAATAAAAAGCAATATCTTGAGCAATTAGTCGGAGAACTTGAAGAAGTAATTGAAAAATTAAAGAAAACACGAATGATATTTGCAGCATTGCCTTATTTGGCAGGCTTGAAAAAAGGTGAGAGAGATGTTTATTCTAAGATTTTCAGTCCTAGTGTAAAACCGAACTTTATGTATACAAAACTAATGGCTTCATATCCTGAAGGAGGCAATCCTATCGATTCTTACATATTAAAAGATGGAACTCAGATAACAATCTTTGAATTTCCTGATTCTGTGCTCAGGATGTATCATTTATCCCCACCAGAATTCTCGCTTTCTGAGGAAAAGTATGAACTTCTTGATACTGCAAGAAATATCATATCAGAGCATAAACCTAGCAGAGAGGATTTTATTGACCCTGAGAGGATGCGCGAAGTATTTTTTCATATTGGTAAAGGACTTATTGAAGAATTAGTTAATCATAGGGGATTAGCATTAAAGGATGAAGAGATAGATGAACTGGCAAAAATCCTTGTAAGATATACAGTAGGATTTGGACTTCTTGAGCTTGTTTTAAGTGATGAAAATATTCAGGATGTTGTATTAAACAGTCCACAGGGAAGAACTTGCCTGTTCATAAATCATCAAAAATATCAGGATTGTATTACAAATATAGTTCCAACGATTGATGAAGCAGAATCATGGGCAACAAAACTTAGAATGATTTCAGGAAGGCCTCTTGACGAGGCAAACCCAATCTTGGATACAGAGATACAACTTGAGGATGCTAGGGCAAGGGTTGCCGTTATTTCTCCTCCTTTAAATCCAACTGGCCTAGGATATGCATTCAGAAGGCATAGAGAAAAGCCTTGGACATTGCCTCTTTTCATAAAAACTAAAATGATAAATCCTTTAGCAGCAGGCTTGCTTAGCTTTCTGATAGATGGTTCAAGAACTATGTTGGTTGCCGGGACAAGAAGCGCTGGTAAAACCTCTCTTCTTGGTTCATTGATGACAGAGATTATGAGATCAGTAAGAATAATAACTATTGAAGATACTTTAGAACTGCCTGTTTCTTCTTTAAGAGATTTGGGATATAATATTCAATCTATGAAGGTCGCAGCTGCTTTAACACAGGGAAGCTCAGAGGTTTCTGCAGATGAAGGCATTAGAACAACACTAAGATTAGGCGATTCTGCACTAATTATTGGAGAGGTCAGAAGCACTGAAGCAAGGGCATTATACGAAGCAATGAGGGTTGGAGCTCTTGCAAATGTTGTTGCAGGAACGATTCATGGGGATAGTCCTTATGGTGTATTTGACAGGGTTGTAAATGATTTAGAAGTGCCAAGAACATCATTCAAGGCTACTGACATTATTGTGGTTGCAAATCCAATACGCTCATCGGATGGATTACACAGATGGAGAAGGGTTACACAGATTACTGAAGTAAGAAAGGATTGGGAAAATGATCCGCAGGCTGAGAAAGGCTTTGTTGATTTGATGAAATATAATCCAGAGAATGATGAATTAGTTGCGACACCTGACTTAATTCATGGAGATTCTGAAATCCTTAAATCTATTGCTTCAAATGTAAAGGAATGGGCAGGGAATTGGGATGCATTATGGCAGAACATTGAACTTAGGGCTAAAACAAAGATGGATATTGTTTCAATCTCTGATAAATTGAAAAATCCTGAGCTTCTTGAAGCTCAATTCGTTATAAGAGCAAATGATGAGTTTCATATGATCTGCGACAGGATTACAAAGAAGAGGGGAAAGCTTGATGTTGATGAAGCTTATAGGGAATGGGAAGAATGGCTTAATGAGGAAAGCAGGAAGGATAAATGGAGAGGTAGCTGAATATGGATGATGATGAGTTCACAAAGCTCATGAAACAGAAGTATGAAAGGAGAATAAAGGCTGCCTTAAGGGAAGGAAGAGATATTTCTGATGTTGAGATAGATGATTCAGATTCCGGGATCATTTCTAAAGATTACAGCAATTTTATTGATCAGTTTGCTCCTCCTAAATTGAGTACATATGAAAAGTTATGCAAGTTTTGTGAAAATATCGTTAAGATTTCTCCTCCTAAGAATCTTGAGAAGGAACTAAAAAGAGATATAGAAACAGCCCATTTGAACATAACTCCCGAAGGGGCGATGAGTTTTGCTCTTTTGATTCCTATCTTTTTCATAGTAGCAGGATTAGTTGTTGTAGCTTTAACAGGAATAATTACAGGAACTATAGAGATAATTACTATGCTTTTCTTTTTTGTTTTTGGCTTATTGATGATACAGCCGTTTAGAAAAATACCTTCCTTGCTTGCAACCAAATGGAGGATGCGGGCATCAAATCAAATGATTCTCTGTGTATTCTATGTTGTTACATATCTAAGACATACATCTAATTTAGAAGCTGCTCTTCGTTTTGCTGCAAATCATTTAACACCTCCTTTATCAATAGATCTCAAAAAAATGATGTGGGATGTTGAATCTGGAAGGTACAACACGATAATAGACGCCCTGAATGATTATCTTGAGAGATGGAGAGGATATAATGATGAGTTTATTGAAACATTCAGGGTTATTGAAAGCTCTCTTTCTGAAGCCTCAAATGAAAGAAGACTGGAAAGCCTTGACAGAGCAATGAGCTCCATCCTTGAGACAACTTATGATAAGATGCTTAGTTTTGCCCAAAATCTAAAGTCTCCAATTGACAGCCTTAACATGCTTGGCATAGTATTGCCTATAATGACTTTAATCATACTTCCTCTTGTTGGTGGTCTTATGCCTGCTGTATCCTGGTATCATATAGCTATGATATATAATGCAATAATTCCTTTTATGGTTTTTTTTATGGCCTTAGGCATTCTGACAACAAGGCCTACTGGCTACGGTGGTTCTGGAGTTGAGGAAGTATTCATAGAGGGCTCAAGAAAGAAAAAGGTCAAGATAAATCTATTAGGAATAAATATCCAGATGACACCTTTAGCTATAAGTATTCTTTTGTTTATTCCTCTTTTTCTATTAGGTCTTAGTCCTATAATAATACATGCAATAAATCCAAACTTTGAAATTCCTATTATTGACGGCATTATTTATTTCATGGGTTATGTACCTAGCCAAACAGGAGACAGTGAGACAATTGGTCCTTTTGGTCTTGGAGCCCTTATTCTATCCTTCTTTATTCCTGTTGCTGTTGGATTAGCCTTAGGAACATATCTTAAATTGAGCAACGAAGAGCTTGAAGAAAATAGAAAAGAATCAGAGGTTCTTGAGAAGGAGTTTGAATCGTCATTGTATCTGTTAAGTGATAGATTATCTGACGGGACATCTCCTGAATTTGCTATCTCTGCAGTATCCAAAACAACTACGGGAAGTGTTGTTGCACGATTCTTTTCAATTATGTCAGATAATATACAAAGACTTGGGATGGGAATTGATGAAGCTATATTTGACAAAAGAAGAGGAGCCATTGCATTTTATCCGTCAAACATAATAGAGAGTGCAATGAAGATATTTACTGAAAGCATTAAGAGAGGACTTAATGTTGCTTCCAGAGCGATGAGAAACTTTGCCGAATATTTAAAACAAATTCATAGGATAAACGAGAGATTAAAGGATATTCTCGCGGATGTTTTATCTAGCATAAAGTCTCAGATGAGTTTTCTAACTCCTTTGATAGGAGGCATAGTTGTAGGAATTACAAACCTGCTCTCAAATGTCATAAATGTAATTAATCAGACACAAACAAACATTGGAAATCAAACAGCGACAGCTCCGGGAATGGTATCTGCAGAATCCCTTCAATTCTTTGGAATAGGCATCCCAAGTTATTTCTTCCAGATAGTTGTAGGAATGTTTGTTGTTGAGATAATAATTATTATGTCTTATATCTATGCAACAATAGAGAAAGGAGAGGATAGTGTTTATAGAGGATACTCTATGGGACAGAATCTTATAAAAGGAACATCTTTGTATTTCATCGTTGGGATAGTTACATCAATAATGTTCAGTCTTCTGACAATTGGAATCCAGCAATTCATGATTGCATAGATTTAGAATTTATACATATTTTTGTATAACCATTTATAAACGCTTATACATTTAAATGTATAATAATGGCAAATCCTCTTCTTCTTAATTTCTTGTTAATATTTCAATTACATCTCCATTATGCAAGATGTAATCTTTTCCTACGGCAATTCCTCTCTTTACATCAATAGCTTTAACAAACTTATCGCCAATGTCTGAGTGAATTTTATAGGCAAAATCCAGTGCTGTTGATCCGGGAGGCATTAGAAAGCAATCTGGAAGTATGTTTCCATATTGATCCTCAAGTTTGTTCATTCCTCCGGGAAAGACATATACATAGCCAAGCAGTTCAAAGACAGCTTTATTAAGCACTTCTTGAACTCCTGTTGAACCTAACGTTTTCAATACTTTTTCTTTTATGAAATCAAGTGCCTTTCTTTGCTTCTCGCTCAATTTTTGTTCAGCTCCTTCTTTAAATTCAAATGTGCTGTCTCCGGGAATGTATTTAATAAGACCTTTTTTATCAGCTTCGCGCAAGGCAAGCTCTGCTTCACTTGAGCATGGAATTATTACATAATCAGGAAATTGTTTCTTCAGCCTTTCAATATTTTCCAATGCTCCTGGAATATCTGCTTTATTTGCAGCAATTATCATTGGTTTTGTCTTTTTCCTCAATTCTTTCACAAACTCATTTAGCTCAGAATCACTCCATTCGCTTAGTTTCTTTTCTTTGAGATTGAGCTGACTAAGAATATTATCAATTATAGAATAGTTTGCACCAAGTCCTGTAAATTGTTTTGTTAAAGCGTCAACGCTATTCTGGTGCTCCTGAACGGCCTGCTTGGAAAATCTCTGCCAAACCTTCCTGAAGATTCCTAAATACCATTCATCAATCTCATTCTCAAGGAATCTTATGTCTTCTGCAGGGTCATAAGAGCCGGGCTTAATCATCTCACCTTTTTCATTCGTGCTTCCAGCCGCATCTATAACATGAACAAGCACATTCGCCTGTCTTAAATCATCCAAGAACTGATTTCCCATTCCCTTGCCTTGTGATGCTCCTGGAACTAGGCCTGCAACATCTACTAACTGGATTGGAACAAACCTGTTATGTTCTATACAAAAGCCATGCTTAGGATTGCATTGCACATTAAAGAATTTATCAGCACATTCAACCCTTACGAAACCTATCCCTTCATTAGGTTTGATAGTAACAAAAGGATAATTCGCTATCTCAACATCTGCAAGTGTTGCTGCTTTAAAAAATGTAGATTTCCCAACATTTGGTTTTCCTACTATTCCAATAAGCATTTCGTATCACATATCTCTTTGGGTTTTTAAAATCGATAAATTGACATTTTATTCTGCATTACTGATGTTAAATATTACTTCATCTCCTATGCTAAAATTATACTTAGAAGCTAATCCACCGTTTATCTCTAAGACATATTGAGCAGGCTCTTGATTCTTATATATAGGACAATTCTCCTCATTACAAGGCGGCATAGTTTCAATGTGCACAATTCTTTTATCACTGTTAATCCATATTGCATCTATAGGGAATAGACAATTCTTTGCCCAAATTCCAATCTCCATTGGTTGATCAAATAAGTATAACATTCCATTATCTTCATTCAAAGACTCTCTGAACATTAATCCAGTAGCTTTCTCTTCCATGGACATTGGAAGCTCAACCTCAAAGCATATATCTTTTATACATAATTCAGTAGTTGGAAGTTGTGGCAGAGCTCTATCTAAAGGATAATATTCTACAGAATCGTTTATTTCTTCATTTAATGATTCGTTTGAAGAGATTTCTTTTATAGAATCATTAAAATTTTGTCTTGAAAAATAATTATAATTATAGAATCCATGAACAGCAAAAATCACAAAGATTCCTATGACTAAAAAAAATACGAATCGCATTGTAGATGATTTCATAGATTTAAAGAATTAAAATCATTTTATTTAAGTCTTTCCATAAATGGAATTCTAAATGGAATTTGATAAAAAAGAAAAAGAAAAGAAAAAAGTGAAAGAAAAAAAGAGGCTAAAACCATAGGAGACTGAAAAAAGTGATAAGATAAATCGGACTGTTGGGGACTGCGCGCTGAACACCTCGCCCGAAGGCTTGATGCTTACACGCCAGTTCCATCAAACGGGTCTTCTTCCCGTGTCCTTGGTCTCTTTTCTAGGAGGGCTTCGTGCTTAGATGCTTTCAGCACTTATCCCCTAAGGCGTAGCTGCTCGGCCTGCCTTGTCAGACAACCGATAGACCAGAGGCCTCGATCCCTCGTTCCTCTCGTACTAGAGGGTTCTTCCCATCAGACCATAAACACTTCCAGTAGATATTAAACATACTGCCTCACAGCGTATTGAACCCAGCTAACGATCCCTTTTAATGGGTGAGCACCCCCACCCTTGGCCGCTTCTGCACGGCCAGGATAGGAAGAGCCGACAGCGATGTAGCAAGCCTCTCCGTCAATATGGACTTTCGGGAGAGACAACTCTGTTATCCCCGGAGTAACTTTTCGGTCATCTCTACCCCCCATTAAGGAGAGATAGAGGTTCGCTAAGCCAAACTTTCGTTTCTGAATCCTTCCTTGTCTAGGATTCAGTCAGGCTGGCTTTTGCCTTTGCACTCAACTTCGGGTTTCCAATCCGAATGAGCCAACCTTTGGGCTCCACTGATATCTTTTCAGCGGAGTACCGCCCCAGTCAAACTGTCCATCAATGGGTGTCCTAACAAAATGTTAGTTAGAGAAGTGAGTCTTGAAGGGTGGTTTCTCATCTTTCGTCTACACTTGACCTGACGGCCAAGCCTCAACAACTCCCACCTAGCCTGCACATCAAAACTCGCTCCTCAACCACAGACTACAGTAAAGTTTCACGGGGTCTTCACGTCCCACTGGAAGACACTGGCCTCCACACCAGTACAGGAAGTTCAGGGGTTTCCAGTCGGGGACAGTGGGGATCTCGTTACGCCATTCATGCAAGCCATTATTTAAATGGCAAGGTATTACGCTACCTTAAGAGAGTTATAGTTACTCCCGCCGTTTACCAGCTCTTCGCTCCGTTGAACCGAAGTTTAAAGTACTGGCACTGGGCAGACTTCACCAACTATACAAATCCTTTCGAACTAGCAGTTGGCTATGTTTTTGTTAAACAGTCGGATCCCCCTTGTCACTGAGCCCTGAGGTTGCACTCTTAAGAGAACAATCTCAGGGATCCCTTATTCCGAAGGTACGGGACTAATTTGCCGACTTCCCTCGACTGGATTATCACCCGCACACCTTGGGCTACTCACCCAGGGGCACCTGTGTCGGATCTCGGTATGGCAATCTGGAATCTATATCTTTTCTCTTTTCACTGAGTCCTGGGATCAACATAACACCCTCGCGGATGCTCATCGGAGTTTTCATCTTTTTCTCATCATTACGATACTCCAAAGATTTATACCCCTTGAAACAAGCGACAGCTTGTCTATGTCTACCCTGAACCGTCGAAAAAAGATCTTTCGTTGCCGGATATCCAGATTGTACAGGAATATTAACCTGTTTCCCTTTCCCGGACTAACCTGTTAGGTCGCCGGTTAGGACCAACTAACCCTTGACTGATCAGCATTGTCAAGGAACCCTAGCCCTTTCGGTGGCAAGGACTCTCACCCTGCTTAGATCCTACTACTGCCAGGATTTTCAATTCTATAAGGTCCACATCTCCTTGAAGAGATGATTCCGCCCTTATAGAACGCCAGCCTATCATATGCTTTTGGCATATCCCTAGTATCGGTAGTCGACTTAGCCCCGTCGATCTTCAGGGCCTACCCCCTCGAAGAGTAAGCTGTTACGCACTTTTTAAAGGATGGCTGCTTCTAAGCCAACCTCCTCTCTGTCTTAGGAGATAGACACCTTTTGGCCTTTCGCACTTAGTCAACATTTTGGGACCTTAACTAGAGTCTGGGTTGTTCCCCTCTTGGAACAGGAGTTTACCCCCTGCCCCCGTCTCCCGAGATCTACGACTCTTATGCATTCGGAGTTTGACAGAAAACCGAGGGATTTCTCCCCCTAAATCTCCTATCAGTATCTCTACCACATAAGACATCTCCCTCGAGGCTTGACTTAGGCCAATTTCGGCTGGAACCAGCTATATCCGCACTCGATTGGCATTTCACTCCTACACCCAAGTTAGAAGAGCACTTGTCCATAGCACCTCTGCAGGCCTCCACGAGGTTTTACCCTCGCTTCACCTTACTCAGGCGTAGATCGTGCGGTTTCGGGTCTAATCCACGTGACTCCGAGCATTTTAAAACTCAGTTCCTCGCATTGCTGCGAACTTTTCGGTTTCCCTACGAATCCCCTTCATAGAAGGTTATTCTCGCCACATAGATATACTCCCTGGCCCGTTATTCAAAACGTACGATAGAACACACATAGTGCCCTATCCCGGTATAACCATCAGATTTCAGGCTCTTTTCACACCCTGCCAAGGGTTCTTTTCAACTTTCCCTCACGGTACTATTTCGCTATCGGACTTGAGAAGTATTTAAGGTTAGAGGTTAATGTCCCCCATATTCACGCCTAATATCCAATAGACGCTACTCTCGGTACTATCACATTCTTGCATGCTTTCTCTTACGGGACTATCACCCTCTATGGTGCTTCTTTCCAGAAGACTTAAGTTAGACATACAAGAAATCAAGATAGCCGAAACACCACATCTCTCTTATATTGCTATAAGAGATTCAGTTTGCCTTTCGTCGCTTTCGGTCGCCCCTAATTACGACATCTCAATTGATTTCTTTTCCTGCGGATACTAAGATGTTTCAATTCTCCGCGTTCCCCCTCCAAAAGGAGTGTTCCCGAAGGAACAGGAAGTCCCATTAGGAAATTCTCGGATCAAGGTCTGCATGCAACTCCCCGAGACTTTTCGCAGCTTGCCACGTCCTTCATCGGCTTCTCAAGCCAAGTCATCCATCTGATGGCTTAGTAGAATCTTATCTATCCTGTTTTCCAGTCTCCTATGATTGGCCTCATCAAAATAACTTGATAAAATGAATCAAGCACCTCTAAAAGAGGATCGGCCTACCATCCGATATCTTGCGGTATCGAACTACGACTAAAATGGACCCGTCGGGATTTGAACCCGAAGCCTCCGCCTTGCAAAGGCGACGCTCTCCCAAGTTGAGCTACAGGCCCTTACATCCCCAAAAAAGGAATATAAGGGGGCTGTCCCGAAAGATGAAAATAAAAAAAGGAGGTGATCCAACCGCAGGTTCCCCTACGGTTACCTTGTGACGACTTAACCCATCTCACGAAGCATAGGTTCATCCCAATCCAGAAGGATTGATCTTCACCTAGACCCCGCTCGAGTGGTTTGACGGGCGGTGTGTACAAGGAGCAGGGACATATTCACCGGACGATGTTGACATCCGATTACTAGGGATTCCGTCGTCATGAGGGCAGGTTTCAGCCCTCAATCTGTACTAAGATATGGTTTAGAGGCTTAGCTCCCCCTTTCGGGGTGGCATCCCATTGTCCATACCATTGTTGCGCGCGTGTAGCCCAGAGGATTCGGGGCATACAGACATGCCGTTGCCTGCACCCTCCTCCTGGTTTCCCAGGCAGTCTCCACAATGTGCCCAGTCGACAAAAGTCCCGCTGGCAATTGTGGATGCAGGTCTCGCTCGTTACCTGACTTAACAGGACACCTTACGGCACGAGCTGACGACCGCCATGCACCTCCTCTCAGCGTGTCAGGTAAGGTCTTCAGCCTGACCTTCATTCTGCTGTCGCCTCTGGTAAGGTTTCCGGCGTTGAATCCAATTAAACCGCACGCCGCACCCCTTGTGGTGCTCCCCCGCCAATTCCTTTAAGTTTCAGCCTTGCGACCGTACTCCCCAGGCGGTGGGTTTAACGCCTTCGCTACGATACTGGATATCCTTGCGGAAATCCAATACCTAACCCACAGCGTTTACTGCTAGGACTACAGGGGTATCTAATCCCTTTCGCTCCCCTAGCCTTCGTTCCTCACCGTCAGACTTGTTCCCGCTGGACGCCTTCGCCACAGGTGGTCTTTCAGGGCTAATAGCATTTTACCGCTCCCCCTGAAATTCCTCCAGCGCTTCCCAATCTCTAGTTTAGCAGTTTCCCCTGCAGATCTGAGGTTAAGCCTCAGGATTTAACAAGGAAGTTACTAAACCGGCTACGAACGCTTTAGGCCCAGTAATCGCGACTCCCACTCGCAGCGCCGGTGTTACCGCGGCGGCTGGCACCGGTCTTACCCACTACTTATTCTATGATGTTCTTACCATCATAAAAAGCCAGCGTTTCCGCTGGCACTGGGGGTTCCCTTATCACACTTTCGTGCATTGTAAAGGTTTCGCGCCTGCTGCACCCCTTAGGGCTAGGACTAGTATCTCAGAGTCCTTCTCGGGGCTCCCTCTCTCAAGGCCCCTACGGATCTTCGGCTTGGTGGGCATTTACCCCGCCAACAACCTAATCCGCCGCCGACTCATCTTTAAGCGCCGAAGCTTTAAGAGATGAATCCTTTCAGAAACATCTCCTATAAGGTATTAGTCTCAGTTTCCCGAGGTTATCCCTTACTTAAAGGCAGATTATCGACGTGTTACTGAGCAGTTTGCCGAGAGCACGAGGCTCTCTGACTTGCATGGCTAAGTCGAACCCCCATAGCAGCAGTCTCCCGCAGGATCAACGGGTATGCGATTCTTTTGGCCACAAGACTCTTGCTATAGAAATTCTCTTTCGAGACAACCCACATCGTACTTGACAAGGTTGTCAAGTATTCATAAGTATGTTTAAACTAAATCTAAAAACTAAATCTAAGACAAAGGTGGCGATAGTTATGCTCTTCTAAAAGAGCAAGATAGTGGAGTCAAGCTCCTTTTATAAACTTTTCTATGGAAATGTCTTCATTAAATTAGATTTTATCTATTCTTTCATTTAATCTGTTTTTATTTAATTGTTTTTATTTAATTCAGAGATTATTTATCTCAACCTTGCCATCGATAAATTTATCTGAAAAACGCGTAATGATTGTTGAAACAATAACACTCAATAGAATGAAACTGAATATCAAATCTAAAGAGAAAGAGATCTCTGGAACATTGCTAACTGAAAGCACGAAAGCTACAACCGCTACAGCAATTCCCTTTGGGGCATTCAAAGCCAAAAAAAGCTTTTCTTTAGCAGTCTCTTTTCCTTTCCTTAATGAGATGAGAATTGCTATCCATCTCAGCAAGATATAAATTCCAAATAAAGCCACTGTTTTTACAAAGAAGACCAAGTCAAGAGGAACACGAATAAGGAATCCTATTAGGATAAAGATAAGTATCTCTAAAGACAAGGAAAGGGTTGATGAAAAATTTTTTATGCTTGTTTTCCTTTTAAGGAAACTGTTGCCAAAAATCAGGCCTAGAACAGTAACAGCAAGCACGCCATTTCCTTCTAAGGCTTCTGCAACTACATATGTTAAAAGAGCCATTGCCAAGAGAATTACTGGAGCTATCTTCTTTTTTCCGTTCTTCTTAAGAATTCTCAAAAGAATAAATCCAAAAAGAACTCCTGTTCCTATTCCTGCAATTATCTTCATAAGGATTGCCTGACCAAACAAAGGAATTAATGCTGCTCTTGAATCAGCTATCTCAGGAGCAGTTATGAAATCAATAATTATGAAAGGGAGAAGAACATTAATAGGGGTATTAACTATTGATTCAACTTGAAGTGTTTTTATTATATTGTTTGTATTTTTTTTAAAGCTTGAAAGAACCACATCTGGCGATGTCCCACACATTGCAGCTGCAAATATCATTAAAGAAACCCAACCCCTGTTAGGAAAGAATAGCTTTCCAGCCAGAGTTAGTCCAATTAGAGTAAGGGTTGTAAAGACAAGAGTAATCCTTAATGCCTTGCTTGATACGCTATCAACCTCTTTGAAACTAAAATGACTTGAAGATTCAAAAACAATTATTGCAAGAGAAAAGATGCCCATAGTTACCAAAAAGGTATGATCAAAGCTTATGAGAGGCTCGCTCAGATTAAAAGGATTTGGGACATAAGAAAGAGCAACTCCTAAGAGGATTAGGAGAATCACATTAGGAATCTTTATTTTATATGATAGATAAGTAACAAGAATTCCTAATATCAATAGGAGAGCAAGGGAAGCCAGATATCCTAATGGAGTCATTGTGATGATTTTATAATAATCTATTTAAAAAGTTTTCTCATTCGCGCTGAAAATTTTAGAAGTTCTAAGAAATAAATTAAACTTTCTTTGCTTGGATTTAATAACATGATGAATATATAGATTAATTCATTGAAAATAAAGTCAAATAATAAGAATTATAACTTCAATTTAAATTGAAATCAAAGGAAGATTTATATAATAAAAGACCTTAATAGAGGTTATGAGTAAAAAAATATTAATAATTATATTTGTGCTAATTATCATAAGTGCGGTAAGTGCCACAGGATTACTATTCCTCTTTCCATATCAACCAGATCAACCACCAAAGGCTGATGATACAAATGCAACGCAATATGGAACTCAAGAAGTTGTTAATGCCGTAAATCAATTTGCTTTTGATTTATATTACCAATTAGAGCAATCTGAAACAGGAAATATCTTTTATTCTCCTTATAGTATTTTTTCAGCTTTAGCAATGACTTATGAAGGTGCAAAAGGAGAGACAGCAGAAGAAATGGAATCAGTTCTTCATTTCCCTGAAGTTGACACTTTAAGAGCTAATTTTGCTGCAATTTATAACAACATCAATAAAGAAGACAAAGAATATGAATTAAAAACTGGAAATGCCTTATGGGTTCAACAAGATTATCCGTTCCTTGATGATTATCTAAACATAGTAGAGAGATATTATGGAGGAAAAGCAGTAAATGTTGATTTTGTCAGAGAACCAGAAAAATCTATACAAACTATCAATTCTTTTATTGAAGAACAAACCAATGGCAAAATTAAAGATTTAATACCTGAAGGAGCTATTAACGAATTGACAAGATTGGTTCTTACAAATGCTATTTATTTTAAAGGAACATGGGAATGGGAGTTTGACAAGTCAGATACAAAAGAGAAGGATTTTAAAATCACCCCAAAAGAGGTTGTAAAAATTCAAATGATGCATATGGATCCGGATAAGACTGAATTTAATTATGCTGAATTAGAAAAACTGCAAATTTTGGAATTACCATATAAAGGAGAAAACATTTCTATGTTAATATTATTACCAAAACAAGGAGAAACGTATGATTATGAAACTGAAGAAATAATTGTTTATAATTATACTCTTGGAGATATAGAACTTTCTGCTGAGAAACTAAATGAATATAAAGCTCATATGAAAAAAACAAAGTTAGATTCAATTTCAGTTCCAAAATTTGAGTTTGATACAAAATATTTTATGAAAGAAGTATTAAGTGCAATGGGAATGCATAGTGCATTTTCTAGCGATGCTGATTTTTCAGGTATTGACGGAAAAAGAAATCTGTTTATTAATCAGGTAATCCATCAGGCCTACGTTAATGTTGATGAAGAAGGAACTGAAGCTGCTGCTGCAACCGCTGTTGGTATGGTAGAAACTGCTATGCCAAGGAACATGAAGATATTTAATGCAGATCATCCTTTTATCTTTATTATACAAGAAAAAGAGACAGGAGCTATCTTATTTCTTGGGAAAGTTGTCAATCCGACCTTATAAAATCCTATTAAAAAGCAATTAATTCTTTTTATCGATTTTCTTTATATCCTTTCAACAATCTAAAGTTTTTTAAACATAAGAAAAAAATGTAATTATGTTTTTCTAATAAAAAATGCAAAAAAGGTGGGGTTGAAAATGGAAAAAAAAGAGACGAGAAACTTGCCAAAGATGGTTATCAAAAGGACAGGCTCAAGAACAGAGTTTGATGTTGCAAGAATCAAGAATTCAATTTGGAAAGCAATGCTTGCACAGAACAAAGCTGATGAAAAATTATTGAACAAAGTTGTAAATGATGCATTAAACCTTATAGAAAAACAATTAAAAGATAAAGAACCGAATGTAGAAGAGATTCAGGATATCATTGAGATTTCTTTAATGAGAAATAATCTTTTTGATGTTGCTAAGGCATTCATTCTTTATAGAAAAAAGAAAGCAGATATAAGAAATGAAAAAAGATTAGTGTTAAATGTAAAAGAATTAGATGATATAGAAAAATCATTCTCACTTAGTGCATTGCGCGTATTGGCTTCAAGATATTTAATTAAGAATGAGAATAATGAGATTGTTGAAAGGCCTCGGGAGCTTTTTGAGAGAGTAAGCATCGTCTCTATCTTAGGAGAGCTTGTATTTGATGAAAAGGTGTATTCAAAAGAACCAAGCGAAACAAACTCAAAAGACGATGTAAAGAGGATAGATGAACTGATTGCTTCATCAGAAGATTTTGATTCTAGATATTCAATAGGGAAATACAAGATAAATCGTTATATGTTTGAACAGTTGCTTGAGCTATTTAAGGAACAAAAAGAAGAAGGACATATTAAACTATCTGTCGATGATTTCTTAAAGCTAATTGAAGATGGCTATTTTAACAAGTATGGATCTATGATTGACGAGGCTTTTGAATTATTAAGCAAGAAATGTTTTATGCCAAACACTCCTGCTCTAATCAATGGAGGAAGAAGACTAGGAATGCTCTCAGCATGCTTTACATTAAATGTAGAAGACGATATGGAATCCATAATGGAACTTTGTCATGATGTTGCAATAATCCAGAAATGTGGAGGGGGAACTGGAATAAATTTCTCAAAACTAAGACCAAAAGACGATGTGGTTGATTCTACGAAAGGTGTCTCATCAGGTCCTATATCATTCATGAAATTAGTTGATGCTGTCTCAGATGTGATAAAACAAGGCGGCGTTAGAAGAGGTGCCAATATGGGAATATTAGAGGATTGGCATCCGGATATTATTGATTTTGTTAAAGCAAAGGAGAAAGATGGAATGTTATCAAACTTCAATATCTCTGCAGGGATATGGGAATACTTCTGGAATTCATTATACGAAGGAAAGAAATATCCTCTTAAGAATCCAAGAACAGGAGAAGAAGTAAAAAAGCAGGATGCAAGAGAGCTATTTGATTTAATATCTTACTATGCGTGGTCAATTGCTGATCCAGGAGTATTGTTTTTTGATAATATAAACAAAAGAAATGTTCTCGAGCCAGCAATTGGAGAAAAAATCAGAGTAACAAATCCCTGTGGAGAAGAACCTCTTTATCCAAACGAATCGTGCAACCTTGCAAGCATCAATCTAAGCAAGTTTGTTGAAGATGGAAAATTCAATTGGGATGAATTTCATGGTATTGTAAGGAAAGTGACAAGATATCTTAACAATATGATGGAGATAAATAGATATCCTCTTGAGAAGATAAAAAAAGCGACAAAATTAACAAGAAGGATTGGAGTTGGCATGATGGGCTTAGCAGAAGCACTCTTCATGATGAAGGTTAAGTATAATAGTGAAGAAGGCTTTAAATTTATGAGGAAGGTCAGCGAACATCTTACATACTATGCATATTTTGAATCAATGAAGATTGCAGAAGAAAGAGGAGCATTCCCTCTATTTAAGAAAAGCAATTATACAAAAGGGGATCTTCCTATCGAAGGTTTTTATCAGAAAGAGCTATGGACATTAAACTGGGAAGATCTTGCCAAACAGATATCTCAGAAAGGCGTCAGGAATGCAATGGTTTCTACATCTCCCCCTACTGGTTCTGTGAGTATGATTGCAGACACAACTAGCGGGATTGAGCCAATATTTGCAATTGTTTTTGAGAAGAATGTAACTGTAGGAAACTTCTTTTATGTTGATCCTGTATTTGAAGAAGAACTTAAACTTAGAGGTCTTCATAGCGAAGAGATGTTAAAGAAGATAAGCACTAATGGAGGGAGTTTGCAGGGAATTGATGAGTTGCCTGATGATCTTAAAGAGATATATGTTACAGCAATGGATTTGCACTGGCTTGACCATTTAGTTGCTCAAGCAGAGATGCAAAGATGGATTACAGATAGTATAAGCAAAACAATAAACATGAAAAAAGATTCTAGCGTTGATGATATCAAAAATGCATACCTCATTGCACATGAACTTAATTGCAAAGGTGTAACAGTTTATAGAGATGGAAGCAAGTATGGTCAGGTGCTGAATGTCGATTCTAGCAAAGAAGGAAATAAAATAATTAAGCCTTCAAATTATTCTAAAGCTCTTCTTAAAAAACTTTATGAATCTAATTTGAGGTTTGCAACACTGCTTGACATTCAAAAGATTTTAGAATCAGAGGGATTGAACAAAAGCTTAGGTTCTTTTGTGAATAATGAGAGCAAAGAAAAGCAAGAGAATGAAGGAAAACAACAAGCAAGGCAAACAAAAGAAAGCAAACAGACAGATAAGATAAAAGATGACGAAGAAAGGTGTCCGGTATGCGGGAGCAAATTAACATCAGAATCAGGATGCAAGGTTTGTCATAATTGTGGCTGGAGTGCCTGCACTGTAGGTTAAAGCTCTTAGGTATTGTTTTATTTATTATTTTGTTTTATTCAATTCATGGATAGAATATATGAATAGTAAATCTGACAATCTATTGAATATCTTTGTTAATATTGACAATTCTTTATTCTCTAGTTCTTTATTGTCCTTTGTGTGAATTAAAGAAACTATCCTTCGCTCACATCTTCTGCATATTGTCCTGCAAACATCAAGCCAAGATGATGCTTCCTCATCACCAAAGATAATAAATTCTTTTACCTCTATTGATTCCTCATTATTTCTAGTTTCATTTTCAAGCCAATCAAAAAAACTTTCAACATCTTTTTTGAAGATTTCATGACCAAGAGCTATATAACCATTTATCTTAATCAAATTGGTTTGAATGTATTTTATCTCATCCCTGAACAAAAAGGTTTTTAGGCGGGCTACACCAAGAAAAGAATTTAATTCGTCTATTGTTCCAATGGCTTCAAATATTGGAATGTCTTTATAAAACTCTTCTCCATTAATAATCTTTGTTTTTCCTTTATCCCCCTCTTTAGTTGAAATGATCATTTTTTATGAAAAAGAGATTATTGCATAAAAGTTTTTTTGATTTTCTCAAAGACATCTTTCTTGCTATCCCAAACAAGAGCATTCTCGAGCACATCAATTACATTCTTGACTGGAATTACTTTAATTTTCTTAAGCTTATCTTTCGGCAATACTATATCATTAATATTACTATATGGAACTATAACCTTCTTCATACCAGCATCAATCGCAGCCTCAAGCTTTGCAGATACACCACCAATAGGCAAAACATCGCCTCTTACAGAAAGACTTCCGGTCATTGCCAATTCCTGTCTTATTGGTATTTTTGTTAGAGCAGATATTACGGCAGTGGCAACAGCTGCACTTGCTGAATCCCCTTCAACTCCTTCATAAGTCTGTAAGAACTGAACATAAACATCGTATTTGTCCTTAAGGTCTTTACCAAATAGCCTTTTAACTATTGCTGAAACATTAACAACAGCTTCCTTTGCAATATCTCCGAGTTTTCCGGTAGCAATGAAATCTCCTTTCTTCCCTCCAGCAACAACTTCTGCTTCTATTGGTAGCAATATTCCTGAATAGACATTACCGCTGCCTAAAACAGCCAATCCATTGACTCTGCCAACAACATTTCCTTTGCTCATGATTACTTCGTATTGCTTTTTCTTTTCAATGTAATCATCTGCAACCTGCTGTTCAAGTGTTCTTGCTAGATTCTTTGCTTTAAGCACATGATTTCTATCAACATATTCGCTTTTCTCTTCAAGAGCAACATCGCCTGCAGCCCTGATTAAGCCGCCTAAATCTCTTAAAAGGAGGGTAAGGTATCCTTTTCTGTTTGAGCGTCTTCTTGCTTCGTTAACGATTTCCTCAACTGCATCCTTAGTGAAGTGTGGAATTTTTCCGTCTTTCTTAACCTCCTGAGCTACAAACTGAGCGATTTTAAATCTATTTTGCGGCGTATCTTTTAATGAATCAGACATGAAAATTTCATAGCCATATCCTCTTATTCTGGAACGAAGTGCTGGATGCATATCTCTGATTGTATCAAGATTTCCTGCTGCAACTAAGACAAATTTGCACGGAACTGGCTCTGTCCTAACAATTGCTCCTGCGCTTCTCTCGCTCTGGCCGGTTATAGGAAATTGCCCTTCTTGGAGTGCTGTAAGAAGTTCCTGCTGAGTCATTCTGTCCAGTGTTGCAATTTCATCAATAAAAAGCACGCCAATGTTTGCTTTATGAATCATACCTGCTACAATTCTCTTATGTGCAGGTGTACCTAAGCCACCTGTTTGGAATGGATCATGAAGGACATCACCTAAGAGAGCTCCTGCATGTGCTCCTGTTGCATCATAGAAAGGAACCTGCTTTTTGTCAAAATTATCTACAATTAAATGTGGCGACATGTTGTTCTGAACACGCTGCTGGTTCAAGTTCATAAAAATCATAAATGCACCAAAGATAAACCATGAGCCGAGCAAGGTTGCAGCTCCCATAATATCTCCGAATTCTGCCCGGACCCACCATGGAGCAACTAAAGCAATAACTAAAAGCAAAATGAAAATCCAGATGTTTCTTTTTGACATGCTTTCTGCAGAAATCCTTGATTTGTTTACAATTTCCCTTCCTTTGCCTGCAGGAACTGTTCTAACAAGAGGCTTGTTTTCGTCATGCGGATTAGGAAAAACAAGAATATCAACTAATTTTTCCTTTGGCAACAATTCAGCAAGGGCTAAGCCGAGCATACTCTTTCCTGTGCCAGGCTCTCCAATGAGGAGAACATGTCTCATCTGCTTGGCTGCTTTTTTTATTACCTTAACTGCTTCTTCCTGCCCTATTACCTGATCAATGATTTTTTTAGAAACTTCAATTTCTTTTGTAGTTTTAAAATTAAACTCGGACGATTTTTTCTTTTTCTTTGGCATATATGCTAGAAATTCAACTTATTTAAAAGTTTTTTGATAAAGAAAAGAATTGGAAAGATATTTCAAGAAATCTACTTCTCCAGCCTGCCGTTAGAATTGTTGAAAATTTTATCAACAGCAAAATCATCGGGGTTAAGCCCTTCCCCTGCTCCTGTGACAAACTTCTTCGGCTCAGGCTTTTTGACCTTTTCTTCTTTAACTTCTTGATTAAACTTTATTTTTGATTCAAGATTCTTCAATCGTGTATCAAGTTCTCTGAGATTATTATCATTCTGAGCAGCATACCTTTCAAAAAGATCTCTTAGTTCTGCAAGATCCTCTTTTATTTTTTTTATTGCAACAGAATCTTCTATTTTTGTTGTATTTTCCTGAACCTTTTCTTTCTCCTTAACCTTTTCTTCTTTCTCAGAATCCTTATGATTATTAATAATGTTGAACTCTTCGTTAGACTTTACCATTTTGTTTGATTCAATTATCTTTAAAGCATCTTGAAAATCTTTTGCAATTCCCTTCTCAACGAGCTCCTTCGCTAGGCTACTTGCCCCTTGCAATTTTGAAACATCAAACATTTAAACCACCTTACATTGATGCTTACTCATTAACTGATAAATAAATCTTTTGGTTTAGTTAAATCAAAAAAGTTTAGAGAAGCCTTTCTTAGCATTTTCAATATCTTTTTCAAGCTTATTGCATGCTTCTGTTAAGACATCTCTTACAGAATTTCCTTGTTTAACCTTGACAATAAACTCAGGATTCTCAATCAAAGGATGGAATATTGAATATGTTGCGGCCTCAACCTCTGGAAGTGAATTTAAGGCATCAACAAGGAGATTGCTGAATGTATGTTCCTGCCCCGGCAAACTAAATCTAATTTGATTCTTGCTTTCTGATATTACATTAATTTCCATTTAATTCACCTTTAAAATTTATCATCATATTTTCCTTCGTTTAGTTCTTTAATAAAATCGTCGCCTATCTTTCCTTCAACATATACGCCCATAGAACGGCATGTTCCTACTATCTCTTTAACCTTAGCTTTCATATCTTTGCCGAGAAGGCTGTCCTGTTTCATCTCAACAATCTTTTTTATTCCTTCGAGAGATATATCTGCCACCTTTTCCTTGGGATTTGCTGCTCCTTTTGCAATTCCAACCTCTTTCTTTATTAGCTCTGAGCTTGGTGGCGTTCCAACACTTATGCTAAACTCTTTTGTTTTTTCATCAACCACTACTTTCACAGGAACCTGCATGCCTTTGAATCCTGCAGTTTTCTTGTTGATTTCAGCAACTACCTGTCCTATATTAACGCCTAATGGCCCCAATGCTGGTCCAAGCGGAGGGGCTGCTGTTGCTTTGCCTCCTTCTACCAAAACTTCAACGCTCTTTTCTGCCATGAGAATCACATCATCTGGAATTTTTGGAATGTTTATAAATTTTGTGTTAGAGTTAATATGACTGGTTTATCTAAAACGAGAATAGTATGTTCATACTGACTAACGAGGCCATTTGATTGTTCAACAAGAGGCTTAAATTCTTCCAGCATATTGTTTCTTAAAAGCTCAGACAATGCAATATTACTCATTCCTTTTGAGAACTTCCTTTCAATCCATCTTGTCGTGAAAGGCATATTATTATAACTTTTAATTTCGTCAATGATTTTTCTTGTTATTGGATTTCTAACTGGTTTAAGATTTATTGCTACAAATATGCTTGCCTGCCCGCGCTCAATAACCCTGCCAACACCAGTTGTGGCAAAAGGTTCTATCGCGATTACCTGTCCTTCTTCAAGTTGAAGCTCATCTTCGTTATCATAGTTAGGAATACTTGGAAAGGCATGCAATTCGTATTTCTTTATTGTGTGCCCAGAAAGATTTCTTATAGAAGAGAAACCATACGATTTGATAGTTGATTCTATAGCTCTTCCAATATCTCCGAGTTTTGCTCCGGGTCTTATGAGTCTGAATGCTGCTTCAAATGCCTCTCTTGAGGCCTTTAATAAATCTTCATAGTTGCCAGATAAATCAACAGTTATTGCAGTATCTCCTATTGCACCGTTAACCATTGTCCCGACATCAAGTTTTATGATTTCGTCATTTAGTATAACATCTTCATCTAAAGATGGGCAGAAATGAGCCGCTGTTTCATTTAAAGATATCTGTGCAGGAAAAGCCGGAACGGCTCCTTCTGATATAATCTTTGATTCAACCTTGTCTAATATCTCTCTGACATTAGCTCCTTTCTTAATCAGGCTTGCTCCATAATCTCTTGCAATAGCTGCTATTCTTCCTGCTTTAATCCAATCTTCTTTTTCTTTTTCATTCATTTTTTGCCTCTTAAATGATTTTATTTCTTTGTTTTTCTTTCTAATTTTAATTGTGCGAGTAATACTGCCTTATATAATTTTTCTGCGAAGAGCTTGTGCTCCAGTGTTCTTTTTGGCATAAGATAGCATAAAACTTTCGTTTTAGTTCGTCCTTTATAGGCAAAAGACTTCTTATATGGGTCCAACTTAAACCTTGGAATTCTCCACGCAATGCGTGGAGAATTGGGTATTCTTCAAATAATTGTATCATATACCATAAATTTTGAGAAGAAAATCCTTTTCCATACCTTTGAGTTAATTGTGAACTCAGCGATTCCACTATCTTGCTTCCATATTCTGCTCTATCTGATTTCATTATTTCTTCTTTTATTGATATCTTTTCTAACATCTTATTAACATTATCAAACCAATATTGCTTATATAAAAACGATCATATCCTAACCATAAAACATATAAAAGAAGATTTCAATCCTATAACTATGGTTTTGGACAAGTTAGGGGAATCTCTAAGAGGATCTATTGATAAACTTAAAAAGGTATTATTTTTAGATAAAAAGGTAGTTAATGAGATAATTAAGGATATTCAAAAGGCTCTTATAAAATCAGATGTGAATATTTCTCAAGTAATGGAACTATCAGAGAGGATTAGAGAGAGGGCTCTTAAAGAGAATCCGCCAGCAGGAATTTCTAAGAAGGACTACATGATTAAGATTGTTTATGAAGAACTTGTAAGATTTCTTGGTGAAGATGAAGAAGGTATTAAGATTGAGAAAAGGCCAACTCAGATTATGCTCGTTGGACTATTTGGCTCGGGTAAGACAACACAGGCAGGCAAACTAGCGAATTATTACAAAAAGAGGGGATATAAAGTAGCTTTGGTTCAAACAGACACTTGGAGACCTGCTGCCTATGATCAACTTTATCAGTTAAGCAATAAAATTGGTGTTGACTTTTATGGGAAAGAAAATGAAAAAAATCCTTTAAAGATATATCAGGAATTCAAGCCTCATAAAGAAAAATACGATGTTGCAATAATTGACACTGCTGGTAGGGATGCCCTTTCTGATGAACTTATTAAAGAGCTTAACAAATTAAACAAAGAGGTGCAGGCTGAGGAAAGGATTCTTGTTTTAAGTGGAGATATAGGCCAGGCTGCGAAAACACAAGCAGAAGCATTTCACAAAAGTTGCAATATTACTGGCGTCATAATAACTAAACTTGATGGAACTGCAAAAGGCGGAGGAGCTTTGGCAGCATGCTCTGCAACAGGAACAAAGGTAAAATTCATTGGAACCGGTGAGAAGATAAATGATTTAGAGAGATTCAATCCTAAAAGATTTGTTGGAAAATTGCTCGGTATGGGGGACATAGAGACGCTTCTTGAAGAGATTTCCCAGATGTACGAAAAAGAAGAGATGGAAGATAAATCAAAAAAATTCCTCAAAGGTGAATTCACGCTTATTGATTTATTTGAACAATTAGAATCAGTAAGAAAACTAGGCCCTCTTAGCAAAGTAGTGAATATGATTCCAGGGATGGCAAATTTGAACATAGACAAAGAATTATTAGAAGTTCAGGAAAGTAAGATAGAACAATGGAAGCATGCCTTAGACTCAATGACAAAAGAAGAGCTTGAAATGCCTGAAAAGATTAATGCATCAAGAATTGAAAGGATAGCAAAGGGGAGTGGAGTTCCTGAACAAACAATAAGAGAATTAATAAAGCAATACAAGCAATCCAAAAAACTAATGAAAATGGTAAAGGGTTCTGATAAAAAGATGAAAAAGATGTTATCAAAGGTAGGATTAAACAATATTCCTGATTTAAATCCATAAAGAATTCTCAGTTCTAAATTTTTCTTCAATTAAATTGATTTTTATTCTGATTTCTTCTTAGTATTACTCAAAAGTAATCAAGAAAGTTTAAAACAATATTTATTGAAGAATCTTTAAGAATATTTGATGAAAGGGGAAAATGGATATCTTGATGCTTGGGTGGGAGTTTCCTCCATATAAAACCGGAGGACTTGGAACCGCCTGCTTTGGGTTAACAAGGGGATTGAGTAAGCTTGGCGTAAGAATCTCTTTTGTAATTCCAAAAAGTCCTATTCCAGTTTCAAGTTCATTTCTCAATTTGATTAATGCAAAGGTCAATGAGGGAATTGATTATTCGCATCTTAAAGCATATTTCATTGATTCTCCTTTGATTCCTTATGCATCGCCAGAGCAGAAAAGATTAACTGAGATGAACAAGAAAGCAATAAAAGGATCAAATGATGACGCAATTTATGGGAGGAACCTCTTTGAAGAGGTTTATATATACAGCGAGAAGGTAAGAATGCTAGCAAAGAATCTTAAGTTTGATTTGATTCATGCACACGATTGGATGACATATCCTGCAGGGATAAAGGTTAAGGAAGATTCTGGAAAAAAGCTTGTTTTGCATATACATGCAACTGAATTTGATAGGACGGGCGGTTTCCCAAATCCAACTGTTTATGCTATAGAAAAGGAAGGATTTGAAAAAAGCGATTTGATTATTGCAGTAAGCAATTATACAAAAAGAATGGTTGTAAGCAAATATGGAATTCCTGAATCTAAAGTGAGAGTGCTTTATAACGCAGTTGATTTTCCTGATAATATTAAGGCAAATAAGCCAGTAAAGGTTTTTTCAAATGATAATGTAGTGCTTTTCTTAGGTAGATTAACCATACAAAAAGGGCCGGAGTATTTTATTGATGCTGCAAAGAGAATACTTGAATTTGAACCAAATACAAAATTTTTTATCGCTGGATCAGGAGAGATGATGCCTCAGCTTATTGAGAAAACAATTGCTCTTGGAATCTCTGATAAGGTGTTTTTCACTGGCTTCCTAACAGGTCCTAGCATAGATGAGATATATGGAAGGGCAGATGTTTATGTTATGCCTTCTGTCTCAGAGCCTTTTGGAATTACCCCTTTGGAAGCCATGGCAAATGGAACCCCAACTGTAATCTCAAAACAGTCTGGCGTTTCTGAGATAATTAAAAATACATTAACGGTTGATTTTTGGGATTTAGATGAGATAACAAACAAGGTTGTTGCTATATTGAGATATAAAACATTAAAAGAAACAATCTCAGAACATGGAGTCATGGAAGTACAGCAAATAACATGGGATTCAAGAGCTGAAGAATGCAAAAGAATATATGAAGAAGTTTTGAAAGAATAAAAAAGAAAGAAGAAATAAAATTAATAATTAAAAAGATTTTTAAATGAATAAAACAAAAAAGATGATGAAAAGATGGTAAACATATGCTTTTACTTTCAGTTACATCAACCTTTCAGGTTGAAAAGATACAGGATATTTGACATAGGTAGGACTACTGCTTATTTTGATGAAAAGAAAAATTATGAGATTATGGAGAAGGTTTCTAAAAAAAGTTATATTCCTACAACAAGGATGATTTTAGATTTGATTGAAAGATATCCGAAGTTTAAAGTAGCATTCAGTTTCTCAGGTGTCTTCATTGAGCAAGCAAAGCGTTACTTTCCAAACACTTATTATCTCTTAAAGAAAATAGGTTCATCAGAAAACGTTGAATTTCTTTCAGAGACATATTATCATTCATTATCCTTCCTTCATTCAATTGATGAATTCAATGAACAGATTGAGATGCATAGAGAACTGATTAGGAGCGAGTTTGGAAAAGATCCATCATGCTTTAGAAACACTGAGCTAATCTATTCTGATTGGATAGCGGACTTTGCAGCCAAGAAAGGTTTCAAAGGGATGCTGGCAGAAGGAGCTCAATCTATTTTAAAAAACAGATCTCCAAACTTTTTATATCTTAACAAAGATCAAAATATAAAGGTATTGCTTAAGAATTTCCAGCTTTCTGATGATATTGCATTTAGATTCTCAGAAAGAGGCTGGAAGGAATGGCCGTTGACAGCAGAAAAATATAGTGATTGGATAGATAGACTTAATGGAAACTCAGATATAATTGGTTTATTTATGGATTACGAAACTTTTGGAGAACATCAATGGCGTGAGACAGGCATCTTTGATTTTTTTAGGCATTTCATTGAGCTTGGAATTAAAAAGGGCTATTCATTCCTGAATCCAACTGATGCGATTTCAAGATTAAAACCAAAAGGGATTATTGATTGTCCATTTTATCTCTCTTGGGCTGATACTGAAAGAGATTTATCTGCCTGGCAAGGTAATTCAATGCAGAAGGATGCCTTAAAGAAGATATATGAGATAGAGAAGATGGTAAAAGATAGTGGCAACAAAGAACTTATTGAAAACTGGAGAAAGATTCAAACATCTGATCATTTTTACTATATGTGCACAAAATATTTCAACGATGGTGATGTACATAAATATTTCAATCCTTATGATACGCCGTACGAAGCATATATCTATTTCATGAACATCTTTTCAGATATCAAAGAAAGAATTAAAAATGAAAAGAGCTCTGAAAAAAATGAATTGAATGTAAATGAAGAATCAATAGAGATATCTGAATAAAATATGTAAGGAATAAATGAGGTGGGAAGATGGCAGAAAAGAAAGAAAACAAACAAAAGGGTAAAACTGAAACAAAGAAAAAAAGTGCTAAAAAAAATACAAAAAAAGAGAGTTCAAAAAAGGTTAAGGAAAAAGGGCTATTGAAAGAGATTAAGCCAGAGGAATATTTCCTTCTATGCGATGGTCTTGTGCTTAAGAACATCTATGACTTAATTGATGCTTTAGAAACAATGAATGATGATGTATTCTATTATCATGTAAATGATGAAAGGAATGACTTCTTTAACTGGCTTAAGGATGTTTTCCATGAAGAAGAATTAGCACAAAGGATAGTAGGATTTAGGAATCCTCTAAAAATAGAGGTTGAAATTTTGAAAGAACTTGTGAATAGGTTAAAAATATAGAGGGCAATAACTAAAAGCCCAAGGAAGAGGATAACTGGAGGTCTGCGTATGAAACCAGATATGTTGTTTGAGGTAAGCTGGGAGGTCTGCAATAAAGTAGGGGGAATCTACAGGGTAATTCAATCAAAGATTGTGCAGATGAAAGTAGAATATGGAAATCAATACTTATTAATTGGTCCATACCTTCCTGATAAGGTAAAGGGAGAATTTGCTGAAGAGGAGCCTCCAGAATGGATTAAAGAAAGCATGTCTGAACTTCTTAAGTTGGGGGCTGTAGCCCACTTTGGGCATTGGCACACTTTTGGAACTCCAGAGGTCGTTTTGATAGACATAAACAATTGTCTTCATCTTGCAAACGAGGTTAAGGGATTCAACTGGGAACATTTTCAGGTTGATTCATTAAATACAGATTTTTACGATTATGATTATCCTGTGCTGTGGGCAAATATAGCAGGGAGATTTATTGAAAGTATTCAAAAGAATATGCCTGAAAAAAGGATAGTTGCTCACTTCCACGAATGGCTAAGTGGTGCCGGGCTTCTATATCTTAAGGCCAAGAAATCGGAAGCAGGCTGTGTCTTCACAACACATGCAACTGTTATGGGAAGGGCATTGGCAGGTAGTCAACATGACTTGAACTTCTTCTTTAAATCTGGCATGAATTTTGATGAGAAGGCAAGAGAATTTAACATACATGCAAAGCATCAAACAGAAAAGGCAACAGCACAAAACTCAGATGTTTTCACAACTGTTAGCGAGATTACAGGGGAGGAAGCAAAGATTATTCTTCAAAGGGAGCCGGATGTTATTGTTGAAAATGGCCTTGATTCAAACATGTTTCCAACATTTGAAGAAGCATCTGTAAAACACAGGTTATTCAGAGAGAAGATGAGAAACTTCTTAATGACAATGTTTTACCCTCATTATGCTGTAGACTTAGAAAAGAGCTTACAATTCTTTGTATCAGGCAGATATGAATTTTATTCAAAAGGAATAAATGTCCTTATTGACGCCTTAGGTAAATTAAACAAAAAATTAAAGCACTCAAAGATTGATAAAAACATATTTGTATTCTTTTTTATTCCAGCAGAATATGAATCAGTAAATAAGGAAATAATACAAAGAAAGAGCTATTTTGAGGATTTAGAAGAATCTCTGGCAGAGAATTCAAATGAAATCAAGCAGAGATTATTCTACTCATTATTCTCTCCAAAAAAACTTAGTATAAAACAGATAATAGGAGATGATTTTTACAATAAGTTTGAACGGGTAAAATCGATAATTAAAAGCAATGAAAATCCTGCATGTTGTACGCATATTATAAAGAATAAATCTGATTTAATTTTAACATCTTTGAGAGAGAATAACCTAAATAATGCATTTGATGATAAGGTTAAGGTAATATTTTATCCGACTTATCTAAAAGGAGTTGATGGATTGCTCGATTTGGATTACTTTGAAGCGATATCTGCCTGTCATCTTTCTATCTTCCCTTCTGTTTATGAACCTTGGGGATATACGCCTCTTGAATCTATGTCTTTTGGTGTCCCTACAATAACAACAGATCTGGCAGGTTTCGGCAGATTCATCAGACAACAAAAACTTGAAGGAGAAGGAGTTTTTGTACTTAATTTTGAAGGAAAGAGTTATGAAGACAGGGTGAACGCTCTCGTTGAAGCAATGGAAAAATATTCAAGCATGAATTCTTCTGAGAGAATTGCTATGAAGATGAAGGCTAAGAATGCATCTGAGAAAGCAGATTGGAGTGAATTAATTAAGAAGTATTTCAAGGCTCATCAGCTTGCTATTGAAAGAATTGAAAAGAATAGATAAAACTGGAAAATAAAAAAAGATTAATTAAGATTAAAGCAGGAGAAATCAAAAATGGAACTAAGAAAAGATTATCTGCTGGACAGGTTTGTATTTATTGCTACAAACAGATCCAGAAGGCCTAAGGATTTTGTAAATCCCAAATCAAACGAAACAATAGAAGAAAAAGAGTACAATGAGAATTGTCCTTTTTGCAGAGGCAACGAAGGAATGACGCCTCCAGAGATAGGGAGAATCAATGGAAATGATGGATGGGAATTACGCTGGTTTGAGAATAAATTTCCTATTACGAAAGAAGATGGAGAAGCTGATATCAACACAGATGATAACTTCTTTGCATATTCAAATGCATTTGGTATTCATGAAGTTGTTGTAGAAATGCCAAAACACAATATGCAACTTTGGGATTCTGACATCTGGAGGGTTTCAAATCTGCTTAGAGTCTTTATGTCAGAAAGCAGGAGAGTGTATCAAAATGATAAAATAAGGTATGTATTGCCATTCAAGAATCATGGAAAGGAAGCAGGAACTTCCTTGGCTCATTCTCATTCGCAAATAATCGGAATGAATCATATTCCTAAAGAGATTTATGAAAAGACAATAAAGAGTAATCGCTATGGAAGTTGTGAATATTGTCGTATTATCAGCATTGAAAGAAACTCAGCGAGGAGAATTATTGAAACTGGAAACTTTGTTTCGTTTACTCCATATGCATCTATAAACAACTATGAAGCATTAATATTTCCAAAGAAACATGTTAGATTCCTTGAGGAAATTGAACAAAATTTTGATGAATTGTCAGAGCACATTTTATTCATACTTAAAAAACTTAAACTGCTTAACAGTCCTTATAATATAGAATTGATACAAAGTCCAAAAAATTTAAATCTCCATTTGCATATTGAGATTCATCCCAGGTTATCAATCTGGGGAGGGGTTGAGCTTAGTGGAAGTTATGTAAATGTTGTCGCTCCTGAAGATGCCGCATTATTTTATAGAGGTGGTTCAATTGATTGATGTTGAATATAAAGGAAACAAAAAGAGTTTATTTGTAGAAGCTAAAGAAAACTCAAGGATTCTTTTAGGTGATGAGGGGGGCTGTTTCTTTTCAAGACCTTTATCTTTGAAGAGCAGATATGATGGATTCTTTTGGCACAGCACTACAGATAACCAATTATTTAAGATTATTGATTCAATTGAGCTTCCTGAGGCAGATGAATCTATTAGTGATACTATCATAGAAAAAAGAAAGGTTAGCTTAAAGCATGAATCAATTATAGAAAATTATTTTATGCCAGAAGATGCAAGGGCATTATTTTTAAAACTTGACGCTTATGAAGTAGTAAAGCCTCACTTCGATGTTAAAAAAGTGTTTGATAACAGAGAATGGGGCAGGATTTATGAATATGAAGTTAATGGAAATATTGCATTAATACATTTCAAAAAGATAACAGATAAAAGAGAAGATGAAAGTGAGGGCGGGAAGGAATTTGAGTTGTTTATTGCCATTGCCTTTTCTGGTTCTTCCAAAAGCATTGATGAATGGAAAGAGATGAATTATGAATATGATATGATAAGAAATTCTCCTCCTTTCAAAAGGTATGTGTATTGTCCATTGTCTTTCTGGACTGATAAAATCGTTATTGTGCCTAGCAGAAACAGGGATTATGCTCTTAAAAAGGCAAAGAAATTATTTTCAAAATTTGATAAATTAGAACAAAGTCTTGAGCAGTTGCCTAACTATGGCTTAGAATCACCACATCTTGATTTTGCTTACTCACTCGCGGAGAGAAATATGAAGATATTAAATGTAGATAATAGATTCATTATGGCAGGAATTCCCTGGTTCTATGATGAATGGGCAAGGGATGAAGCAATCTCATTGTATTGGCTATTAAAAGAAGACAAGCAGAAAGGATTGGAACTGGCAATTCGTATGCTCAGTCAGATGATAAATGGTAAGATAAAAACAAATCTGAATGCTAAAGAAGGCATATTCAGTATAGATGCTTTTCCATTCATATTCAAGAGAATCTTTGATACTTTCCTAAGTAGAGAAGGGGATTATAAAATCAACAAAAAAGCTCCGTTCAAAAAGAAAGAGATGGAAAAATTCATTGAGCTATCTAAAAGAGAGCTTGACGCCATTTTACGATATTATCTAAGGGATGGACTAATTCATTCAAATTCAAACGAAACATGGATGGATTCTGTTTATCAGATTGATGAAAGGGAAGGATTCAATATAGAAATTCAGGCCATGATAATATATCTTGCTGAAAAAATGAATTGGCTTACTTCGGAGAAGAAGTACAGCGAAATTGCAACTGAGATTAAAAACAAGACGAGGCAAGAATTCTGGAATGGTTCGTATTTGGTTGACAATCTTAAGAATCCTTGGCTCAGACCTAACATCTTTTTAGCTTATTATTTCTGTCCTACTTTGCTTGAAGAGCATCAGTGGAGGCTATGCTTTACGAACGCTTTTGATGAGCTATGGCTTGATTGGGGAGGCTTTGCGACAATATCAAAGAAATCAAAGTTGTTTCATTCAAGACACACAGGAGAAGATTCAGCAAGCTATCATAGAGGTGATTCATGGTATTTCATGAATAATATTGCAGCAATTGTCCTTGGACATTTTGATAAGAAGAGATATGGAAAATATATAGCAAAGATCCTGAGTGCTTCAACATACGACATCTTATTTGAGCATTCAATTGGCTATGCATCAGAGCTAAGCGATGCTGAAGAGCAATCAAGCAACGGAGCATTTGCTCAGGCATTCTCGGCTAGCACATACATAGAGCTTGTGGACTTCTTGTTTAGTGTTGACAAGAATAAATAAAAGTACAAGAGTTCTTTAGATGCTTTCTGTTGATTAATGAGAGTAATGAGAAAAGACTTTAGAATAATAAAAGATAAATCACAAATGTTAAAAGAATCCTGATTTTTCTATAAATCTAACTAAACAAAAGAAGTAAAAAAGATGGAATTTAATGTAATTAAAAAGGAAGGAGGAGCCAGAGTTGGCGAAATCAAGATAGATGACTTTGTAGTTAAAACACCTGCATTTGTTCCTGTTGCTACTAAGGCAGCCATAAAAAGTCTAACTGCTTTTGATATTGAAGAGCTTATGATTCAGATGCTCATCGCAAACACATATCATCTAAGTCTTAGACCGGGAGCTGAAATAATAAGAGAATTTGGAGGAATTCAGAAATTTTCCGGGATAAGAAAACCATTCATGAGCGATAGTGGTGGTTTTCAGGCATTCAGCTTAGGAAAAGGAGCAATTCTTGGAAGATCCAAGTTTGAATACGAGATTGAAAAAAAGCCATCAAAGGAGGCTTCAATAGCAAAGATTAGCGAAGAAGGAGTTTATTTTAGATCGATATATGACAAGAGCTTACACCTTCTCAGTCCTGAGAAATCTATTGAAATCCAGCACGACATAGGAGCAAATATAATACTTGCTTTAGACGAATGCAATCCACCTTCAGCAGATTATGATGAAACAAAGGAAGCAGCTGAAAGAACAGAGAGATGGGCTAAACGATGCCTAGCCTTTCATAAAGAGAAAAAAAGCAGTCAAGCAATCTATGGAATAATCCAAGGAGGATTATTCCGGGAATTACGGGAAAGGAGCGCAAAAGCGATAACATCAATGGATTTTGACGGATTTGGAATTGGTGGTTCTTTTGGAAGGAACAAGATGTACGAAACGCTTGGTTGGCTTCAACCTTTCTTAGATAAGGAAAAGCCTGTCCATCTTTTAGGGATAGGAGCTATTGAAGATATAATAGAATCGGTATCTTATGGCATAGACAGCTTTGATTGTGTAAGTCCTACAATGATAGGAAGAGCCGGCTATATTCTAATAACTCCAGAATCAGGAGGAAACAGGAAGAATAAATTCAGGATAAAGATTACAAATAACAGATTCGCAGGAGACAAGTCTGCAATAGACGAGAATTGCGATTGCAAGATGTGCAAAAGGTATTCAAAGAGCTATTTAAATCATTTATTTAAGGCAAAAGAATTTTCTGCTTATGCTATTGCTTCTTATCATAATCTCTATTTTATGGAGAAGTTAATGAATGATATTAGAGATGCTATAGAGAACAATAGATTTAAAAGGTTTAAAGAGAAATGGCTTGGTTAGGGACATAAGATGAAGATATTTGCAGACCTTCACATTCATTCAAGATATTCTAAAGGGACATCAAAGAAGATTACGCTTAAAAATCTCGAGGATTCTGTTCTAAAAAAGGGGATTGGCCTGCTCGGCACAGGAGATTTCACACATCCGAGATGGCTTAAAGAATTATCTAATCTGAAAGAAGAAAAAGGACTCCTAAAAACAAATGATGAGTTTTATTTCGTGCTTCAAACAGAGGTGAATCTGGTTTTTAACAAGGGAGGAAAACTTAGAAAGATTCATCTCTTGCTTTTATCGCCTTCTTTAAACTGCTCTAAAAGAATTGCTTCATTTTTCTCTTTGTATTGCAATATTGAAGCTGATGGAAGACCTACGATAAATCTAGATGCAGAAAGGTTTGTTAAAGAAATGAAGAAAATTGATGAAGCCATGGAGATTATTCCTGCTCATATATGGACTCCATGGTTTGGATTGTTCGGCTCAAAATCAGGATTTGATTCAATTGAAGAATGCTTTGGCTCTATGACTGAGTATATACATGCTCTTGAGACAGGACTTTCCTCAGATCCAGAGATGAATTGGAAAATCTCTGCTCTTGATAGATACGAACTTGTCTCTTTCTCAGATGCGCATTCATATTGGCCTCATCGTCTTGGAAGAGAGGCAACATTGTTTGACTTAGAAGAGAAAAGCTATGATAGTTTAATCAAAGCAATAAAAGAGAAGAAAGTAGTTTTGACTCTTGAAGTGGATCCAGCTTACGGAAAATATCATTTTGACGGCCATAGAAAATGCAACTTTTCATGCTCTTATGAGAGAACAAAAGAACTTGATGGCATATGTCCAATATGCCATAGGCCTTTAACAATAGGGGTATTGAACAGGGTTGAAGAACTTTCAGATAGAGACAATGGAAAACCTGAGCATAGCCATCCTTTTGTAAAAAGCCTGCCTCTCGCGGAAATAATAGCGTTTCATAAAGGTAAAGGAGTTATGACTAAAAGCGTCATTGATGATTATGAATTCCTAATAAGAAATCTAGGCAATGAATACAATATCCTGCTTTTTGAAGATATTAAGAAGATTGAAAGCATAGCTGGAAAGGGAATTGCTCAGCTTATTCAAGCTCAAAGATCCGATAGGTTAATGATAAAGCCGGGCTACGATGGAGAATATGGAAAGATAATCAAGGATTAAAGTTTATTTAGAAAAAGAAGTGCAAAAAATTAATCTCTTTTTGCTAATATTGCATAACTAAGCAGGAAACCTAAGAATAATGCCCGCAGGATCATTAAAACAAAGAAATCAAAAGGGAAAGCTCTTATCAATAAAGAAGATGAAGGAAAAAGCCAGCTCCCTTCCTCAAAGAACAATTTATGAAAACTGGAAAACAGGATTTGAAAGAACAAAATAATAAAGATAATAAAAATGAGAAAAGTAATAAAAGATGATTTAAAACTTATTTTCTTAATCTTTTCAGAATGCATAATAAATAAGACGAAGAAAGCTAAGAAAAGAATTGAACCTGTTTTTATCAGCCGAGCTACATCGTTCATATGAAGGTTCTCTCTTTCGTTAAAAAACGAAACCTCGTATTTTGAACCAAGAAAACCATTTCTTATCTCTTCGTATTCTTCTAATGAAAGAGCTTCATCATTAAAATAGTTTGCTCCTTTCCATAGAATAAAATCTGATGCTTCAGATAGAACAATGCATAAAGAAATTAGAAGAAAAACTGGGAGAAAGACAAGAATTTCCTTGTATAAACTTGTTGAGCTTTCCCATGTTTTCCTACTTTTATTCATTCTTTTTATCATGTTTTTAAATAAAACAATCTTGCATATATAAGGCTTCTTAAAAAGCATATAAAGAGATTGAACATGAGGCTTGCGTAAATTCCTAAGAAAGAAGAAAAAATTAGCATAAAAAAGAGAATAATAAAAATAAAAAAAGGGGAATTTTAATCCCCAATCTAAATAACCAAACGCAATAATATAGGCTCGTATTTCATTTATATATGTTACTCAGAACAAGGTGTGCAGAGAGGTTCAAAAGCGTTCAAAAAGGAATTTAAATTGCTATTTTTGCTTTTTTAATGCTCAGAAAGGAAATAATCGGTCAAATAGACTAAATTTCGTCCATTTTTCTTTTCTATCTTTACTATCCCTTTTTCTTCAAGTGTCTTAATGTTTCTGTGAAGTGTTGATTTCGGAATTTTTGCAATTCTGTTTATGCGAGCCTGTGTTGTCTGGTTTCCTTGGTCAATTATGAACCTTACAATTTTCTGCTCACCTTCTGAAAGAGAATTTAAGATATCTATGCTTCTCTTTGGAAGGCTTTTTGGCTGTTCTTTAAAAGAGTAATCAATAATTTCAGAAAGCTCAATATCATCATCTATATCCAAATCATGACTAAGTGATTTTGAAGATCCCTTATCTTTATTTTCCTTATCTTTCTTCCCTTTTTTATCTTCTGAGTCTTCCTTCATCTCCTCATTATCTTTTTTTCTCTTATGCTTTCTAAAGATGAAGAAAAACACCATGAAAATCAAAACTGCAATCAAAGTCAAAAGGATTGCATAAAAACCAACTCCTCTCCTAACAACTTCCTCATCCAGCGTTATCTCAACATCTGATACATTTCCTTTAGTAACAAAGATCTCACTAATTCCTACAGAATTCTGATATGATGCAAAGACCTTGCATTTGCCTGCTGGAACTATATTAGTTGAAAAACTTCCAAAGATGTCTGTTTCCAGCTCTCCAATAAAGTTCGTTCTTTCACATTCAAATTTCACCTTTGCTCCTGATACAAGTTTTCCTGCTTTGTCTTTAACAATGCCATTAACAGTCCCAACCTCCAAGAGGTAAAGTCTTTGTGAAACAGGAGCTTCAACCCTTAGAGAATGGATAATCTGATAATCTATCTGAGGGGTTGAGAAATCGTCTGCTGTTATATAAAAGTCCCATTTGCCTTCTTCCAGTATTAATTCAACTGGGGGGATGACTTCATCTTGGGCTTCAAAAGTAAAACTTTTAGAAAAACCATCATCGGCATAATCTGCAGTTATTAAGACCTTGTTTGCAGATATTTCTGAATTAGTATATAAATCAAACAGAGAGAATGATACTGGATATGAAACTGAAGAGCTCACTAATTGGGCTAAAAAGACAACCAAAATTGAAAAGGATATAGCCAAAAAAAGCTTATCGTGATTTTTTTTCATCATTAAGCATCATCAAAATCAAGTTTCCTTTTGAATTTATAAATCTTTCACATAGCTTTTTAAATCATTTGAACATATCTTTCTTCATGGGGCCATTAGATGAATCATATTATAAAAATATCTTTGAGGATACATATGAAAAAGGAGACGCTGAAAATGAGTTTATAATCTCTGAAGAAGCAATAAAAACCTTTCCGATAGGAAATGATTTTCAGAGATTGGAAGCACCGAAAGAAAGCAATGGAAGAAAATTAATATTTATTGACGGGGGTATTCAGGAGTTATACAAAAAAGGTAGAACCGCGTTTTATGCAATTAAGGTTGCATATGCCTCATTTTCAGCCAATAAAAGAAATGAAAATAAGGTATATAATAGCATAGCTAGGATTGATAGGAATGAAGAAGATGGAAAATCCTTTAGAATAAGATTAAAGGATTCGTTTCCTTTCTTAAGTAACCCTCTTAAAGATGATTCTGATGCGGAGGAATGGGAAGAAAGTATAGGCAATTTTAGAAGAGAGCTTGAGCTAAACCTAGCATTATTTCTTTCTCAAGAGAACATAAGAGCTACGATAATCATTGATGGCTCTCTATTTCCTAAGAAAAATGATAAAGAAATAATCAGCGAATTGATAAAAGAAAACAAGAGCAAAAATGCCATAATAGGCATATCAAAGAGTTCTTCAATGAAGACAAATAAAGGAAATAATGCAATAGATTTAATATTTGAACTAAGCAAGAAAAAATATGAAGATGATGCCTGGATTTATTTTCCTCTATTCTATGGCAATGAAGGACTTAAGACTGGTTGCATAAGACTTCACAATAGAGCAGCAATGTGTTTCAGGATTGACCTTTTAAATCCTTCTTCAGAGATAAGCCAAGAGAATAAAGAAGCCATTAATGAATTGATGCTTAATTCTATTGATGGTGTTTTTCTTGGCTACCCTTATGGATTGATATATGTTGACAGGATTGCCCGGATTGGAAACAATGAGGCAGATTTCCTTAGAATGAAATATTTCATATCAAAGAAGAAGGAAGCATTTGATGCCCATTCTATTCTTGATAACATATCCTGAATATATAAAGAGAAGGAATTCGCCGCTAATAATAGCTAATTTTTTAAATACAAGAGACATTGTAAGCACAATGAGCAGAAAAACAAATACAAAAAATGAGGAGATGAAGCCAAACCCTTCTAAAAAGAATAAGGAAAAGAAAAAGGTAAAAGAAGAGGAGAATAAAGAAGTAAAGATAAATGATAATGAAAAAAATAAAGCGATACTTGCTGTATGTGCTCATTCTGACGATCAGATAATAGGAGCTGGAGGATCTCTTGCAAAGTTCGCAGACGAAGGTTACGATGTGAAAATAGTTATATTATCAAAAGGAGAACTAAGTCATCCACTTCAAAAGGAGAACTATACTGTAAAAACAAGAATAAAAGAATCTGAAGAGGCTGGAAGAGTAATTAAAGCAAAAGAGGTCATATTCTTTAATCTAAATGAAGGAAGTTTCCTTGAAGAATACAGGAAGAAAGGGGCATTTCAAAAATTAAGGGAGATCATTAATAAGGATCAACCAGCCAAGATTTTTACACATTCATACGACGATATCCATAAAGATCACAGGAACACTTTCACGATAACAATGGAAGCCATAGAATCAATTGATGGATATAATCCTGAGGTTCTTACCTTTGACATCTGGAACTTAATAGAATCAAAGAAAACAAAACATCCTGCTTATTACATAGATGTAACGAAGTATGTTGGAACTAAGATAAAAGCATTGCAATGTTTCAAAAGTCAAAAGGTAAGTATGATTAGCCTGTTTTTTAGGATATATGTAGGGCTGTTCCTTAATGGAATTAGGATAGGAAAGCCATTTGCTGAGAAATTTTACAAGGTGAAATGATGAAACTGCTCATTGTATCAGATTCTTTCTTACCGAGATGGGACGGTGTTGCGAGATTCTTGTATGAGCTTATTCCTAGGATAAACGACAGCTTTGATATAACAGTAGTTGCTCCAATGTTCATGGGAAAAGGAATTGCTTTTAAGAATGTTGAAGTCCTGAGGGTTCCTCTAACAAGGTTGAAAGCAGGAGATTATCAGATCCCAAAAGCTTCTTTAGGACTAATTTCAAAAGCAATAAGTCAATCCGATATAGTCTGGACGAATACTCTTGGCCCATTATGCATGAATGCTTGTCTTTCCGCAAAGATTCAAAATAAGCCCATCATAGCTTATGTTCATTCAATTGAATGGGAACTTTTTCATTTAAGTATAAAAAAATCAAAAACAGTCAGAAGATTTGTATATTCATTAACAAAGATGGTTGCAAGAATTCATTATAATCTGATAGATTTGTTGATTGTTCCAACGGAAGAGGTGGCTGAAAAGCTGACATTTTCTGGTATAAAAACAAACAAAACTGTAGTAAGGCTTGGGGTAGATACAAAAAGATTCAGACCGACAGAAGATAAAAAAAAGGCAAAGGAGGTAATAGGTATTAACCCTGATTCTTTTGTTGTCGGTTATTGTGGAAGGCTTGCAAGGGAAAAAGATCTGGCTACATTAAGAAGAGCGTTCAATCGTTTTAAGATAAAGTATAAGGATGCTAAGCTATTGATTGTTGGTGACGGTGTAAAGGAAATAAAGGAATCGTTTATGAATATAAAAGAGGTAGTAGTTGTTGGAAGCACTAATGAGGTTGAGAAATATTATAGAGCAATGGATGTTTTTGTTTTGCCTTCACTAACTGAGACAACTGCGCTTACTGTTCTTGAAGCAATGGCATCCGGCGTTGTTGTTGTTTCTACACCTGTCGGGATAAGTCCGATGATAATAAAAAATGGAGAAACTGGCTTTTTATTTGAGATGAAAAATGAATATCAACTTTATAAAATCCTTGACAAGATTGCATCCAATAGAGCTTTAATTAAAAAGATTTCAGAGAATGGAAGAAGCATAATAGAGAAAAATTTCAGCTGGGATAAAACAGCAGAAGGGATTAAAGAGATATTATTGACATTCAGTTATTAGCATTTAGAATCGGACTTAATTTATTAAAGCTTTAAAGAGATTATCTTGCTAACAGAATCATTCATGCTGGTTCCAAAGATGCAATCTGCTCCTGCAATCATTGCGTCATTATGACTTATTACAATATATTGGGCTTTCTTTGAATATTTTCTTATTCTTTCTTCTAATTTCTGGCAGTTACGTTTATCAAGGCTTGAATCAACCTCGTCCAAAACATAGAAAAGTGCAGGTTCAAACTCCTGCAATGCAAAGATAAATGCTAGTGCTGTCATTGTTTTTTCTCCACCTGAAAGACTTCTTAAATCCTGATATTTATTTGTTCCGAGTTTTACGTTTATGCTAAGTCCTCCTTTAAAAGGATCTTGTTCATCATCAAGCTTTAGATAGGCACTACCTTCCTTGGGAAACAACTCTGAAAAAATCCTTGTGAAGTTTTCCTTAACAACATTGAATGTCTTGATGAAGTTTTCCTTCTTCTTTTGTTCAAGACTTTCTATAAGTTTAATCACATCGTTCCTTTCTTTCTCCAATGTTTTCTTCTTTTCAAGAAGACTATTATATTCTTCATTTACCTTATCATAGATTTCTAATGCTTTCATATTAACAGTTCCAAGCTCTTCCATTAACTTTTCAAATTTGGCAATTTCCCTCTTTATTGTTGCCAGATCGGCATCTTTAATGATTTCAATATCCCTATAACGTTCCATCTGACTCTCTAATCCTTTCTTTTCTCCTTCTAATTGTACTCTAACAAGGGCATCCAGATTTTGTTTTTTCTCAAGTTCTCTTTGTTCATCCTGTTTTTTGCTAATCTCATTTTCAATTATTGCAATAGACTTCTCTATATCGTTTCTCTTCTTAAACAATTCTTTGAACTCAACATAGAAATCCTCCATCTTTTTCTCCATTTGATTAATTGTGATTTCATTTTCAGTAATCTTCTTTTTTAGCTGTTCTATATCAAGTTTAATCTCTTCCTTGTCTTTTGAGAGCTGATTCTTTGTCATCTCAAGTTCTTCAATTTCCCTGTCGTAGGATTCTATCTTGTTTTTGTTGTATTTTGACTCAGAATCCTGATTCATAATTTCTCTCTCAAGGTTCCTAATACTTTCTTCATATGTAGAAAGTTCTGCAATCTTTGCAGGATCCTTTGTTTTGGAGATCTCTTCTTTTAGGTTTTGTCTCTCTGTTTTCAGTTTTGCAAGTTCTCTGTTAATATCTACTATGTTATCATTTACACTAATTAACTCTTTGTTAATCTCTTTTAACTGATTTTCAAGCTCTTTTTTCTTGCTTTCATCTGCTTCAAGGTCTTCATCTTCAATATAGAGACTTTTCTCAAGCTTGATAATAATCCCCTCAAGCTCTGCCTTCTTTTTTCTAAGATCTTCAATCTCTTTTTCCATCTGCTCTTTCTCATTGCTTAGACTGCTTATCTTAGAATTAATGCCAGCCAGCTCAGTTTCAAGCTCTTCAATCTCCTTGCTAAACTCCTCTGTCTTAAATCCTTCTGATTTTGATGATTGCCTAAATCCTCCACGCATTAGGCCGCTTGCTTCAATAATATCGCCATCAAGTGTAACCATCCTGATTCTGCCAACACCTATTCTTCTGGCAACATTGATATCTCTTACAACCAGTGTATTTCCTAAAACAAAACGAAATGCCTTTTTGTATTCAGGAGAAGTATTGATGAGATTTATAGCTAAATCAATAACTCCTTCAATATTGACTAGCTCCTTGTCTTCTTTTTTTATCTCGATTGGCTTTATCTTGTTCAAGGGGATAAATGATGCAAAACCAAGTTTCTTTTCTTTGAGATAATTTATGCAATCAGCTGCTGTCTTATCATTATCAACAACAACATAATTCAACATTCCTCCTGCAGCACTATCCAAAGCCTTTGAATACTTTGATTGCGTCTTGCCCAAATCCCTTATTAATCCAAATATGCCCTTATTTGAAGATTTTAATTCAAGAATTTTCTGAAGGGCAATATTTGCAGCAGAGGAACGCTTTGCAGACTCATTTTTAATCCTTAATACCTCTAATCGTTCTCTAATCTGGATACTTTTCTTTTTTAGTTCTCCTATGACTGCTGCCTTTTCCGATTCCTCATTAAGAAGTCTGTTCAGGTTAAGCGTATATCTCTTGAATTCATCCTTCTTCGTAGATAACTCATCCATTTCTTTTTTATGCTGTTTCTTCATCTCATTGACTTTTTGGATTCTGGCATCAATATTCTGCAAAGAATATTCCAGCTTATCTTTTTCACGGAGAAGCTCTTGTTGTTTCTCCCGCAATTCCTGAACATTATTTGTAAGGGCTTCTGTTTTTGACTCAATCTCTTCAATCCTTGCCTCAATCCTTGCTGACTCTTCAAGATTTCCCTGCTTAAGTCTTTCTGCTTCTTTCTTTAGTTTATTAAGTTCTTCACTCTTTCTCTTAATCTCTTGTGCAATTGAATCGTTTTCTTTAATAAGCAGTTTCCTTTTCTCTTTCAATTCAGAAATCTGTTTCTCAAGATTTTCTTCTCTTGATGCAAGCTGGAGCAAATCCTGTTGCTTCCTTTTCATATCCAGCTTGCCTTTTTCAGTTTCAACCTTTAGATTCTCAAGTTCTTTGTTTAGCTGAATCTGCTCTTGCTCTCCTTTCTTCTCTATCTCTTCAGATATGGCATTAATCTCTTCCTTTTTCCTAGCTATCTCTTCTTTCAAATCAGATATTGCCTGATTTATGGATTCAATCGTTTTAGAAGTCTTTTCTATTCTTGAGTTGAGCTTCTCTAATTCCTCTGTTTTCTTTGAAAGTTCTATATAAAGCAATGTTGCCCTGTTCTGATCAATCTTTTCCTTCATCTCTTTATACTTCAAGGTTTGATCCCTTTCTTTCTTTAATTCTTTTAGATAACTTTCCCTTTCAGAGAGGATTATGCTGGCTTCGTTTATTCTTTCCTTTACATTTTCAAGTTGAGCCTCTGCTTTTTTCTTCTTCTCTTCGTATTGAGCTATGCCAGATATCTCTTCTATTATCCCTCTCTTTTCAATATTATTCATTTCAATAAGATTAACTACATCTCCCTGAAGAACAATATTGTATCCTTCTGGATTGATTTTTGCAGAACCAAGTAGCTCTAAAACACTGTTCCTTGTTGTTTTCTTATCATTTATTTTATAGATGCTCTGTCCATCCGTCTTTATTGTCCTTGTTATCTTTACTTCATCTTCATCAGAATTAAAAATGCGATTTTCATTGTCAAAAACGATACTTACAGATGCCTTATCCATCGGAGCTCTATTCTTCCCTCCATTGAATATCAGGCTTGAGCCCTTCTCAACACGCATGCTTTTTGCACTCATTCTTCCTAAAACGAAGCAGATTGCATCAAGAACATTAGATTTTCCTGAGCCATTTGGCCCAATAATAACATTAAAGCCTTTTGAGAAAGGGATTTCTGTTCTATTAGCAAAGGACTTAAAACCATGCATAACTAACTTTTTAATCATTTTTCAAAAGATTTATAGGCAATATTTAAATCCTTTTCTTTATTACTTTATAATATGGATAGATGTATAGTTTGTGGGAAAAAAGAGGTATTTAAGGATCATTTATGCAGGGAATGCTTCATTAAACAAAATCCTGTTGTAAAGTCAATAAAGCCTTTTTCTATAGAGCTGTGCGTTAAGTGCAACAGAACGATTGAAAATGGGAAAGCATTAACTCTTGAGGACAGCATAAGAGAACATTTGTTAAAAGCGATTAAACTAAACGATGGCTTTGAGCTCAAAAAAATTGATTTCAATACAAGAATAGATAAGAATATCATAGCAGTTGAATTTAGTGTAAAGGCTATCATTGATGGTAAAAATGTTAAAGACAATTATGTAATTGAAATTCCTTTAAAAAAAGGCATATGCAAGGATTGCAATAAGAAAGATTCTAAAGCCTACAAAGGAATCCTTCAGGTCAGATGCAGGAATCAGGAAATATTAGATAAGATAAAAAAAGCCTTGTTTTCCTCCAAGAATTTCATCAAAAGCTCTTTTTCAGATGAGAAAAACGGATTTAATATTAAGTATTTAGACATATCTGAGACAAGGCGAATGATAGAAGAATTCAAAAAGGAATTTTATGGATATTCTAGTTATTCAAATGAGCTATTCAGCAGGGATAATCAGACATCAAAAGATATATTAAGAACAAATATAAGGTATAGCCCGCTGCCATTTAAAGGCGGGGATGTCATTCTTTTAGATAATAGATATTACGAAGTTAAGAAACTTAAACCTCTGATGCTCTATGACATTAAAAAGAAAGAGTTGAAGCGATTTGATGACAAAAGAGTTGAACAGGAGTTTAGCATGTGCAAGATTCATTCAGCTCAGCTGATAAAACTCTATCCAGAACCAGAACTTCTTAATCCAAATACATTCAGAGGAGCAAAGGTTGAAAACAAGAAATTCTTTAATGGAAGAGATGTAGTGGTTGGCGACTATTTAAATGCAATTTTTATAAATGAGAATGCATATATCGTTTCTGAAGTTAAAAAAGAGAAAAGAAAGGAAAAAAAGGAAGGGGAGCAAATCAATAAAAAAGAGAAAAAGTAGAAGAAAAAAATAAGATAAGAAAGGGGAAAAAGAAAAAAGGCAAAGGAGAGCTCACAAGACTACAAATTTTCTTAGTATTATGACTGCAACACCTGCAGCCAAAGGTATTGCAAGATTATCATCCAATGGGGCTTTGTTTAAATCCATCTCAAGGAATCCTGCTATTAAACCGGCAAAACTTGCCACGACCGCTTCCGGCAGTTTTAGATACAATGACGCTCCAATAAGAGCTGCGAAGAAGCCGCTAATTCCTCCTACGATTAGCTTATTATGGTTATTTTTATTTAATATTTTCTTATACAAAGAACCTACAATGCAAGAAACAGAATCTCCTAATGTTAAGACAAGAATGCTTGCCATTGCCACATCAAAAGGAAAGAGATAAATGGCTAAAGTTGATCCCACGAAGAAGTAGACAAGGCCTCTGCCGGGGAAGCTTTCCTTCCACTCTTCACGCTCAAAATTTTCTATAAAGAAGCTCCATACAGGAATTTTGATTTTTCTTGAAATCAAAGAAAGGAGGGCAATAAGAACAAGAACTTCAAAGATTGTAAATGGTGTTGCAATGCCAAATTGTAATGATAGAACGATGAAAAGGCCACAGATGATATGAAGAATTTTTCTTCTAACTTCAAAAAGAATGCCATTATTATTTTTAGCATTATAATCCAAATGATTTATATTGCTTTTATCAGTCATATTATTCATCCTGAATTCATCTAACAATTTCAAAGAGAACTGTTTTTTCTGGGAATTTAAAAGCTTTTTTCATCAGGAAGTTGATTAATTCAACAGGATCTTGCATTTTCCTACTTTCCTTTGCAAATAGGAACCCATCAGCTTCATAAACATTTTTATGGGCCTTTTTAAATCTATTGCAGGATTCCTTTAATTCTATAGGAGGCCCTTTTATTATTTTATACTTTGATAATTTTTCATCCTTGAACTGAAAAAAACTCCACGAATATTCCTCATCAGGATCCCAATCCCAATCAGAATTGATTAAAGAAAGATCTGTTTCTTTAATAGCTTTCAACAGCCTTTCATATTCTTTATACATCCTTGTTCCAATCTTATCCTGAGAACCAAGGTCTGAGGCCTCATGCTTAAATATTAATGTAATTATTCCTTTCTTATGAAATTCTTCTTTTATTCTCTTAGGATCAAGATAGCTTATCTCAAACATCTTTCTTGAAGGATTCTTAATAAAATTATTACAAGATTTCTTGAATAATTCAAATTTCTCTTTAGAAAAGGCTGCTGCAGCATTCCTGTTTGGAGTAATTGGATCAACTAAAATAAGAGGCCCTAATTTTGATTCATCAAGCATAAGGGCTGGATTTAGTCCTTTATAGCGATTTTCAACATCAATAACTACCTTATCTTGCCATTGTGAAGCAGCAGTTATAAGATTTATGAATCCTTTATAAAAAATCACCAAAATCTCTATAGAATGACCTGATAATCCTCTCCTATAGGATTCTGCTCCATATACCTTTTGGGCCTTGCAAAATCGTTTCGCTAGCCTAATATCGTCTAAATATTTCTCATGTTTCTGGACCCATTCAACATGTAATGGTGAATAATCAATTGAATTTGCTGTCAGTTCGTTCTTCTTGATTTTAAATACAGGCACAATTTCAAATTTTATTCCATCAAGAATGAAGGAGAAATAATTTCTTGAGCCTTTGAGAACAAGAGGACTGAATGATTTAAGAAGCTCTTTAGAAATTGAAATTATTTCATCTTCAGAATATTTCTTTGAAAATCTTAAAAAGATGTCACAATCTGAATCGTCCTTTAAATGAGTGTTCTTTCCTACTGAACCTCCAATTAAGCAATCGCAATCAATCCCTTTCTTTTCAATATTATCACTTATAATTTGTTTTACACTCAAAACAGGCTCAGGAAATCTTTGCAATGGTTTTATCTCTTTAAGAACATCTTTTAAGAGCTCTTCAATTTTCCTATCATTTTCATTATTAGACATTGCTATTTCTCTATACAACCCATTTTTTAATAATATCAATCATTCTGTATGAATAGCCTGTTTCGTTATCATACCAGGCAATAATCTTAACTAGATTTCCTTCAAACATACAACTCTTCCAGTCTATTACTGAAGAAGCTTTATCTCCTATTATATCTGAAGAAACGAGCTCCTCTTCGGAAAATTTAATTATTGACTTCATATTATGCTCTATCGCATTTAAAAAGGCTTCCTTAACCTCTTCTGGGCTTGGTTCTTTTTTTAGTATTGCTACAAAATCTGTTAGAGAACCATCAACAACAGGCACACGAACTGCCATTCCATCAATTCTTCCCTTTAATTCAGGAATAACAGCAGTGACAGCCGTAGCAGCTCCTGATGTTGTTGGCACAATATTAACTGCTGCACTTCTTCCTCTGCGGAAATCCTTATGTGGAGCATCCAAAAGCCTTTGATCTGCAGTATAAGCATGTATGGTTGTCATAAATCCTTTATCAATGCCAAATTCCTCATTTAATACCTTAACTATTGGAGCAAGACAATTTGTTGTACATGAAGCATTTGACAATAATCTTTCATCATTGGAGATTTCTGAATCATTTACCCCCATTACAATTGTTTTTATATCTGAATCCTTAGGAGGAGCTGATAAAAGCACCTTCTTTGCTCCTGCCTTCAGATGCTTCTCTAAATCAGTCCTTCTTCTAAAAACACCAGTGCTCTCAACGACAACATCAACATCTAATTTATTCCAGGGAAGGGATTCTGGATTTCTTTCCTGCAGAATAAGAACTTTCTTTCCATCAACTTCAAGAAAGTTTTCTCCTGATTTTATTTCTTTATCAAAAATTCTGTGTGTGGAATCATGCTTTAAAAGATATGCTAAATTCTCCGGTGATGAAAGATCGTTTATTGCTACGAACTCAATATCATCATCTTCAAGGCCAGCTTTGAAGACCATTCTCCCGATTCTACCAAAACCATTTATTGCAACCTTAATCATAATGTCACCTCAACTAAAACAAATTTAATTTATCATTTAATTATTTTGCGCTAATAGAATTAAGAATTGATACAAAAATAAGAAAACAGAATAAAAGAAAAATAAAGAGATTTTATTTATGCTTCTGATTTCTTGAATCTGGGCATCTTGAATGGAGGAGGCAATCTCATCCTATCTGCAAGTATTAATGCTTCAATATTTACCCTTCTTAGGATTGCATTGTATACCTCGATTGAGATATCTGTAGGAAGTTTCTTTTCTTTCTCCCATCTGGAAATTGCATCTGTCACAACCTTTTCATCTTTATCGCTGAATACTAAATCTCCAGAGATAACAATCTCGGCAATATCCGGAGAATATTCAACCTTTGCTTCAAAAGACATAACAGCTCCAATCCTGTCCATTGGCTCAGACTTTATCTTAGATTCCTTAACTGTTAATAAGTTTATATTTGTGTTTACCTGAGCCCCTTTCTCAATCTTACCTTTCTTCTCAATGTACATCTTTGTTATATTTAATCCGAGAACTGCCATACGATATCACCACTTATGATATTAGTTTTTCGAAAGGTTATTTAAATTTTTTGGAAATCTTTTTAAACTGAGAAGATGTGGCTTTGGAGATGATTAAAAATGGCAGACGAAAATACTAAAAAAGAAATGAGCAAGGAAGAAGAAATCGGTTATCATAAAGGAGCTCTCTCAACTCTTTCCAAAGAAAGGGAAGAATTGCTTAGAATCGTTTCAATAGTTGAGCAGTTGATGCAGATGCATGTTAAATCTTTGAATGAGCTCGGTGTTAAACTTTGGGATGATGAGAAAAAGGACGAAAAAGGCAATCAAAAGAAAAAAGATGAAAGGAAGCCAATAGATGAATTATTAAATTAAACTCAATAAAGCAGAGTATCTCCGATATTCATCTGAAGCAGAATATTGAAAATGGAAGCAGTAATCTTTGATTTTGATAATACACTTGAATTTTGGAATGTTGCATCAAATAAGGCAGAGAGAAAGCTTATTCAGGATGTCGCTAAAGAGGCTAAGGTATCTAGATTAAAACTTGAAGAATCTTTTAAAAGAAACAAAGAATATTATCTTCTTAATGGAAAGACGCCTGCTTTGTTTTCAAGGGTTTTCTGGATGAGAAAGAGTCTTGAGGAACTTAATGCCCATCTCTCCTTGAGTGAAATTCACAAGCATATTGATGCATTCTGGAAGGATTGCGAGAAAAATGTGAGATTGTACGATGGAGCCGAGGAGCTGCTCAAATACCTCAAGGCAAACGGAATAAAACTTGGCCTTATTTCAGATTCAGATGGCTTAAAGAGATACAAAATCAACAGGATAAAGAGATTGGGGATAAAAAAATACTTTGATGTAATCCTGACAACTGATGATGTAGGATATAATAAGCCACATAGGGCAATATTTATTGAGGCTTTAAAAAGACTCGATGTAAAACCAAAGAAAACCTGGATGGTTGGAGATAATCCAAGAAGTGATTGTTATGGAGCAAAACACGTAGGGATAAATACTATATGCGTCTTAAGAGGAACATGGAAAAGCTTTTTCAGTCATCCAGAAAGAGAAAAGCAATATGCCAGATACATAGACTATCGAATTGATAATCTAAAAGAAGTCAAAAGATTCTTTAAGAAGATTATTGAGGAAGATAACAAAAAATAAATAAATATAACTATAAAATCTTTATATGAAAATGGAAGATGAAATAGAAGAAGTCAAGAAAAGTATAATAGATAATGAAAAAGAACATGTTGTCAGGATTTTGGAAGAGGCACTTTCATCAATAGAAAACAATAATATAGAAAAAATAAAGGAAATTTCTAATGAAACCATTCATTCAGCTTCTATTCATCAAGATAAAGTTTCAATAAATTTAGCAATTGTATTGTATTCATCATCAAAACTTATGGAGAGGGTAAAAAACAGGTCTCAGCTGAGGGGGATTAGTGCACTTATTAAAAAAATGCTTCAATCACTTAAAGAGGATAAAAAAGAAAGATTTGAAAAGGAACTTGAAGGTTTGATTAGGCTTATTAACAATCTTGATAGGAAGTTTGCCAAATATGTTGAGGATGTACTTTCCCAAGCAAAGGTAAGAAAAGGTGCTCAGATATACAGACACGGAATATCGCTTGGGCAGGTTGCAGACATCTTAGATGTAAGTCTCTGGGATCTGATGTCTTATATAGGAAACGCTAAGATTGTTGAGGATATTGAATCAAAAATAGGACCTGTTGAAAGATTAAAGATTGCCGAGGAGACATTCAAATGAAAGGTATTATTTTAGATGCGGGCCCAATCATAAGTCTTTCTATTAATAATTTATTGTGGCTCTTTGAAGAGCTAAAAAAGATAACCTCTGTTAGTTTTTATATCACACCTGCTGTCAAATCAGAGGTTTTTGATAGGCCAATAACAACAAAGAGGTTTAAGATTAAAGCAATACAAACCCTTGACCTTCTTAGTGAGGGCATTATTGAGATGATTGAATGTGATAATGACTTTGTAAAGAAAACATTGAATTTAGCAAACAGTTGCTTTTATAGCAAAGGAGAAAATATTAAGGTTGCACACCTAGGTGAGATTGAAGCAACATGTGCTTCCATTGAACATGCAATTTCAACTTTAGCAATAGATGAAAGCAATATGAGATTAATGATTGAAGATCCTGAATGTTTAAAGAAGAGGCTTTCTTCCAGAATTCATGCTAATATTAAAGAGAATAATGAAAATACGAAAAAATTCAAAAGTTTAACAGGCAGAATTAATTTGATTCGTTCTTCTGAGATAGTAGGAATTGCCTATGAAAAAGGATTATTTGAACGTTGGAAGGATAAAAATCAAGAGAATTATATTGAAAATATAGATGAAAATATTCTGGATGGAGTACTTTGGGGAGTGAAATTGGCTGGTTGTTCAATAACTCCAGCAGAAATTGATGAATTGAAGGAATATTTGCTCCAGAAGAATTTAGAAAAAGAAAAGGCTTAGCAGAGATTCTTAACTTTAAAGAAGAATAAAATAATCAGTTCTTTAAATGCCACAAGACAAACGCGTACCGTTCAATTAATGGATGTTCAATAGCGGGTGTTCAGAATAGGCTGTTTTTTCGATTCTTTCGTAAGAATTTTGCCTTTGTTACAGTAAACTTTATTTATTTTTATTTAAAAATGATTTATAAATGCGTATTAAGGACATATCTAAGGAAAATCGACCTCGAGAGAGGTTGGAAAGGTACGGTGTTGGCTCTTTATCTGATGCTGAACTTCTTGCAGTAATCCTAAAAACAGGAAATAAAACAGAGAATGTCATTGATATGTGTAACAGGCTTATTTCCAAGTATGGTATTGATAAACTCTCATCTTGTTCTCTTAAAGAATTACAGGAGATTAAAGGGATTGGCAAGGCCAAGGCGTGCCAGATCATTGCTTTATTTGAGTTTAACAAAAGGCATAACATTGCAAAAAAGAACGGTAAACCAATAAAATCAGCAAGAGATGTTTACGAATATGTTGCTCCAAAGCTAGCTGGATTAACAAAAGAGATTTTCATAGTGCTACATCTTGACTCCAAAAACAGAATAATAAAAGAAGAGACTGTCTCAATAGGGACATTAACTGCATCATTGATACATCCTAGAGAAGTATTTAAGTCGGCAATAAAAGAAAGTGCTAACTCTATAATCCTTGTACACAACCACCCTTCAGGAGATCCTATACCTTCCCAAGAGGATGGAGAAATAACAAAAAAACTATTTGGAGCAGGAGAACTGTTGGGAATACGAGTGTTGGATCATGTGATAATTAGTAATGGGAAACATTATAGTTTTAGTGAGAAAAGAAGTCTTTAAGTTTTTTAATTAACACTTTTGAATAAGAATACAAAATGATCATGCACACTATCAACAAAAATATGTAGCCTGTGATTGTTATTCTGAGATTTTTAAAACTAATAGGGACATTTTTAGAGTAGATTCTAGTATCTCTGCTTAAATCAATATCTTCCTCAATAGAAAACTTAATGAAAATAAAATCTCTATAATATTCAACAATGTATTTTTTACCAGCAGAAACGATAATGGAATCATTATATGACTTGAATTGATAGACCAATATTGGTTTTTTATACATCCCGTTATTACTCATCAAATAAGTGCTTTTAATAGCAACCTTTACTTTTTGACTTGTATTCTTCTTAAGAGAAACATTTGTTTTATTTGATAGGATATCATTTGTAAGATCAAGTTCTGTCCCATTAACAGTTATTGCTATTATTCTTGCCCATTGTCCATTTTCAAAATATGTAGACTGATTAAGAATCCTCCTGTTGGACGGATCAATAAAGTAAGATTTATTCTCTTTTACTATTTGAATTATAGAATGATCGCCTCCAACAGCATGAACTTTTCTTACATCATAACTCATTCTTTTGAATATTTCAAACATATAATCTGCGTGTTCGCCACAATTTCCTGTTTTAGTAAGAATAAACCATGAAACAGTATTTGGGCGAATAAACATTACGGTCTTGTTATTGACTCTATAAAAACCATTCTTTGATCCATATAAAGGAAATATTCTTTTCTCTCCATATGGGATGTATGTATTATTTAACCATTCAAAGGAGTTATTGATGTGCCCAAGCAAAGAGGTTGCCGTATAAACCTCTTTAATGTGATTGTTAATTATTGTATCTCCAGCTATTACTTGTATCAACGTAGGAACAAAAAAAGGAATAATAAATAGCAAGATAAATATGCAAATAATAATTATTGCGATTCTAAGAGATTTATTTAGTTTGGATTTTTGTCTCATGCTTAACCTTTAGCTTCATAATCTCAGATATTTTTGTAATAATATGTCTCTTGATTTGTTTGAAGAAGATAAAAGTTACTGAGAGCAACGCAATGGAGAATGTCAGACTAATTCCAATAGTCCAATTTCTTATTGTAATCATTTGATTAATTTGATGTGTGATTGATTGATTTATAGAATTGTAATGATTCTCAATCTTATTCATATAAATAATAAAATCCCCGATAGTCATATTCCCAAGAGATGTATTAAGATATTTAGATTCAAAGAAATCTCTTTCTGATTTGATTTGAGTATATTTCTTTTGTAGAATTTCATAGGACTTACTGATATTATCATATCTTGATAGTAGTTCTATGTATAGAGAGTTATTTTCTTGAAGTAATGCATTCTCTTTTTCAAGTTCTGTTATCCTATTGTTTAGAGGTGTATAATCACAATCTGCTGCTAAAACTAAAGAAGAGAATATTATATGTGTAACAATGAATATTATTAAAAAATAACTAATCTTCATTTAATACCCTCTTTCTCTCATTCTTTTATTAATGCTCTTCCTTCCTTTTCGCACTTGAGCAACAATCCTATTGTAACTCTTTCCAACAGGAGTAATGGATACTTGTTGCCCG
>JASGME010000022.1 GCA_030156615.1 Candidatus Woesearchaeota archaeon | reverse complement strand
CTAAGGATGAATATTGCTCCTGCACCAAATATGAGAGAAAACAATATGCAGAAAATAGTAACTCTGAGATTATTTAAAAAAATAACAAAGAAAGAATTAACTTTCATTTGAATTGAGTAGCCCTGAATTCTAATAGCTTCAGAATTAATTGAATTCAAAGTATCTATCTGATCTGAAAAATATGTATAAAGTTTATCTGGCTTTACAGCAATAAAAAGCGATGCAAAAGCCAAAGTAAAACCTAAGAAGAGAGAAAGATAGACAACAACTGCTTTTCTATGTTCTCTCAAAAGAACCTTTTCTGAATCTGATGAAACATGTTTCTTGGCTTCTCTTTGTATTATTGAATATATTAAAGGCAAAGAGAACATAACGGTTAGCAAGACTAAAACCATGCCTAAATCTTCCTGAAAAACAAGCGAGGCGAGTACAAAAGACAATATGCCGTACATGTAGCCAAGTAAGAAAACAAGATAGGGTCTTTTCTCGCTAGTTGAAGGTTTTAAAATTGCCTCAAACATCTTGAACCAAAATAAATTAATCTAATATATATACTTAACTGAGATAAAGGGTATTTTAAAATGATTCATTTAAATTATTCATTAATAAGAATAGAACAGATTAAAAAAGGAATTTCCAGTGGAAAAAGTTATTTTGATTTATTCCAAAAGGGAGCAAACCCCTTTGTTTCTTTTGGAAGTTTTTTTCAAATGCAAGACATATATAATATTTATTTTCAATATTGTAAATAAAAAATAATATAAAATACCGAAATAGATGTAAAAAAGAATAATGATATTTTACTTAAAAACAACTTTTATCTTTTTCAATTTGAACATTTAAAAATAGGTCTTTTTTGTTTTTACTCTTAAGTTCTAACTCTTTTTTGTTTTTTTATTTTTCATCATTGTTATTCTTTAGATTAGAAATATATTTATACAAATTGACAATATGGTTTGTTTCAGTAGAAGGAAAGGGGTTATGGAGATTTTACTTTTGGAATTTGAATTATGATTTTTACTGTTTTTTTTATTTTGTTTGATATTTTTAATTGTTATTATGAAAGGTGAAAAAATGGCTCAAAAACAACTTAAAAATTTTTTCAAAACATTTCTTACAAAAGAGAGGATTTTCTCAAACAAACAGGTTCTTCAGTCAAACTATCTGCCTGATAATATATTGCACAGAGACGATCAGATAAATATGCTTGCAAGCATACTTGCTCCATCTTTGAATTTTGAAAAGCCTTCAAATATCTTTATCTATGGAAAAACAGGAACTGGAAAAACTGTAAGCGTAAATTATACTACTGAAAATCTTCTTGCTGTCTCAAAAGAGCAGAATGTTCCTTTGAAAACGATATACATAAATTGCAAGCTTAAAAGAGTTGCTGATACAGAATATCGTTTGATAGCAACATTGATTAAGGAATTTAGCAATGTTTCTGTTCCTTTTACAGGGCTTCCTACAGATGAGGTATATAGAATTTTTTACGAATTGCTTGATAAAGAGAAAATAATGTTAATAATAATCTTGGATGAAATAGATCAACTTGTTAAAAAAACAGGAGATGAATTTCTATATAATCTAACTAGGATAAATTCTGATTTAAAGAATTCAGTCATTTCTCTCATAGGCATCTCAAACGATTTATTATTTGTTGATAACTTGGATGCAAGGATTAAATCGTCTTTAGGTGAAGAAGAACTTGTTTTTCCGCCATACGATGCAACCCAGATTCAGGACATACTTCTTGAAAGGGCTAAAAAGGCTTTTAAAGAAGGCGTTATTCTTCCAGGAGTTGTTGAGAAATGTGCTGCACTTGCCGCAAGAGAGCATGGCGATGCAAGAAGGGCAATCGACTTATTGAGGATAGCTGGTGAGCTGGCAGAGAGAGAAGAAAAAGATAAATTATCTGTAGAATACATTGACAAGGCACAGCATAAGATTGAATCGGACAGGATCCTAGATACAATATCAACCCAACCGAAACATTTTCAGGCTGTTTTATTCGCAATAATAAACTCTACTTCAAACTATCGTAATAAGGATTTTATAAGTAGCGGAGTTTTGTATAATGAGTATGTTGAGATATGTGAAAAGACAGGTCTTAGACCTTTAACGCAAAGGAGCGTTTCAAATATTATTGCAGAGCTTGACATGCTTGGTCTTATAGATGCTAATGTGATTTCAAAGGGAAGGGGTGGCAGAACAAAAGAGATTCGTCAAGCAATCCCTCCATCATTACAGCAAAGAGTTAATGAAATCCTTCAAAAAAGCCTAGGATTTTAGATTGTTTTAGATTATATGCTTTTTAAGATAGTTGAATGGAGAAAATGATGGCTGATTCATTTCAAACGGAAAAGGAAATCTTTGAATTCTTCTCTTCTAATGGAATTCTTGTTTCCCCAGATTTGATTGATTTTATTTTAAAAGATAACATTAGTAAGGAGGTGTGCGAGTCAATCTTCAAAAATAGTAGTCTTGATGATTGTGCAGTTTTAAACAAGGACCTTTTTGAGAGCATTATTTCAAATGCTTCAATAGAGGTTAATTGGAAAGAATTTGAAAAGGCTTTAGTAGCAAAAGAGTTTGACAACAACCCTTCATTATATTCTGCTTTTCTAAAATACATAAAATCTTTGAATTCTGACTCTTTATCAAAAAATGAGGAAAATCAAGATAATGACAAGGGAAAAGATAAAAACATAACAGATGAAATCGATTCTGATTCTTTTTCAATTTTAATAAATAAAAATCAACAATCAAATCATCCATCAGAAGAAGAATTGCTAAGAAAAAATCCTGATTATAACAACTTTGAAATCTTGTTTAACTATGAGGAGATTAACAAGAAAAGAGAGGTTGGAGATTTTGTTGCTACTTTAAGGAACAGATACAATTTTTTGAAATCCCTTCTTCTTTCAAGGAACAATCTTAACTCTGCTATTTCAATAAAAAGGCTTCTTTCTTCACAACAGGGCAATGATTCAGCAAGAGTCATAGGCCTTATTTATGACATAAGGAGGAGCGATAATGGTAACTATATGATTGAACTTGAGGACCCGACAGGCAAAATAAATGTTTTTGTTAGTCATGACAATCCAGCATTGATTGAACAATGCCGTTATCTTGTTCCAGATTCCGTCATAGGCGTAGAAGGAAATTTTTCAAGAAGAGTTTTTTTTGCTAGTCAGATATTTCTTCCATCGGTTCCTTTAAACAATAGACTTAAAAAGAGTCCTGATGAAGCATATGCTCTTATCATATCCGATATTCATGCTGGCTCAAAGCAATTCTTAAGGGATGATTTTGAGAATTTTATTGCATGGATAAAAGGGGATAAGGGAACAAGGGAGTTCAAGCGTATAGCATCTCTTGTAAAATACATATTTGTTGTTGGCGATTTAGTTGATGGTGTTGGTATTTATCCTGGACAGGAAAAAGATCTTGAAGTGAGTGATATATCAAAACAATACGAGATTATAGCAGATTATTTGTCTCAGATTCCTAAGGAGAAGAGAATCTTTGTTATTCCCGGAAATCACGATGCCGTCAGGCTTGCAGAGCCCCAACCAGTTTTGCCTGAGAAGTACGCAAAACCTATTTATGATTTGCCAAATGTTACATTTCTTACGAATCCTTCTGTTGTCAGGATACACAAAAAACAGAATTTTCCCGGCTTTGATTTCTTGTTGTATCATGGCTATAGCTTTGATCATTATGTAGCAAATGTTGATGCAATAAGAGAAGAAGGTGGTTACGATAGGGCAGATTTAATAATGAAATTTCTTTTAGATGCAAGGCATCTAGCTCCAACTCATTCTTCAACATTGTTTGTTCCAGACCCTAGAGATGATTTTCTTCTTATCAAGAATGTGCCTGATTTCTTTATTACTGGACATATTCATAAGAGCTCTGTTTCAAATTATAATGCAACAACTATGATTTCCGGGAGCTGCTGGCAGAGCATAACCTCTTTTCAAGAAAAATTTGGACATCATCCAGAGCCATCAAAGGTTCCATTAATAAACCTTAAAACAAGAGATGTCAAGATTTTATGTTTCGGAAAAGATTAAAGAATGAAGTTGAATTAAATATTTTTGATAGAAAGGTGTTAGTATGATTATAACAAGCAAGCAAATGGGTAAGTATCTTGATGATTTAGAAAAGGCGACTTACAATGCCTATGAGATAGCTCAAAAAGCAAGAATGAAAGGATACGATCCAAAGAAAAGCGTGGAGGTTCAGATAGCAAAGAACATGGCTGAGAGGGTTGTAGGATTGATTTCAACAGTTACAGATGCATTGGATAATTCTGCCATTGTTAAAAGAATAGGAGAACTTGAATCTGTTTATGGGGTTCTTGACTGGAGGGTTGCTTTAATTATTGGAAAAGAGGTTGCCGAAGGAAAGTTTGGAGAACTTCCTTCTAAAAGAGAAGCAATGGAGCTTGGAATAAGAACTGGTTTTGCTTATCATACTGTTGGGATTGTAGCAGCACCGCTCGAAGGTTTTACTGAACTTGAAATAAAGAAAAGAAGGGATGGTAAGGAATACATTGCTATTAAGTTTTCTGGGCCGATAAGGGGAGCTGGTGGCACAGCCTCCTCATTCTGCGTTATTCTTGCTGATTATATAAGATCTTCTCTTGGTTATAGCTCTTATGATCCTGATGAGAACGAAGTAAACAGATATATTAGAGAAGTCAATGATTATCACGAGAGGGCTGTTCCTTTACAATATCATCCATCTGATGAAGAGCTATCATTTTTGATACAACATCTTCCTGTTGAGGTTAGTGGAGATCCTACAGAAAAAATAGAGGTTTCAAACTATAAAGATTTGGACAGGATTCCAACAAACAGGATAAGAGGAGGAATGGCTCTTGTAATCTCAATGATTGCATTGAAAGCCCCAAAGCTATGGAAGAGACTGAGCATTTGGGGAAAGGAGTTTGGCTTAGATTGGCTATGGCTTGATGAATTTATAGCTATTCAGAAAAAGGTCAAGGCAAGATCTTCAGACGAAAATGTAGAAGATGTTAAAATCACTCCAAATTATAGCTATATAAATGAGATTGTTGCTGGAAGGCCGGTATTTTCCTATCCTCTTGCAAGCGGTGGTTTTAGACTTAGATTTGGAAGGGCAAGGACAACAGGCTTCTCAGCAGCAGGAGTACATCCAGCAACGATGGCTCTTTCTGAAAATTTTATTGCAGTAGCAACCCAGCTGAAGGTTGAAAGGCCCGGAAAGGCGGCAGCGATAAGCGCATGCGACTCTATAATGGGACCTATCGTTTTGCTTGATGATGGTTCTGTAAGAAAGGTAAGAAGCTACAGCGAGGCAAGGCTCATAAAAAAGCATCTTAAGGAAATCATCTATCTTGGCGATATTCTGTTAAATTACGGTGATTTTAGTGAGAATGGTCATTCTTTAGTTCCTCCCGGTTATTGTCCTGAATGGTGGCTTGCCGAACTGGAACATTCGGTTTCTAAAATAATAAAAGAAATGAATAAGGATAAAGAAGAAAACAAAGAATCAGAAGAAAATAAAGAACCAAGCCAAAGGGAGATTATCCTTTACTTAAAGAAGAACTTCAATATAGATGCCTCTGCCTTCTTTGATGATCCTCCAAGCAGTTATGTTGGATTTAATGATGCAATAGCCCTTTCTAAAGCCTTAGCTATCCCCCTGCATCCAAACTATACATTCTTTTGGAAGGAGATTTCTGCTGATGATGTATTCTTTTTGCTTAACTATTTGTCTAAGAATGCTTCTTTAAAAGAGGATGGGACAAAGCAAAAGCTTGTCATATCTGCTCCTTCAGAGAATGAAGAAGCCAAAAAGTTGAAGAGAATCATAGAACTTTTGGGCGTTGAGCATTCTTATTTCAATGAGCAATACATAATAATTAAAGAGGAAGAAGCCCTTCCGCTTTTGTTTAATCTTGGAATTAATCCAAAAGAGATAGTTGCCTCGTGCAATTCATTAATAGCAGAGATAAATCTGGAAGGCCTGAAAACAGGATTGGATTGCGTAAATCAGTTATCTGATGTTAAAATAAGGGATTTATCAGGAACATTTATAGGAGCAAGGATGGGCAGACCTGAAAAGGCTAAGGCAAGAGAGCTTAAAGGCAGCCCGAATGTTCTTTTTCCAGTTGGAAATGAAGGAGGAAGGTTAAGAAGCTTTAATGAAGCTCTTTCAAAAGGTAAGATTCATGCTGAAGCCCCAAAATATGTCTGCCCCTCATGCAATCTTGAGACGGTTCATCCTATTTGTGATAAATGTGGCAAGCCTACAACGCAGATGTATTATTGCCCAGTATGCAAGAAATGGATGTACGATAAGGTTTGCAAAAAGCATGGAGAAAACAAGAGTTTTGCCCTTCAGGAAATAGATATAAAGCAGATATACGAAAATTCTGTTAAGAGGCTTGGCCTTGGACAGCCGAAAATGATTAAGGGGGTCAGAGGAACTAGTAACAAAAACCATATCCCAGAGAACTTTGCTAAAGGAATCATAAGAGCAAGGCACGGTCTTTCAGTCAATAAAGATGGCACGATAAGGTACGATTTATCAGAACTTCCAATAACACATTTTAAGCCAAAGGAGATAAGGACATCAATAGAAAAGCTCAAAGCACTTGGTTATAAAGAAGACATCCATGGAAATCCACTTGTTGATGATGAGCAGGTTTTAGAACTGAAGCCTCAAGACATTATTCTTCCAAGTGTAAAGGAAGGCTTTAATGAAGGTGCAGATAAAGTTCTTTCCAGAGTTGCACATTTCATTGATGAATTGCTCGAGAGATTTTATGGATTAGCTCCATTTTATAATATAAAAAATTCCAATGATCTAATTGGACAGCTCGTTGTTGGGCTAGCCCCGCACATCTCTTGTGGCATTGTTGGCAGAATCATAGGTTTTTCAGACACGCAGGCATTGTATGCCTCTCCTATGTTTCATGCTGCATTAAGAAGGGATTGTGATGGTGATGAGGCATGCATACTCCTTCTAATGGATGCTTTTCTTAATTTCTCAAGAGAATATCTTCCAGACAGGAGAGGCAGCAGAACAATGGATGCGCCTTTGGTCTTAACATCAAAGATAGATCCTGCTGAAGTGGATGATATGGTTCTTGGTTTAGATGTAGCTTCTCGTTATCCTTTGGAATTCTACGAAGCAGCTTTGAATTATAAGCAGCCAAAGGAGATAATGATTGATTCAGTCGGAGCCCGGCTTGGTAAGGAATCTCAATACGAAGGCTTTGGGTTTACTCATAATGTTTCAGACATCAATGATGCTGTTTTGATTTCTTCATACAAAACATTACCCACTATGATTGATAAGCTGAAGAAGCAAATGAGTTTAGTGGAAAAGATAAGAGCTGTGGATCAGAACGATGTTGCTAGGCTTGTTATTGAGACTCATTTTATGAAGGATTTGAAAGGCAACCTAAGGAAGTTTTCCCAGCAATCATTTAGATGCGTAAATTGTAATGAGATTTACAGGAGGCCTCCTCTCGCTGGCAAATGCCTAAAATGCAATGGAAGAATAATATTTACTGTTTCCCAAGGTTCTGTTATGAAATATCTTGAGCCGTCAAAAGAACTGATTAAAAAGTATAATCTTGATCCATATCTTAAGCAGTCTTTTGAACTTCTTACAAAGAGGATGGAAGCAATGTTTGGCAAAGAACCAGAAACTCAACACAGCCTAACCAAGTGGTGTTGAATTCATAGTTTCTAAAAAATATGCATTTTTTATTCATTTGCATAGCTGATGCTAAGATAAGGGAGGCAACCTTCAGGGGAAGCTCCTTCACATTCATCCTCGCTCAGCATTCCAGCATCAAAGCACATAAAGGGCTGGTTTGAATTGTTCATATCCTGCCCAATTATCCTAAATACAACCTTTTCATTTGAATTATTTATGCCATGTTCAAGAATTTCTTTCACATCAGTGCAGATCCACTCAGGTCTAAACACAACATCTTTTTGACTCTGTTTTTTAATCGTTGCATATCCTGAATCAAAATCAGTCCTTATATTTTCATATAGAGGCTGGCAGGAGCTATTCTCTTCTGATGTAATGTATGCGTTAATCTCTTGATTCGTAGAGGCGTATGTATTAAAGAGACAAAGTTCTGCCTTTTCTATCCCTTTATCATTTGTTTCAAATGTGCTTATATTGAAAATCATATCTGCTACAAAATCCCAGCCATACAATCCTGAGTTGCTTTGAGGACATATTGTAAGTGGATCGCATACATTTTTGCTAAGACATTCAACGCAATTCCCTCTTAAAAAGATTTCTTCAGGATTTATGATGATTCTATCAGACAAATCAATGTATTCCCTATATCCCTTATGTTCAATCCAAACTCCTGTAATGTTCTTTTTAGAGACTTCTATTAGTATTGTTGAATTGCAATCAGATGCATCGAATGTTAATCTATTATCCTGTTTATCATTTAGCCATTCTATTTTATTATCTGAGGCTCCACAAGATGCAACTATATCAGAGCTTAGATTAAGGCTAGTATTTGAATCTTTAAGCATATAATCAATGAAGAATTTGTCACCTTCTCTTCTAGTAATAAGAATTTTAGCCATTGCATCTAAATTATCAACTTCGTAATCAAATGTGGGCGAAGAAGCAATTATTTCAATTCTTATGGAATCTCTTCTAGGCAAGTTGATTTCATTAATCTGAATTTTGCTGATGCTGTTATTTCTTTCTAAAATCTCAAGGGGGTTCCTGCAGCCTATCTCTCTTTTTTCTGTTGTAAGATTAACTATTAGCGAGAGATTTGTGAAGTCGTGATGATATGGATTTTCAATCTCTAAAACAAATTCATCTGTGAAATTATCTTTTATTGTCTTTGAAATATTGTAGCTGAATCCGTTTGCTATGAATCTTGTTTCAATAAAGTATCTTTTATTTGAATCTGTTAAATTGTGATTGTTAAGCGTCTCAATTAATTCATTATAAATTTCTACAATAAGCGTATTATTATTGCTAATGAACAAAGAATTAATCTCATCTGATATATCTCCTAAATCAATCTGTTCTGTTGTTAGTTCTTCAATGATCTTCTCTTCTTCAGTTTCTTTTTCCAATGAAATCTCTTCTATTGTTTCGTTAATCTCTATGCTATCATTATCAAATTCTTCTCTTCCTGAATCAGTCGTTTCATTAATCGTTTCATTGATTGATTCATTGATGGTTTCGTTAATTGTTTGGTTTAAAGTTTGATTTATCCCTTCAACAGTTTCATTAATCGTTTTATTTATGGTTAAATTTTCAGTTATATTTTCTTGTTCAGGGGTTGTTTCATTTACAGTTTCATTGCTTATTTCTTCAATTGTTTCATTAAAACTTTCATTCGTAATA
>JASGME010000021.1 GCA_030156615.1 Candidatus Woesearchaeota archaeon | reverse complement strand
ACTTAGAATAAAACTAACCTCAAAAAGAATCGTTAGTGAAAGCGAAAACCAACATTATTTAAAAGCAAAGTCCGTTCTTTTGAAAAAAAGAGAAAATGATACTTAAGAATTGCAAATACATTATAACTCAGGATAAAGAAAGATCTGTTTTGAAAGATTTAGACATCCTCATAGAGGGAAAAGAAATCAAACGCATTGGAAAACTTTTGAACCAATCAGATGAGATTATAGACTGCTCTGATAAAATAATTATCCCAGGATTTACTAATGCTCATGCTCATGCAGGAATGACTATCTTTCGAGGCCTATATGACGATGATGAACTCTTTGATTGGCTAAGAAAGATAAATCATTTAGAAGAAAAACTTAGCTATGACCTAGTCTATTCAGGAGCTAAGTTAAGCATAATGGAAATGCTTTCAAAGGGCATCGTCGCATTTATTGATACATATTTCTTCCCCGAAGCAACGATTCTTGCTTCCCATGAATATGGAATTCGCTTAGTTTCAGGAAGAGTTCTTGAGGGAAGCAATTTGAAAAATAGAATGGAAGAAAACGATGTTTTAATAAAAAAGCAGGATGAATTGTTTAAAGTCGTTGCAGATCCATACGCGATATATGCGAATTCGGAAGAGAATTTAAGAGAAATTATGGATTATGCCAAAAAGAGAAACCTTAGAATTAATATGCATGCAGCAGAAACAAGACACGAAGTTTTTGATTGCTATCAAAAAAATAAAAAATATGTTATAGAATATCTTGATAGCATTGGCTTTCTTCAAGATTCAATATTAGCTCATTGTGGTTGGATAACTTCTAATGAAATAAATATCCTTAAAGAGAGAAATGCAACCGTTGTCCATAATCCAATTTCAAATATGAAACTTGCTTCACATGCCTTCTTCCCCTTTTCAAACTATAAAGAAAAAGAGGTTTGTATTGCACTCGGCACAGATAGTGCAGCAAGCAACAATTCTCTAAATCTATTTGACGAAATGAAGACAATGGCCTTATTAAATAAGAATAATCATTGGGATGCTTCTCTGGTTAAAGCTCAGGATACCTTAGATTCAGCCACACTGAATGGAGCAAAGGCAACAGGATTCAACAATGGCTCAATTGAAGAAGGGAAATTAGCAGATTTATTTGCTATCAATGCAAAAGAAATTGAGCTCCAGCCTTTAAACGATAAGAATATTATTAGCAATCTTGTTTATTCATTCAACTCACCAGTTGAATTTACAATGATAAACGGCAATATTGTCTTCAGAAAAGAAATGTTAAAGCAGTGGCAGGAAGAAGCGGATAAAATATCTCAAAAAATCAACCTAAAAATCTTAACCTTTGGGAAAGATTTATAAATAATCTTCCCGCAAAAATGAATATGTCATATGTAGTTACAGATCATAAAAGATACAAATATTTTGATGACCTAAAAGTAGCAATAGACTACATTCAGAGAGAGAATAACCCTTCTCTTAAACTTTATGAAGACACAGGGTTAGGAAATCTCCGAGAGATTACACCAGTTGAGATAATTAGATTAACTCAAAGCTCTGTTCCATCAACAACTCCGGTTTCTTCAGAATCTTCATCTTCATATGACAAGGAAGAGATTAAAAAGGATAAAAAACCTGTCAAAAAAGAACCAAAACAAAAACAAGAATCATCAGCATCAAATGCTCTAGTCTCATTGATAATTAAATTAATCATAGTTTTAGTGCTACTGATACTTTATTTCGTCTTCCTACCTGAATTCGTCAGCAATGCTATTGAAGGATTTGTAGGAGGCTAAGAACCAATCTCTAATTCTTTTTTAACTAACTTGTCATTTATAGATGCATAAACATCCCATTGTCCTTCATCCAGAGACTCAAAAATCCCAATACCTATTGAAGGATATGTAATTGCCTGCGTAACCATTTCATCTTTAGAAGGAGTTCTTAAGAATAAATCAATGTATAATTCATTTAGCTCTTTATTAACACTTATCTCTTTCAATTCAAGTTGATAACCTCCAGTTCTTCTTTCACCAGCTCCTATGCACACTGCAAAAGGAATGCTTGCTGAATCTCCTAAGCTTTCTCCATCAATGCTTTGAATCACAATAGTAGGTGTTTTTTCCTTACCTGCATTACATTCAATTACGCTGAAACCATCAATCCTGACTCTGTCTTCGTATCCATCTCTTACTAATTCTTCATTTATTTCTTCATCAATGTCAGAAGTTTTATTACTCTCATTTTCAACCAATCCATTGTAATTCTCACTACATGAGCTGAGCATAAGAGTTACAATAAATAAACCAATTAAAAGGACAACATTCTTCATTTTATTTCACCTTTTTTGAATATTTTTTTCTTAAAATCTTCAAGATTGTATTTTCCAAATGCTTAATCTTAATATTTAACTTATTTAAAGATATTTAAATATTTATATTTGTTATAAAATTTTATTCATTTTTTCTTGAGATTCTTCGTAAATCACAAAAATAATCATCAAAATATTAAAAAACTTAATCATAATTCTTATTATTATGTCCAAAAATCAAGATTTGGAAAAAATTGTAGAAAAAGGAAATAATAATCAAAAAAATAACAGAAAAAAGAATCCTTTCTCTCGTTTAGGTAAGATAATAGGCTATTCTCTATTGGGTTTAGGAACTGCTGCAGGCATCGGTCTTTTATCTGTTTATGCGGGAGGTAAAGTATATCAAAATATCCAGAAAGAGTATATGAAGAAAATCCCTGAAATAAAGCAGGAATATGTAATCAGTGCGAATCATTCCCATTCTGAATATTCTCTTGATTGCGAGACACCCTTAGAAGACATTGTAAAAGGATGTCTTGAGAATGGATATGAGATCTGGATTATTACTGATCATGATAATGCTGAAGCTTTTGAACAACTTTATGATTATGCTACATCCACTGATGAAATTCCAGAAGCTCTAGAAGAAATTGAATTTAAGCCAATCAATTCTTATACTGTAAAAGCATCTTGGGATAAAGACGCTGATAAAGATGGAAAGAATGATGAATGTTACTTTCCAAAAGGAGAGGAAGTAAGCATGCTTGATGATGAAGGAAATGATGTTCATTTAGTCGTTATTGGCGAATATATTCCAGAATCTTGGCAAGGTGTTGATGAAACAATCAAAAGCTGTGCAGATAAGAATGTAGTAGTTATAGTACCTCATCCTGCTGCAGGAAAGATGGGAGCTGGATTAGGAACAGATAAAACGATTGATTATTATCCAGATGGCTTAGTTGATGCCTTAGAAGTGAACACAAGCTTTCCATGGCCTCTTTCCATATATTTCAATGGAAGCGTTGAAAGAAAGGTTGAAGCATATAACAAAGAAACTGGCAATAATTTATCTATTGTCGCAAATCCTGATGCACATATAAAAGGCAGCTATTTCTGGACTGGAGTAACACTTTTAGAAAAGGATTATGAAAAGTATGGCGAGAAGGGTTTTCCTGAAGATGATATTGTTGGTTATATTAAAGATTGCTTGGAAAACAACAAGCTTTCTTATATTGAACTTGAACCTCATTCTTGGGATTCTTTCTGGTGGCTGGTTCGTGGATTCATAGGCATTGATTCTAAGAAGACTTCTGATTAATAAATCAGAACTATCAAAAACTATTTATACTGCTTTTGAGAAGAATTATCATAGGGTATTTATTTAAACAGAAAATGGATAAAAAAGAAGAGATTAAAAGATTGAGACAATGGGCAAAGAAAAAATCCAATGAGGGATATAGCAAAAATCAACTTAAATACGCCCTAAGAAGAAAAGGAATAAGCGAAAGCGATGCAGAAAAAATAGTCTCAAAAGGATTAAATTACAAGTTGATAATTTCTTTAATTATTGTTGCAGCAGTCATCGCATTAATTATCCTGATTTTATCAAACGAACCAAAAGCCATCGAAAATAAGAGTAAAGATAATAGCTATTCATTAAATATAGATGACTTTGAAGGTTTAACATTTGAAGGATTTAGCAAAAGGCGGATTGAAAACGGATTTAGCTTCACAAAAATTGAAGAAAACGCATCTCCTACCATAATTACCTTATCTTTATCTTCTCTTCCTTTAGATCAATATCTTGTTGATTTTCTCAACAGAAATATGAAAGCATATAAGTCATTTAGACAAATATCTAGGCAAAACTTAGGTGAAATCATCTGGATAGACTATGCATATAACTTTGGAGACACAGAATTCATAGTTTCGCAGAGAATCATCCCTCTAAATAACAATTTAATAGACTTATCTATCAGAACAGAGAGAAAACTTTACAATCAATCAATAACTATTTTAGAAAAAGGCATAGAAGATCTAAAAGAGATAATTTCAAACATTGATAACTCTGTCAATTAATCTTAGTCTAATCCTAAATACTCCCTCAATGGCTTAACCATATCTGTTTTTTCCCAAGAGAAATCAGGGTCGTTTCTTCCAAAATGGCCATAAGCTGCAGTCTTATGATATATTGGTCTCTTCAAATCTAATTTCTTTATTATTTTAGCAGGTGATAATGGGAAAAGAGCTTCTACTGCCTCTGCTATTCTTTCCTCATCAACTGTTGATGTTCCAAAGGTATCAATGTAAATTCCTAATGGTTTAGCCATTCCTATGGCATAAGCAATCTCTATCTCACATTTCTTTGCCAGCTTTGCTGCTACTATATTTTTTGCAATATATCTTGCCATATAAGCTCCGCTTCTATCTACCTTGCTCGGATCTTTGCCAGAGAATGCTCCCCCTCCATGTCTGCCTATCCCTCCATATGTATCAACAATGATTTTCCTGCCAGTAAGTCCTGTATCTGCTGCAGGACCTCCAATGGTGAATCTGCCAGTAGCATTAATATATACTTCTGTATTCTTATCCATTAATTTGCCAAGAACAGGTTTTATTACCTTTTGCTCAACATCCTTTCTTAATTTCTTCATCTCAACCCTGCTACTATGCTGGCAAGCAATAACAACAGAATGTACTCTTTTAACCTTATCATTATCGTATTCAACAGCAACCTCGCTCTTTCCATCTGGTCCTAGGTATGGAAGAATTCCTTTTTTTCTGACATAAGCTAGGCGCATGGCGAGTTTATGGGCAATTATGGTTGGCAATGGCATCATCTCCTTTGTTTCGTCTGTTGCATAGCCATAAACCATCCCCTGATCTCCTGCTCCCTGCTCATCTTCATTTTTCTTGTTTACACCGAGAGCAATATCCGATGATTGAGGATGAATTGCCGTTAGGACTGCTATGCTATCATAATCAAATCCCTTCTCGCTATTATCGTATCCAATCTTCTTTATAGTATCTCTTATGACCTTCTGCACATCTATATAGGCATTGCTCGTTACCTCACCTGCCACAAGCACCATTCCGCGAGTTGCTAATGTTTCCACGGCAACATGACTATCTATATCTTTCTTCAATAGCTCGTCTAAGATAGAATCAGAAATCAGATCACAAACCTTGTCTGGATGTCCCTCTGTTACGCTCTCAGAGGTTATTATTCTCTTTGTCATTTGTATCAACTCCACTAAAGAGCTCTTATTAGTTTTGATATGTTTTATAAAAAGATTTCTATAAAAAGTCAGATTTGCATTTTTAATTTTTCATGGCCCTTTTAACAAATATTTTTATATTAATGCATTAATTATTTCTATTGAGCATAGCTTAAAAATGGAAAAATACTCTAAAAAGAGAAAGGCATTAAAGTCAAAGGATTATTTAGCTAAAAAGATAATTACACTAAGAAGACAGATTTCCCAAAAGGAAAACGAGATAAAAAGATTAAAAGAAGAACTCGATTTGGTCAAGAAACAAGAAATAAAACGTATTGAAGAGTTAATTTCTTTGGAAAACAGAGTTAAAGGATTTCAACAAAAAACAGAAACTAAAAAGAGAAATAAACGAGAGAAAGCTTTATAAATGAGGTGCTCTTCTTGGATATAAGATTGATGAAAAATTTTAAACTGCTGTGACTAACATGGACTATAAGAAAAAAGGAAATAATCAAAATCAAGAGTATGTTAGAGTAAGGCTTCCAAGAGGAAAAGAAGTAATAGGAATTCTTCAGGAAAGACTTGGAGGCTCAAGAAACAAGGTTAGATGCCTTGACGGAAAGACCAGAATATGCAGAATTCCCGGAAGACTTAAAAGAAGCCTTTGGGTTAGACCGGGAGATTTTGTTATTGTAGAGCCTTGGGAGTTTGGTGGAGACGAAAAAGGCGATATTGTATATAAATATTCTAGAGGTCAGGCTGAATGGCTTAGAAGGAAAGGCTATCTAAAAGAACTTGAAGAATTAGATGAATTTTAATCTATTTTCTTTTATGCCTTGTCATCTTATCTGATTTCAATCATTATCTGTGGAAAACGACGCTGAAGGTTCTCTTTAATTCCTTCTAAATATTTATAAGAAGGAATTCTTTCTTTTATGCTCTTTAATAAAGCCTTGTTTAGAATTCCCTCTTCTTCATCATATTTGAAGTTTTGAATTATCCAAATCGGATGAAGTCTTGAAATAGTTTTGGCTATCTCTTCAAGATGATGCTCATCCTGCATCACACCAGGGAAAATCGTAGTCCTGAATTCAACGCTAATGCTGGGGAGATAAGTATATAGAAGCTCCAAGGATTTTTTAATATTGCTTATGATTTCTGATGATTGCATGAAGAAATTGGCAGATTTCGTTGTTCTCTGAAAGATATCCTCTTCAAGAGGCGATTTTATATCTATTATAAAATTATCGCATAATTGATTCATCAAAAGATATCTCAAAACATTAGGTTTTGAAGCATTTGTATGAATCCATGTTGAAAGATTAAAATTTCTTGAAAAACGACAAAGATTTCCCAAAGCAAGTCTCTGCAGAGTTGGCTCTCCGCCGGTAAAAACAATATTATTTGCATTTTGAGATATCCTTTCTATCTCCGATTTTATGACTTTTAAATCATTTAGATACTCGTTGCTAAATTCCAAATATTGAGGAACAAAACAGAAAGGGCAATTGAAATTACAACCTGCAAAGCTTACTATTATTGACTGCTGACCTTCAATATATTCAGAATCTATGTCAATATTTGAATCAATATATGCTTCCATCAAAACTAATGAATGATAGGTTATTAAAAAGATTTCTTCTTTTCAACAAATAAAAGGAAAAGTTTAATAAAAGATTTATATCTTTTTAAACATATGGTCTCAGATAAACTTCTCGCTAGATATGGCTTTGTTTCAGACAAGTATAAATCGATTTACAAAGAAAAGTTAGCAGAAGGAATAAAATCTTGGGAACAATTTCTTGATGAAAATTCAGATAAGTTGAGCGAAATCGCAGATATTGAGGAGATAGAAATTCAAAGAGGTGTTTTTGCAAAGAGCGGCTATCCAAAGCCTAACCTGCCTACATTAAGAATAACTCATGAATCATTTTCTCAGTCAATTGAGGAGATATATTATTGGTTTATGAGAACTATGCAGATAGATTTTAGTCTTCCTTTCACGAAGAAAACTATAGATTCTTTTGCTGCAAGCGAGCATTCTGCATTCTTCGGTGTTGCCTCTCAGAGGCTTGGAATCCAGCAGGATAAGGTTTCCCAATTTCTTGCCTCAATAGGAAAGATGGTTAAAGACATGTTTCAGATTGTAAGGGAACTTAGGATTATAGATGAAAGACTTGAATTATATAAAGAATCTAAGGAAGGAAAAGAAGCCGCAGATGTAACCCTAAAAGGAATCTGGATTGATATGGTTGAGGGAGGCTCAAAAAACCCAGCATCTGTATATGGAATGGCACAACAGGTAGGTTTTGCAGTTCTCCCAGATTTGTTTTTCTCAACATTTGTTGGAGAAAATGATGATGTAGATGAAATAGTAGATAAGATGGAATTCAATGACCACCTGAAGAGAGTTCTAAAGAGAAAGCTTAAGAGTTATGTAACATGGCGAAAGAATACAGAAAAAGAACTTTCAGCAAGGAGAAAATTCACTATTCAATACCTTTATCAACATTATAACACAATAAAGCTGTATATGGACTGGGTTAGACCATACTTAAGGAATATAAAGAGACTTTCCTCAGACATAGCGAAGATGGATAGTGCAGATATCGTGAGTGCTTTTGACACCTCAATAGTTGAGATTGAAACAATTGCCTACAATAAAGTTAAAGGATATAATGCCTGTGTTCTCCTCCATTTTTATTATAGAACTAAGCCAACTATGTCTTTTCAGGAGGAAGGATTTCAAAGAGGGCCTTTGCATATTGGAAGTGTTGAGGTAACTCTTAGAGGTTATGTGTGGGATGACAAACAACTTGAGAATTACATTAATATGAGACGAGAAGAAGATTTTGAGATATTAGGTGCATTAAATGAAACAATAAGCAAAGCAATGGACGAATTAGGTGGTGATGTAAAGAAATACATTGAAGAGGCTGAAGGAGCAAATAAAGAAAAGACAAAAGAGGAAAAGCAAAAGAAGGAAAGCGCAGGAATAGGAAATCCATTTGAACCATTTACAGAACTTTTCAAGGGCTTCGGAAAGATTCTTTCCCCAATTACGAATGCAGATCCATTCAAAGGTATTAATAAGAACTTTGAAAAAGAGAAAGAGAAGGATAATTGGAAATCAGCATTGAAGACAGCCAGCGTCCCAATTGGAAAGAGCTATTTGATTTTCAAAAAAACCCACGGCATGGTGCATTGGTAAATATGACGGATTTAAGAGAGGATGTTATAAAGAAACTGGAAGAGGAAAGAAAACAAAAAGAGGAAGAATTACAAAAGATTTTGAAAGAAATAGAAGAAAAGAGCAATCAGTTGAAGAAAGAAAAAGAAATAGAAGAGATGATTAAAGAAATGGAATTGCATAATAGAGAAGAAAACTCTGAAGGAGAAAGCTTGGATGAAGGCGAATCAGAGGAGAAGAAAAAAATTGAGGAAGAATTAACATTAAATTACGAATCTCGCCCTTTAGCAAATTTATATAAGTCTAACGAAGAAAACAGTTTGTATAATATCAGTTTAACTACTATGCAGAATGTTTATGAAACTGCCAAATCTTTAAGTCAAGCAAGCAGAGAAGGAAAGCTATCAGAAAACGAGCTAAATGTGATTTCAACTCTTGAAGAAAAACTTGAAGGAACGAATCAAAATTATATACCAAGTGAGAGAGCAGTAATGCTGCTTCAAACCTCAAAATCAATACTTAATGAAATAAGAAAGTATAATTCATGAAATTAATAAGAAACTGAAAAATGGTAGGATATTATTCAACTTCGGATCCTTGGAATCCTGAAGTTAAGAGAAAGGATAACATAGAAGGAGATTTATCTATAAGTAGA